>NZ_BAAABI010000001.1:0-416170 GCF_054785215.1 Lapidilactobacillus salsurivasis | reverse complement strand
GTCGCCAAGCTATTACATGGGGACACTCGGCAACATGTCAAAAGAGACGGTTGCCAACTATATTCAAAATCAGAGAACAGAAAGGGGTAAGGCGGGACGACCAAGCAAGCAAGCTAACTAGCGTTAGTAAGTGCAGGCTTTCCTCCTCTGACTAAAGTTAGAGGTTTCCCGCCCAAAATTGTAATGAAAGTTGAACTGATCAGACAACAGGATCAATGGCCGGATTTACCGACATTGACGGCGCCGGCGAAGATGTTGCTGGCGGATCTGGCCCTAGCTCCCGCCTTGCAAGCAATGAGCCAAGATGATCATTACTTGGCGGAAATCGTGCCGCGAACGCTGTGTCAACCGCTCCAAACAGCGGCGGAGGTGCAATATTGCCAGGCGGCGGTCCAAGCTGCACTACAACAACCGAGCGTGATCCAACAACTCTACGATCAAGTTGTTGCCTGCCAAGCCGCGGCGCAAAAAGTAACCTGGGGGATCTACACGGGTTCGGTCACGTATCAACTCTATAGCAATACCCAATTGTTGCAGACCTATTTAAATGGGATCAACGCCATCTTGAAATTACCATTGGCGCAAATGCCGTCGGCTAATTTCCAGGGCTTTTGGCAGGAGCTGCAAACTGAATTCGCACCGGCCAAACGCAAGGAAATGCAACAAATGGTCAATGCCTTGACCGCGACGAATCACGATTATGCCTATCCGGCGCAGCTACAACAAGGATGTCTCGGTCTGATTGCCGAGTTGCAGTATTTGCCAGCTCAGTCGAAATTGGCGGGCATGGTGACCGGTTGGGCCAGCCGTTATCAAACCAGCGTCAGCGATTTCTATATCGCGGAGCGGGATGAGAATAGCGATCAGGCGGCGGCGCGTAATCTGGGACAAGCCGCCTATTCTTTGGTTGTCGCGTTGATCAACACCACGCAAGAATTGGCGCGATTCTTCGCGGAACTTCGGTGGCAGGCAGGCTACTTGCTTGCGGTGACGCGCTTACGTGCGGCCTTGCCTGAAGCGACCACGATTACTTTTCCACAGATTGGGTCGCCGCAAATTCAGGGGTTACAGAATTTAACGCTTTTGCTGGCGAACGAACAGGCTGACGCCGTGATTGCCAATGATTTCCAGCCCCAAACGCAACCGTTGACCTTGATCACCGGCGCCAACCAAGGCGGAAAAACAGTCTTTCTGCGGAGCTTGGGACAGGCACAAGTGATGGCGCAGGCCGGACTTTTCGTTGCGGCGCAGACTTGTCACGTGCCCATATATGCACAAGTGCTGACCCACTTTAAGCGGGAAGAAGATCAGCAAATGACCAGTGGAAAGTTGGTTGAGGAACTGCAACGGTTTGCGGATCTAACTGCGCAAGCCCAGGGGCACGAGTTATTCCTAATGAATGAGTCGTTTGCTTCAACCAATGCCCATGAAGGCGCGCTGATCAACCGCGAAATTCTGACCGGGCTGATCAAGAGCGGCCAAACCGTGGTAACGGTCAGCCACTTGACTGACTTGGAGGAATTATTGCCCCCAATCATCAGGTCCCAAACGTTGTTCCTGCGTGCCCAGCGAGAACAGGATGGTCAACGAACCTTTAAGATTCTGGCGGGGATGCCCGAAGTGACCAGCTATGGTGTTGACATTTTTAATCGCTATTTCCAAGATGTGCCCAATGGTTTAATTCTTTCACAAAAAGACAAACTCTGATGAACGGCTGCCGATCAGATGGCGTATGATGGGGCAAATGATGTAGAAAGAAGCGGCAGCGGATGCAAACAAAGCCCAGCCTGATTGCAGAGGGTGCTTTAAATTTACTGGCCAATACCGGTTGTATTTTACCGTATTTCTTCTGTTTGGTGGCTTATCAACAGGATCGTGATTGGCGCTTGGCCCTGCCCTTTCTTGTATTGTATGCGTTTCGAGCGGTGGGGATTTTCTTGACGGCCTGGATTGAATTGGCCGCGGCGCCAATGCTGGTGGTGGCTAACTATTGCGGCTTGCTCGGTGCCTTATGCTTACTCTGGCCCGAAAATCTGCTGCTCAGTACCTTGGGTGGCGCCTTGTTAGGTCTTGCCGCCAGCTGGTTGTGGCCCTATTTCTTAACATTGAAGACCACATTGGGCACCAGCACTAAGCCGTTTTTGACGATTGAACATTGGCTTTGGGGTGGTTTATTACTCATAATCTTGATGATCGTCGAACAACTTAGCACCTGGGAAGTAACCTTCCGCGGTGCTTTTTTGGTGCTGGCGGGGCTATACGGGCTGGCTTTGTTTGGCGTTCGGTCGTTGGCGCGGCGCTTCCCGGAGACTGGCCGCAGCACGGACCAAATGGAACGAACATTGCCATCTCAATACAAAATCAGTGACGGACCGACCAAGGGTACTGCGCAACCAGCAGCCGCGCCAGCGCCGCGGCGCCGGCTGGGGTGGCCAGAGAAATTTGGCCTGCTGGCTTTACTGCTGATTTGTTATGGACTGCGGCTGACCCGGCTGATCAAGTTGACGCCAGCGGTGACGCAGGGAATCGGTCTTTTTTGCTTATTGTTGGGGTTGGTCGTCCTAGGGCTTCAACTATATTGGGGCCGACGTTGGTTTCCCTGGTCCATCCTGCTTTTAAATCGGGGCATTATTATGAACCTGTTGCTACTCTACGCTGTCTTCGCCAGTGAACAACGCTTTCAACGACCGACGCTTTTGCCGATCTATTGTCTCTACCTTTTAGGGATGCTGTGCGGCCCAGGCCTCCTGAGGTCGCGGCTATCTTGGCGCTATCCAATGCTTGTAGCCGGCCTCGTTTCAATGCTATGGTCGGCGACATTCTTCTTCGGTGTCCTAGCCTGCGCGCTGTTTCTCGGCAGTGAAAATCAATGGTTGAATCAACAGCTTCCAGCAGCGTTTCCCCGCCAGTCGTTGCGGATCTTTCTGGTCAAGTACCAACTGTCAGCGCTAGGTAGTTTGTTGCAGCAATGTTGGACCATGGCGGTGTTGTGCCTAGCCAGCGTCCAGTTCGGCTGGACAAATCTGCGGTTCATGACCCTGATCACGACGCGGCGGCTGGCGCTTCCCACAGAGCAGCAGGAGCGCCTGCTAGGGTTGGTGATCTTCACAGCAGTTCTCAGTGCCGGCTGGGCTTGGTGGGCGGCCTGCCGGTTGACTCAAAGTAAGACGCACTATCGGGCAAAATCAGTCTAGTCAGGAGTGACAATCTGTACATTTGCATAATTTAAAGTAAGCTCTTTCTCCAGAATATCGAGAATGACCATATGCAATCGCGTCAAGTTGACTTAGCAGGATAATTAGAGAAAATATTTTTAAAAATTAATAATCAGCTACTGCCAGACGATGAAAACGCTGCTATAATTGGTGACACTATGTCACTTATGATTTGGTGTTTCTTATCATAAATCTATAATTATTCGTTTTTTGCGGTTTTTTAAATTGACGAGAATTAGACCTGTCTGTATATTATACACTGAAGCCGGGAATTGGGCCCGGCGTAATTACGGGAGATGAAAGGAAGATCCAACATGAAAAAATCGATGCCTTTATTAGCGGTGACTTTGCTCGCTGCGAGTACTTTTGCTTTATCCACAACAACGACCAAAGCAGTGGTTGATGACGTTAACAACGAATCGACTGCAGATTTCACTGTCACCGTCGACGGAGACCCTGATGACCCAGATCCAGATCCAGGCAGTGGTAAATTAATCTTGAAAAGTGTTCCGACCTTCAGAGCCGGAAATCTGAGTATCAGTAAAATCTATAATGGGTTCAATACCGGTCTCGAGCAGGCGGATGACCTGATCGTAGCCGACAATCGTGTTAAGGAAGCTGACTGGAGTTTAGACCTTAATATGGGAACTTTTACCGAAGATGAAGGCGCCAACACCTTGACCGGTGCGACCTTGGCCTTTACGGCAAAACACGGTGTGATCGGCCAAAATAATGTGAGTTTGAGCGATGGTGGTTCCGGGACCGTATTGAGTAATAACGCGGCTCATCACGGGGACTTCACCTTGGCAATTACTGATCCAACATTGTCAATGAATGCCAATGGTTCAGCATCGATTGCTGAAGATAGCCATTATGCAGCAACCTTGGATTGGACCCTTTCCTCTGGCTCACCGGTTGCCGAAGAATTGTAAGCGCCGCGATTTAGCGAGAACGAAATGGCCGGATGTTAGCGGCTTGCCCACTAAAATGAAAAGGTTTCATTGAATCATCGGTCCGGGCAAAGTAACTTCATTTGCCTGGATTTTTATGAGAAGGGCACCTTGAAGAAATCATGATGTGCAGTTGCTGGAATTGAATTGGGGGGTTCCTGTGATGAAATTGAAAAAACTTTTGGCACTGGTTGTGAGCTTGGTCGCCCTGACCGTTATCGGGGTGACAGCGCGGCCAGTTGCGGCGCAAACCAGTGGCTCGGAGTTTACGATCTCACCGGTCTTCTCCGATCAACAAAGCAGTGAAACGGATGATTATTTTAGCTATCTCGCGCAGCCGGCGGCGGTTTTACCGGTGGCAGTCAACTTGCAGAATCTCAGTTCTGACCAGGCTCATCAATTCGAAATTCGCCTCGTCACAGCGACGACCACCGATCAAGGTAAGATCAATTATCACCCGACGAAGAAACAGCGCGATGCAACGGCGACAACGACTTTGCCCGAACTGGTCCAAGATGGGGCCACAATCAAGCAGGTGACACTGCAACCTGGCGCGATCGAGAAAGTCAGCTTTGACTTGACGATTCCCAAGGATGGTCTCAAAGGCACGGTTCTGGGGAGCATCTTTGTGCGCCGGATCGATCAGGAAAAAAGTCAAGATAGTATTGGCATTTTGAATGAGTTCTCAATGCTGGTGCCCGTCTTACTCAAGTCCGCCACCAACCCGGTCAAAAAGCCGGAATTACAGCTGGAAGCGATCAGCCTGGATTCCTCTGGTGGCGCGGCGTATCTGAAAACACCGGTGCATAATTTGGCGCCGGTAATGTTCGGCAAAATCAAAATAGCCGCTCAGGTTACCAAAAAGGGTCAAACAAAAGTGCTTTTGGCTCAGACTGATCAGAATTATGAAATGGCACCCAATTCAACGATGGACTATCATGTTGCTACCGGTGGTCAGACCTTGGCACCGGGAAAATACACCATGCAGATGAAACTAACTTCGGGGGCCCAAACTTTCAAGCTGACCAAAGATTTTACGATCAAGGCCGGTCAACGACAAACCGTTGAGAAAACGTTGCAGACCGATAACCGCACCCAATCACGACTCTGGCTGTGGCTGATCATTGGCGGATTGCTACTCGTCATTGCTGTGTTATTGGTTCTGTTATTGCGGAAACGGACTAAGAAACAACGGGATTGATCCAATCAAATGACACCGATTTGCCAATCTTTTCGGAGGAGTGAACACCATGCGCAAGGTAATCAATCGTACAATTCTAATTGCTTTCCTAATCAATTTGCTGGCGGGACCATTGGCGCTGAGCCAAGTGGAACAGGCGGCAGCTGCGGCGCTCACAACGACAGAGACGGCGATGTCTGCTGGGGACCAACAAATGGATCAATCTGAGCAGACTGATGACAACTCTGGGGAAACGGACGAAACCATGCCAGATGAGAACGGGGGGACTGACGTGGATGGGGCCGGTGAACCGGAACCTGATGAGACCGTCGATCCAGACGGGTCGGATCCTGATACAGGTACAGATGAGGACACGGATGAAGCTCCGGACGAGGATCCGGACGAAGATCTTGATGAAGCTGCGGATGCTGAATCGGACGAGGATGAGGACGATGTTGAAGAAACACCAATGCCCGATCCGGATCCGCCGGCCAAAGCGGATGGCTATAAGAAGCCAAGTAGCAAAGGCATCAATGTCCTTGTCCTTCCCTTACGTGCAGGCTTCTTGACCCAACCCCAAGGGGAACAATACGTGGTCGAAGAAGAAAATCTGAAGGTTGACTTGAGTGTCCAAACAACAGGTATCTACCAAGGCTTGTTTGGTAGTGTCATGGTTAAAATCAATAAATGGGAGTGGAATCGCGCAGGCAATGACGGTCAGGGCAAATGGGAATTACAGGAGTTGGAGGTGAAACCCAGCGGTTCGATCATCACAAACAAACAGTCAGCCAAGATTATTTTCGGTGATAATTTCGAATCTTTAAGCGTTGGTGTTTATTATTTCCAAATGAGCGTTGATTACGGCCTAGTAAGCTCAACTCGATATTCAAAATTGGCCAAGGTGGTCGTTTTGGAAAGTGAACGACCAGCGAAGGATATTGCTGTTACGGCAGAATCCAATGTCGTCCTTCCGGATTTGGACTATGAGGCCAAGGCTAATCTGACGCCAGCGGATTCAACGAGTGTGGTCAGCTGGGATTCGCCAAGCGGTGGTGTTACTTTTGCGCCAGATAAGGGTCGTCATACCGAATTTACGGTGGCCAATAGCTTGATTGCTAGTGCCGTTAACCGTTCGACGACCACACCAGGATTGCCCTTTGATTTATTGCGGGCAAGTGTTAGCGTCAATTCGGAAACGGGTGAGTCCCTCTTATCTGATACTGCCTCGCTTTATGTTGGCGGATTACGCGCCAAGGAGGTGCCGGTAGCTTTTGCGACGAATAATGCGGTTCAATGGTCGGTCGATGGCCTGAGCAAGTATGCCAACGAATTCTTTGACGGGGAAGATCTGGAAGAAGAAGCGGCGATTGCTGCCGATAGCACTTATGAGTGGAAGGTCAGTAAAGCCGACAAGAAGGGGAAATATAGCGAAACGAAGCTGGCTTCATCCTATAAGAATGTGGTGCACAGCAGTGGTGATTTCAAGGGGACAACGCCGCTGTCACTCAATGATAGCCAAATTTTGACGATCCCGGCCAATGATCAATTACTGCAGGATGCCAAAAGCGAACTGGAGCGGGGTTATCCGATGTATCTACGGCTGCAGATCGAAATCAAAAAAGGTAAGAATACCTATGCCTCTTCGTTTACGAATAATGCCGAGTTACGGGTGGTTGAAGGGCCGACAGTCGAGGAACCTGGTCAACTAACGCTGCAACAAGTCCCGATGTTTGATTTCGCTAGTTTGAGGCCAACGACAATTTACAACGGGACCAATGGCGACCCAGCCCAAATGCCCACGGCGACGAATATGGAGAATCGCTTTCTCCAAGTTTATGACAATCGGGCCAATACCCAGCGAGCTGCTTGGCAGCTTTCGGCAACGTTGACGGATTTCACCAGCCTGGAAACCGGCAGTGGCCAGGCGATTCAAAGCGTGCAACGGCCGCAACTGATTTTACAAGGCTTGCCGACGATCAATGGGGCGGCGCCGATCATCGACGCGGCGCAACCATTGAGCACGATTCTAACCGGCGATGGCACCGGTACTGGTGGTCTTTATCAGGTCGGCGCGCAACTAGCTTTACCAGAAAATGGGGATGTGCAACTCTATGATAAGCAGCAATTTCAGGCGACGATCGATTGGACATTAACAACGGGAACGCCGGTAGCTGCCGCTTTAGAATGAACGGATTTAAGTGACGGGTCGATTCTACCAGCGGCACCTTGTCACGACGAATGAGAAATTTGTATCAACACCAGTTTGGACCAGACGAGTCCAAATTGGTGTTTTTTTGATGTGTTGACAGATAAAATTGGACCCGACTAAGCTTATAAAATAATGCATAATATTTAGCGATGAATCTTAAGGTGATCATCACGATAATTTGGTGGTTTTACAAAAAATCCGCCAATGAAATTAAAAACGAATTATTTGGCAAAACCATGTCTATGTTTATTGGATCGCGATTTTTATAGGAACTAAAACAAACTGACGGTTGGAACGTGACTAGCCAACTTTGTGGTTGCTAAAGGCCGAAACCAGGACTTGAGATTATCCATTCCTGAATCGATAATGTATAATTTGCTTTGAAGTTAGGGAATGGTCTAACTCCAATCGGATTGAAAAGGGAAAGAGGTTTTATACCATGAAGAAGTGGTTAGCAGGACTCGTTACGTCTGCGGCAGTGCTTGGTGCATTAGCTTTGGCACCAGAAACTGCTAAAGCGGACACGACGACCAGTACTTCAACAGCAAGTTTCTCAGTTACGGATCTGGATCCAAAGAATGCGGATGCTGGCATTTTGGAAATCAAGTCAGCACCCAGCTTCGCATTCGGTGAAGTCCCTGGGGCGGATATTTATGGTGGCTTCACCGGCAAAACGGCAGCGGTCACTGGAGACTTAAATATCTCGGATACCCGTTTAGGATCAAGTAATTGGACTTTGTCGGCGGCGTTGACGCCATTCGCGACAACAATTGCACCAGCAAAGTCATTGACTGGCGCTGAGATTACTTTGGCTGGCGTCGGCACGACCTGGCCTTCATTTACTGCCACTAAGGTAGCAGATAGCAGCCAACCTGTTAGTCTAGCAACTAGCGATGGGACGACCCATGGCGATTACAGCTACAGCTTCGACGGTAGTGCCAACACCTTAGCCTTAAGCGCCAATCCAAAGGCGATTTTAGCAAAAGGTGATACCTATTCAGCCGGCTTGACTTGGACGCTGACTTCGAACGGACCCACAGCCCCAACAGCAACGCCAGCAAGCTGATCTCTTAGGCTTGTCATTAACCCAGATGTGTCAACACCTGGGTTATACATAGTGGGATCCAGCCGGTAGTATGTGGTTGGCTGGGCAGGAGCCACTGATCCACAACAAATTGATTCACACATGAACCGGGGGGGATCATGATGAAAATCAAGAAATGGCTCAGCATTGTCTTGGCATTGATTGCTGGTGCCTTAAGTTTCGGGATGGTCAGTCAAGTCAAAGCGGCAGATACTGGTGCGGACTTTACAATCATTCCCCAGTTTGGTGCGGGACAGGTCGCTGATCAGGTGTCCTATTACTCGTTGAAAACCAAGCCGGGACAACAATACCCGTTGACAGTGACCGTCAAGAATCTCAGTTCAACCAAGAAATTGGCGTTGACCGTCTCGTTGATTGCCGCGACGACCACCGATCAAGGCGTCGTCAACTACACGCCAACGACCGCCGTCCCAGATAAGAGTGCGCCCTATCTATTACCTGATCTGGCACAAGATCAAGCGACGGTCAAGACAATTACGTTAGCGCCAGCAAGCAGTCAACAAGTCACTTATCAGTTGACGATGCCCGCACAACCGTTTGCGGGGACGATTTTAGGCAGTATCTACGTCCAACGGAAAACCGGGGCGCCAGCGACTAAAAACCAATTGGGCATTCACAACCAATTTGCCATGGCCTTGCCCGTCATGCTTGTTGAAGCGGGGCAGGCCGGTTTGACGCCCAAGTTGAGTTTGACCGGAGTCAAGCCGAAAACCAGCGGCGGGGTCGCCGATCTTGTGGCCAGCATCCACAACAGCATGCCCGTCCTTTTTGGGCAAATCAACATCAAGGCGCGGCTTTATCATGCTGGGTCCACCAATGTATTGTTCCAGCAAGACAATCAGAATTATGAGATGGCGCCAAACTCGACCCTGAACTATCAATTCGCCACGGGAGGCAAGAGTCTGGCCCCCGGTGATTATCGGTTGAAAATCAAGCTGGTTTCTGGTGCGAGTACGTTTGATCTGCAACGGGACTTTACGATCGCTCGGACCACCGCCAAAACAACCAATCAACAATTGATTCAGAAGCGACTGCCTTGGTGGATCTGGGTCATGCTCGCACTTGCACTGGTTGCGGTTGGCGCGCTGATTTTTATTGGGATCAGATTACGGGAGATTAAGTCTCATTTCAAACATTAAATGGTAAAGCACCGCGGGGGGGACTATTTAATGAACAAGAAACTTAGCGGGCTCATGGCGGCGCTGCTACTCGGCAATGGCTTTATTGCCGTAGCGCTACCAGCAGCCCAGGTGTTACAGGCAACGCCGGCTCTCGTGCTACCGGACACATCAGCGGGCAATCAGCCAGACGCAAGTGGCGGCGCGTTGAACAGTGAGTCTCAAAGTATTATTACCGATGATAAAGGCATCGCCAATAGGCAAACTGGTGCGTTACCAGTGGTAGGAAGTGGCGCGACTGCCAGTGACAGTAGCTCCGAAACAACGACTGCTACAACGACTGAAACTGCCACGGAAACTGCGCCGACAATAACAGGTGGGCCAGTCGCGCCGGCAAGTACTGGTAATGCCAACGCGACGCCGCGCTCGGACGCTGGCGCGCAATCGGAACCTCTGGCCGCTCCAACAGTGGCAGATGGGGTCCAAACGCCTAGCCCGGATGGACTGATCACTTTGAATTTTCCGATTCGTGCCGGTTTTACCCAACAACCACCGGCCGCACAATATGTCACGCTTGGTAGCGACGTTGATTTGTCCGTCAAGGCGGCTGGCTTAGATTTGAATGTCTTCACCAAGCCCAAAGTTTTGATGACCAAGTGGACGTTAGGCACGGATGGTGTGACTTGGCAAAGTGATCCGAATGCCGGTAGCTATTCGACGACTTCTGGAACCTTGAGTAATCTCTATGCGGCTAAAATCGGCTATGGACCTAGTTATGGTCAGCAACTGGCGGTTGGTACTTATTATTTCCAGATGCGAATCAGTTTCAATGCTGGTTATTACTACTCAAACTTAGCCAAGGTCGTGGTGACTGCAGAAGCGGTCAGCGCCTCTGCAGTCACCGTTACACCAGAGGCCGCGGTTGTTTTGCCCAATCTCAGCTATTCGGTCAATGCGGACCTAACGCCGGCCGACGCGACTAACCCCGTTACTTGGTCCACTAACGATTTATTAGATCTGACCAGCACCAGTGGTCGTGGGAACACTTTTCAAGTGGACAACGCAGCCATCGCTGATCAAATCAATACCGATCCTAATACGCCTGGGTTGCCGGCGACACTGACTGCCACAGTCAACGGCCTGAATACCGCAACGACTGTTTATGCTGGCGGTTTGAAAGCACAAGATCTACCGTTGGATACGGTGCGTAAGGATGGGATTTCCTGGCCGGTAGCGGGACTAGACAAGCTGACCGCCGAGTTCTACGGCGCTGATAGCAGCGGCAATGCCAGTTTGACCAGCAGTACTTATCAATGGCGCTATTATTCGAAAAACGCCGCCGGCACTTATACCAGCGCGGCCTTTCCTACAGACGTGCAAAATAGCAGTGGTAATTTCACCACCCCTGAGGAGTTAGATGGGCAGCAAATACTAACCATTCCCGGAAACAGTCGCTTTGTGACCGCGGCCGCAGCGGCGACTGCCGCCGGTGCGCCATATTATGTGGGCCTGACGCTAACCTTGAATTTCAGCGGTGGGTCGACGCTAACAATTCCGACTAATTTGGCGCAACTAGCCATTGGCGAAGCGGCCAATGCTTTGAGTTTGGTGCAAGTCCCTAATTTCAGTTTTGGAACGGTTACCGGTTCGCAACTGTATCAAGGCGTGGTCCAAATGCCCCTTAAGTCAGTTAATCAAGGCGATGACTACCTGGAAATCGCAGATACCCGGACCACCGCCAGCGATACGACCTGGCAACTACAAGCTCAAATGGGACCGCTACTCGACCAAAATAAACAGACAATCAAAACTGCCAGTTTAATGATCAGTGGCTTGGCCACCGCAAGTAAAGTTATCTTGACCAGTCAGAATCAACTGGTTACAATTGCTGATTCCGCCCATGAATCACCCGGGCTGAATCAGGTTCAGGGAACGCTGACTTTTGGCGCGAATCCCCAAATCCAGCTGAGTGCTGGTCAAACGTTCAGTAGCACGATCACTTGGACGTTGACCGGATCGAGTCCTCAGCCAGCCGTACTTTCTCACTAATGTCCCCCAGGAGATAGGGTCTGTTCATGAATCCCCAGACAGGCTCTATTTTCTTGTTGCTTGGGAACGGCCGGTGTCGGTTCTTGAGCCTATGCTTGATTGCAGGTGTGCTGGGGTTGGGGTTTTGGTGGTGACGCAACCGCCTCAGGACGTTTATCGTGGCTGGAAACGTGCTCACCGACCTAGCTTCTTCCGCTTAGCTACGCAAGGCCTCTGGAAGCAAAGTTCAGCTTCCAAAATCCTTGCTAGGCTAATGCTCAGAAGCAATGCAGGCCGGCTCGCACTCTGGGTAGAGCCACACGTCCTGAGGCGGTTGCTAGGCAGAATCGAGCTTATCTGCCATCGAAGCTGGATATCTGACGAAGTGCTTTTGCAAGTAAGAGGTCGAAAGTTGACCACTTTTTTGTGGTGCGGCAACACCAACTGATACGGATTATAGCTGATTGGTACAGTTTGCGTAGGCCAGAAATCTTTACCAGTTCCCTCGACAATCCTTGGTAGGATACCGACCGGTTCAGCTGATTCATCAAGAACTTGCCTCAGTTCATCAGGCAGACTGTCCTGGTGTCACCAATTTAAAGATTGTAACTACTAGCCATGGTCGTCAATTGCGTGAATCCCCATCAATTGACCATAGCTGGCCAATTGGCGTGAGCGCTCAAACGGCTGTTAAAACGTTGAGCGGCTGGAGCGGAGAAATTCGGGGTGAGATCGCCGTGAAATTGTCCTTGGCGGCTTCGCCGCTTAGGACAAGGCCTGATTTTGAGACAAGCCGCGCACTTTGCGGATTGGCTCAAAACAGCGCCCACAGCGAGCTCACCCCGAATTTCGCAGCGCAAGCTGCGGCCAACCTACTTTTTGCTTAACGGGCTAACCCAGGGTACAAATCTGCGCATCGCCCATTGCGACCTTCTATGGTATAATAAAACTTGCTATGTGCTTTTAGAGGGTGCATGGGTTCAGCCCAGGCTGATAATTCGCGAAAAGGACGAGGACGAAAAGATGACAGAAGCAATCGATTTACGCGCGGGAATGACCTTTGTCAAAGATGGCAAATTGATCAAAGTAATTGAAAGCAACCACCACAAGCCTGGTAAAGGGAACACGGTGATGCAAGTCAAATTATATGATGTTCGTGGCGGTGGGACTGTTCAAACGACCATGCGCCCCAACGAAAAGATCGAACTGGCCATGATGGAGAACAAAGAAGCTCAATATTTGTATACCCAAGATACCGTGGCGTATTTCATGGATATGACGACTTATGAACAATATGAAATTCCAACTGCTTCAATCGAGCATGAATTGAGCTACTTGTTGGAAAATGCCACCGTTCAGATCGAATTCTACGGTAGTGAAATCATTGGGATCACCTTACCAGGTACGGTTGATTTGAAAGTGACCGAGACCCAACCTTCAATCAAGGGTGGCTCTGTGACTGGTAGTGGGAAACCTGCAACTTTGGAGACGGGATTGATCGTCAATGTGCCTGATTTCATTTCTGCAGGCGATGTGATCACCGTTAACACAGATACAAGTACGTATAAAGGCCGGGCCGCTAAATAGTTGGTTGGGCTACAGGCAACTAAAAAACTCGTGCGACATTAATTTGTCGGACGAGTTTTTGTTTGCGATTTATTGGTGTTGGGGCCGCGCTACCACGTGGCTGCCTACGTGTTGGCAGCTGGGAGCGGTCATGATTTGGGCGGTGGGAGCTAGCGTTAGCCTCAGAAGAACTTAAGCCGGCTCAGTGGCCAGTACCTAAGTTTAACGACACCGTTGATCGCCGATTTCTTGATGAAACCGATCCGGCGACTGTCTTTGGAAATCGGCCGATTATCCCCCATCACAAAGTAGCTATTCGCTGGCACCGTTTTCCGCCCGAGCTTTTGTTGTAGGGTGAAATCTTCTTGGAAGGGCAAGCCGTTGCCGGGATCGTATTCTTTCAGGTAAGGCTCGCTCAGTCGCTTCCCGTTGACATAAACGTGGCCACCTTTGGCCGTTACTGTATCCCCAGGTAGGCCGATCACGCGCTTGATATAGAGACTGCCCGGTTCATCTGGTGCCTCTAACACGACGACATCGCCACGTTTGATTTTGCTCAGACGTGAGGTGATCAAGCGGTCGCCATCATAGAAAGTTGGTTGCATCGAGGGTCCGGAAACGACATCCTTGGCCAAGACATGAGTGAACAATAATTGGACCCCAGTAAAAATCACCGCGGCCAGTATAATGACCTCTAATAACCATTTCCAAAAGCTTTCTTGCTTTTCTTCGGGTTGTTGCCGTTTTGCCTGTTCACCCATGAGTTTCCGCCCCTAAATAGTTTTTCCACCAAATTGCTATTACTTACTATACACTCTATTGTCTAATTTTAAGCGACTAAATGCAAATATTTAGACAAAACTTAGTGGTTTATCTGTAACGACGGATAAACGTGCCCTGTTAAGTGAGTGGGCCCTCCCATTGCCGCCGCTTTTCTAGGAAAAATCCCAGTGAATTTAGGATATTTCTAGTCATTACGGCCGGTTTCAACTATAATAGGAGTGTTGAAACCATTTTGGAATTTAAAAAGTTAAATTGGAGGAACAAATGGTAGCTAGAGCAAATAATCGTCATGCCATGAGATTGATCGCCTTAAACGGCAACTTTGACTTAGCGGAGGCGGTGGCCGAATCAGTCGGTACCCCATTATTGAGTACTTCGGTTAAGCATTTCGCGGATGGCGAGATCCAAATCAATATTAATGAAACTGTTCGTGGTGATGATATTTTCGTGATCCAGTCCGTTAATGATCCCGTCAATGAGAATTTCATGGAATTAATGATCATGTTGGATGCCTTGCGTCGGGCCAGCGCCCACACGATCAATGTGGTTCTGCCTTACTTTGCTTATTCACGTGCGGATCGTAAAACCCGGTCGCGGGAACCGATCACAGCGAAATTGGTCTCGAATTTGATTGAAATCGGTGGCGCCGATCGCGTGGTCGCTTTGGATCTGCACGCGGATCAGATTCAAGGGTTCTTTGATATTCCGGTTGACCATTTGCAAGGCCTGCCCCTGATCGCGGATTATTTTATCAGCAAGCGCTTAGGCGGACCTGATGACCTAGTCGTAGTCGCGCCGGACCACAATTCAACTAAGCGGGCGCGGGCTCTAGCGGAAACGTTCAATTGCCCGATCGCCATTGTTGACAAGCGCGACAGTGACCCTAGCGTCGATCCCTTGGATATTATTGGTGACGTGGACGATCGAATTTGTATCATCGCCGATGATCTGATCGATACCGCCAATCGGATGGTTTGGTCAGCGAACTCCCTGAAGGCCGCTGGCGCCAAAGAAGTTTATGGCTGCGCGACCCACGCGATCTTCTCGAAAGGCGCGACCGAGAAATTGCAGGAATCAATCATTAAAGAAGTGGTTGTGACTGATTCGATTCGCATCCCAGAAGATAAACACTTCCCTAAACTGGTCAGCCTCTCAGTCGCGGATCTCTTTGCCCGTGCCATCGAGAAAATCTACAACAATCAATCGATCCATTCACTATTTGTCCCCAATGAAAAGTAAAGAGTGCGGAGCGCAACGGTTTGGCTTTGAGCATTAACCTAGCTAGGCTTTTGGAGGCTGAACTTTGCATCTAGAAGCCTAGCGTAGTTAAGTGGAAGAAGCTAGGTCAGCGAGCACGTTTCAAAAAAACAGCAACCTTCAATTGGAGGTTGCTGTTTTTTACGGGCAACTATGCTTCTCAGCTGTTGCCTGATTCGTTTAAAAGTTGATCGGGCAGAATCAGTCCGCGCAAACAGTGAAGCGTTGTTGCTGATGTTCGGGCTCTTCGATCTCGTCCAACATTGCGATGGCGTAATCGGCCATACTGATCTCGCTCTTACCATATTTGCCGATCAGCAGTTGTTCCTGCCCAACCTTGTAGCGACCAGTCCGCGCGCCATTGACCAAGAAGTCTTTAGACGGGCTGAGATAAGTCCAACGCACATTCTTAGCGTTCCGAAGGTAATCCAGGGCGGCGCTCATATTAGCGGCTGTGGCTTTGAAATCTGCAGGGAAGTCATCCGTCTCGTATAATTTGGTTTGCAGTTTATTATCCACATACAAGCTACCAGCGCCACCAACGACCAAAAGCCGTGTGTCCGCATCCTGTAAGATCCCAACCAAGTGTTTCATGGTGGCCACGTGCAGATTTTCTTCGTTTTCAGGGGCGTTGTAGGAGTCGACGAGTACGTCGAAATCCGCAATGTCCGCGCTGGTCAGATTGAAGAGATCTTTTTGTAGATAAGTGAGGCCCGGGGTCGTTTCTTCAGGGACATTACGCACAATCCCAACAACTTCGTGCTTTCGTCGCAATGCTTCATTGGTGATGAAGCGGCCGACGTGACCGGTTGCACCAATAATTCCTATTTTCATAATAATTGACTTCCTATTCGTTTGATTTTTGATAGCGGTTACATTCCATCTATAATGATAGGCGAATTTCTATCGATTTACAAGAGTAAGTTTGCACTTATTCTGAAAGAAATCTAGGTAGCATTGAACAAAAAAATTAACCGAAGCGCGCCTAATAGTCAGCAATTGTGCTAAGCTAAAATCATGTCAAAATTCGAGGTGCATTGGAAATGACCATTGAGATCAGACGGATCACGGCCCTAGAAGAAACAGCGTTACAAATGCCCAACCAACCATTCCCCCTGCTGGGCCAATTATTGGTTACCCGCGATGAAAACGGCTGGCAGCATCATGAGCAACTCGCCAAAAAAACAACATGGCAAACCTTTCCTGAAGAACACTATCAATTAGCGCCAATCGACCAGGCGGGTTTTGCCCTGGGAGCTTTCAACCAGAACGAGTGCGTCGGCCTCGCCATTTTTGAATGGCGCTGGAACCACGATCTTTACTTGGCGGATCTGAAAGTGGCCACAACATGGCGCCAACAAGGAATCGGCCGACAATTACTTCGCGCCGGTGCTCGTCTTGGTCAAGAGCGGGGCGTCCGGGGACTGACAACCATCGCCCAAGATGACAATTTAAACGCCAACCGGTTTTACCTTGCCTTAGGGTTCACGATTGGCGGCTTTAATGATCATGACTACCGCTTTACGACTCAGGCGGGTAAAGGCGATGTCTATTATTACTTGGATCTTACTGCTGGGTTGCTGTGAGCGGATTGGACGTGTTGGGCATCGGTTTGAATTGATTTTTTCTATTCTGAACCTGTGCTTGATTGCAGGTGTGGTAGGGTGTTGCGCGTGAGCGCAACCGGCTGGGACTGCTGTTGCGGACTGGAACGTGGTGGGCGTCGTTTGGAGCCAATCCGCAAAGTGCGCGGCTTGTCTTCAAATCGAGCCTTGTCCTAAGCGGCAAAGCCGCCAAGGACAATTTCACCACTGAGCCGCGCAGTCCCAGCCGGTTGCTGAACAGAATTGAGCCTATCTGCAATCGAAGCGAAGGATTAGACGAAGTGGTTTTGCGAGCTAGCGGTCAAACAATTGCCCACCTTTTTGGGTGGTACGGCAATGCCAACGGATTCCAGCAGTCTGTGCTTGATTGTGGGTGTGCTGGGTTTGGTGGTGGCGCAACCGCCTCAGGACGTTTATCGTGGCTGGAACGCGGTGGGCATCGTTTGAAGCCAATCCGCAAAATCAGCGGCTTGTCTTCAAATCGAGCCTTGTCCTAAGCGGCAAAGCCGCCAAGGACAATTTCACCACTGAGCCGCGCAGTCCCAGCCGGTTGCTAGGCAGAATTGAGCCTATCTGCAATCGAAGCGAAGGATTAGACGAAGTGCTTTTGCGAGCTAGCGGTCAAACAATCGCCCTCTTTTGGGGTGGTACGGCAATGCCAACGGATTTGGATTAATTGGTTGGAACAGATTATATCGGTTGGACCTTTTTCCTGCTTCCTAGACAATCCTCGGTGAAACCGACCGGACTCAACTGATTCATCAAGAACTGGCTTGAGTTTATCAAGCAGACTGTGATGGTGTCACCAATTTAAAACTTGTAACCCCTAACCATGGTCGTTAATTGCGTGGTTCCCCCCATCAATTGGCGATAGCTTGCCAATTGGCGGGAGTGCTCAAACGGCTGTTATAACGTTGAGCGGCTGGAGCGGAGAAATTCGGGGTGAGATCGCCGTGAAATTGTCTTTGGCGGCTCTGCCGCTTAGGACAAGGCCTGATTTTGAGACAAGCCGCGCACTTTGCGGATTGGCTCAAAACAGTGCCCACAGCGAGCTCACCCCGAATTTCGCAGCGCAAGCCGCGGCCAACCTACTTTATTCTAGTAGAGCGGCCAGGTGGCGGTTGGCTAAACCGCCGATTTTAGCAACAATGAACGCAAGAATCTAAGACAAGGAGAGAGCAATGTGACAACCAAGAAACAATTCAGCTCACGCTATCAGCAAATCGCCGCTGACCTGGCTCAACAGATCTGGGAGCACCAATACCCTGTAGGCGCCAAGTTACACGCCCGGTCCGCGGTCGCCGCGACCTATGGCGTTTCCCCAGAGACCGCGCGTAAAGCCATTAGTATCTTAGCCGATCTGGGCATCGTTGAGGCCAAACATGGCAGTGGCTTCTTCGTGGCTTCGATCGAGCGCGCCGGCGAATTTGTGACACAGTACCAGGAAGTCGCGTCTTTACGTGATCTGAAAGGGGAAGTTCTGGCCAGTGTTACGCGGCAGAAGGAAGAACTGACTCAGTTCTCCCAGCTGTTGGATCAATTGGTGGCCCAAACCAATCGCGTTCAGCAGGCCAATCCGCTAGCGCCTTTTGAGTTGGTTTTAACGGCGGAGGCCCAGCATTTGGACGAAACAATTGGGACCTTGAAGATCTGGCAAAACACTGGCGCCACCATCGTTGCTTTGCGCCATGGCACGACGTTACAAGTTTCGCCAGGCCCCTACGCTAAACTGAGCGTTGATGATTGTTTGTTTTTCGTGGGGAATGACTTGGTGTTTCAACGAATGACGCACTTTTTCTATCCGCCGCAACGCTGGGAATCCGGGGATAGCGTTGATTAGCCGAATATCGTGGTGCGCCTTGAACAAAATATCAAACGAAATGAGTGATTCTAATGAAACACGAACCAGAACCAGCCCTGTTTTTGAACTTAGTGATGATCACCAAGGGCGACCAAGTGTTAGTTGAGAACCGGGTAAAAAAAGATTGGCCCGGATTGACGTTTCCTGGGGGTCATGTGGAAGCTCACGAACCTTTCTATGATGCGGCGGTTCGTGAGATGCGCGAGGAGACTGGCTTGGTTGTGCGCGATTTGAAGTTAGTGGGGTTGTGTCAATATCCGGATCACACCGCGGCTGGCGCGCCTTTTCGTCGGGTGATTTACTTCTATCGCACGGATCAGTTTAGTGGGACTTTGAAATCTAGTCGCGAAGGGGCGGTGACCTGGTTGGATCAAGCCGAGTTGAAGCGGCGGCCGTTGGCAGGATCGCTGGCCGATTTCCTCCATGTCTTTGAGCGACCGGAATTGTCGGAAGTTGTTTACATGGATGACGCCAGTGCGGCTTTGTTTCGGTAGGCTGAGAATTTTCAGGAGAAGTCAGCCTATTTTCACCCAAGGCAATTTGTTTTCAGGTGGATGAAAAGACCTGAAATTTGTCAGGGCCGATCAAATCGGCTCTTGAAAACTAGCGACGATTTTTCTGAAAATAGAAATGATTTTCAAATTTTTTCCCCGCGTGCCCATGGCTGATGAGACCAGTAATGGGGGCGCTTTTATGTTTTTATATGGAACAAACCTTGAAACAACAATCTTTTACAAAAGTGACCACACTATGATACGATAGTATGGTCACTTTTTTGATGACTAGAAAAAAAGGGGGAATTTGGTGCCAATCGTTACCGTAAAAAATTTAAGTAAAGTCTTTGGCAAGAAAACGAAAGCTGCCATGAAAATGATGGCAGCTGGCCGTTCCAAAACAGAAATTTTAAAGAAAACTGGTTCGACCGTTGGGGTTTATCAGGCTGATTTTTCTGTAGAAGCTGGGGAGATCTTTGTGATCATGGGACTTTCAGGCTCAGGCAAATCAACTTTGATCCGTTTACTGAATCGCTTGATCGAGCCTACCAGTGGTCATATCTACTTAGAAGGCGTCGATATCAACGCGATGGACAAGAAACAATTACGCGCAGTCCGACGTCATAAAATGGATATGGTCTTTCAGAATTTTGGATTATTACCCAACCGAACGGTTCAACAAAATGTTGAGTTTGGTTTAGAGATCCGTGGGGTCATACCAGCCGAGCGTGCGCAAGCCGCAAACAAAGCTTTGGCCGAAATGTCATTGACACCGTTCAAGGATCAATATCCGGAACAATTATCGGGTGGGATGCAACAGCGGGTCGGGTTGGCGCGGGCTTTGGCCAATGATCCTGATATTCTTTTGATGGATGAGGCCTTTTCCGCATTGGATCCCTTGATTCGCCGAGAAATGCAAGATGAATTGATCGATCTACAAGCCAATTTACAGAAAACGATTATTTTTATCACTCACGATTTAAACGAAGCCTTACGGATCGGTGATCGGATCGCGGTCATGCGTGATGGCCAGATCCAACAGATCGGCACGGGTGAGGAGATCCTGACGCATCCAGCCAACGATTATGTGCGAACTTTTACGCAGGATGTGGACTACACCAAGGTTTTGACGGCACGGAATATCATGATTCCGGCAGTGACGATCAATTTAGCGATCGACGGGCCAAAAATGGCATTGCGGCGCATGCGTCATGAAGAAACTTCAATGTTGATCGCCATTGATAAACAACGTCGTTTGCAAGGTGTGATCACCGCAGATGGGGCATTGTCCGCTTTAAAAAGTGGACAGCCATTAATTGATTATTTGCGTCAGGATATCCCTAAGATCAGTCCGGATACTATCGCTAACGAGATTTTCAATGTGATCTATGCCGCGGATACACCAGTGGCCGTGGTTGATGAACAAAATAAATTGCTCGGAGTCGTGATCCGGGGTAGTGTGCTGGAAGCCTTGGCAGATACTGAGTCCACAGCCGAGGCAACTGCGGATCCAGTAGCGCTCACCAGCGGATCAGCAACCGTAAAAACAGTTGCGCGCAACAATACGACGGCAACGCCAGAGAAGGGAGTCTAGTCAATGGATCAACTCACAATTACAGCAATCTCAAAATTACCAGTCGCCAATTGGGTCGAAAGTTTCACCGATTGGTTGACCAAAGCCGGCAGTGGTTTCTTTGATCAGATCCAAACGGGTGGTCAAGGGATGATGAATGCCTTGACGCAAGGCTTGCTGGCGATACCGATCCCAGTTTTTATTGGATTATTGACCATCGCGGCTTTTTTTGTTAGTGGGCGTCGCTGGAGTTTGCCGACATTTACCTTAGTGGGAACACTGTTTATTTGGAATCAAGGCTTGTGGTCGAATCTGATGAATACGGTCACACTAGTCCTGTTTGCCAGCTTGGTCTCAATCCTGATCGGGGTACCGTTGGGTATCTGGATGGCCAAAAGTGAGACCATGCAAACGATTCAGAAACCCTTATTAGATTTCATGCAAACCATGCCAGGGTTCGTTTATTTGATCCCGGCGGTGGCCTTCTTCGGTATCGGCGTCGTACCCGGTGTGGTCGCTTCAGTGATTTTCGCCTTACCGCCAACGGTACGCATGACCAATCTGGGTATTCGCCAAGTTGACGGTGAATTAGTCGAAGCGGCCGATTCATTCGGCAGTACTGGCTGGCAGAAGCTTTTCAAAGTGGAACTGCCATTGGCTAAAAGTACGATCATGGCCGGAATCAACCAAACCACCATGTTGGCCTTATCAATGGTCGTGATCGCGTCAATGATCGGCGCGCCGGGCTTAGGTCGCGGCGTTTTATCAGCATTGCAGCGTGCGCAGGTCGGCAACGGCTTCGTTTATGGCGTTGCTTTGGTGATCCTGGCGATCATCGTGGACCGCTTCACTCAAAGTCTTAATCGGCCACGCAAGCGCAGTGAAGACCGACAAACGAAGAAAAAACGTCGTCGTTTCAACTTGAGTTTAGTCACTGCCATGTTAGTGATCGCAGTGGGTTCCGCAATCACGACTCAGCGATCCGCCGCCAGCAGCAGTCGCGGCACCGTGAAGTTAAGTTATGTCCAATGGGATACAGAGGTCGCTTCCACCAATGTGATTGGAGAAGTCTTGCGGCAAATGGGCTATCAAGTCGAGCTGACACCATTAGACAACGCAATCATGTGGCAATCTGTGGCGAAAGGCGAGTCTGACGGGATGGTGTCCGCCTGGCTACCCAACACTCACGGCGCTCAATATCAGAAATATCGAACGCAAGTGGACAATCTAGGCGCCAATTTGACCGGCGCGAAAATCGGGCTAGTCGTTCCCAGCTACATGAAAGTCAATAGCATCAGTGAGCTGACTGATCAGGCAGGTCAGACGATCACAGGCATCGAACCTGGCGCAGGTGTCGTCACCGCCACCGATCGCGCCTTGAAAAAATATCCCAATCTGGCCAATTGGTCTGTGGCTACCTCTTCCACCGGCGCGATGACCGTCGCGCTGCAAAAGGCGATCAAAGCCAAACAACCCATCGTGATCACCGGCTGGTCCCCGCATTGGTTATTCGCAAAGTACGACCTGAAGTATCTGGCCGACCCGCAAAAGGTAATGGGTCAAGGCGAAACCATCAACACGATCGTGCGTAAGGACTTAAAACAAGATCAACCTGAAGTTTATCGGGTCCTAGATAACTTCCACTGGTCCGTTAAAGATATGCAAAGCGTGATGCTAGCAATCAATCGGGGCATGAGCCCAGAAAAAGCCGCGCGAGAATGGGTCAAGGCACATCCCAAACAAGTCAAGGCTTGGCAAGCCAAGTAGCTTTTTTGCGAAATAATCCCCCTACCCGATTTTGGGTAAGGGGATTATTTCGTTGCTGCTAAAGTGGTTTTGCAAGCTAGAGGTCAAACAATTACCCACTTTTGAGGTGGTACAGCAACACCAACGGATTCGGATTAGAAGGTCGGGACACTTTGCGTAGGCTGAACATCTCTATTCGTTTTCTTAACAATCCACGGTGGAAATCAACCGATTCAGTTGATTCAACAAGAGCTTGCCTTAGTTCATCAGACAGACAGTGCTGGTGTCACCAATTTAAAGCTGGTGACCGCTAACCACGGTTGTCAACTGCGTGGTTCCTCATCAATTGACCATAGCCTGCCAGTTGGCGTGAGTGCTCAAGCGACTATTAAAACGTTGAGCGGCTGGAGCGGAGGAATTCGGGGTGAGATCGCCGTGAAATTGTCCTTGGCGGCTGTGCCGCTTAGGACAAGGCCTGATTTTGAGACAAGCCGCGCACTTTGCGGATTGGCTCAAAACAGCGCCCACAGCGAGCTCACCCCGAATTTCGCAGCGCAAGCTGCGGCCAACCTGCTTTCGCGGTGCAAGCTGTGCCCAATCTGTCTAAGAACAAACAATATCGGGTTAATTCAAGTAGGCTAGATCACTAGCAGTGGTTGGATACAAATACAGTGGCGCGTGACCTTGAGCCAGCCGATCCGCGAAATGATTGATCAGTTCGTCGGCCAATGCGGACAGCACACTGACGCCGACCACTTGCCCCACCATATCTTTGACCAACAATACCTTGGCGTTTTTATCTTGGATTCGATTATAAGTGTACCAGCTGCCCACATCCATCTCCGTCACTTGGAAATGGCGGGTGTCTTTTTGCGCCTCGTTAACTGAAACGCCGATCTGGGCCAGCTTTTCCGTGCCGAAAACAATGGTCGGGATCAGCGGATAATCAATGGCGTCGTCCCGCAAGCCTAAGAGTTGGTCAGCCAAATAGTCACCTTCGAAACTGGCGACAGGTGTCAATTTCGGCAAAGTTCGTTTGACCACATCACCGATCGCATAAACTTCAGGAAGATTGGTTTGCAAATGGTCATTGACGGCGACACCATGAACATCGGCGTTGATGCCGACTTGGTCCAGTCCCAAGGCATCGATATTGGGTTGGCGACCAGTAGCGTTGATGATCAGGTCAGCATCGAAGTCACCGGCACTGGTTTGCAGTTGCAAGCCGGTGGCGGTTTTTTGGACGGCTTGGGGTTCGGCGCCTAACTGGACCTGGATACCTGCAGCGGTCATTTGTTGGATCAGGCTAGCGACCAGCATTTGTGGGAACTGTTTCAGCGGCCGCTGATTGTGGTGGATCAGCGTGACCTGTGCGCCTACTGTGGCGGCGATATTGGCCAATTCGAAACTGATATAACCGCCACCAATAAAAATAATCCGCTGCGGCAATTGGTCGAGGTCGAGAAAGTCCCGACTTGTTTTAAGCAATTCGGCGCCGGGGATCTGGAGTTGATGCGGCCGCTGACCGGTGGCAATCACGATATGGTTGCCGTGGTATTGATGATGGTCGACTTCCAGAATATCGGCGGCGATAAATTTAGCGGTGCCATGAACCGTAGTCACGCCAACGTTTCTCAACTCGGCTTCCGTGGCTGTTGGGACTTGTTCGGTGTAACTGCGCTTGAACGCCATTAAGTCAGGCCAGTTGATCTTTGGCGCGGAGGCTAGGCCGTGACCTTGGAGCCGCTGCGCTTGCTGATGCACTTCGATCCCGCTATACAACATCTTTTTCGCGTCACAACCTTGATTGGGACAGGTGCCGCCAAAGAGATCGTTTTCAACGACCAAGACTTTCTGGGTGCTGGCCAAGCGATAAGCCAAGGCGTTACCGGCAGGGCCGGCACCAATAATAATTGTTTGATAATCTGTCATCAGAATCTTCCTTTCAGCAAAAAAAACAGGGCGGAATCCCCAATATTCCCAATAATCAATGAAACTTACAGGTCAATGATAGCACCATGGCGCAACGAACCGAAATAATCGAACCGCGGAGCGCCGCCACCTGTGATCTGCGGGGAAAACAATTTCACGGCAAGTCATTTGGTCAGTCAAACGGGCTACCGGATCTAGTTTCTACTATATAAAGCTGTCGTTTAGCCGGCTATTTTGGAGATTCAGCGGATTTCAGTGAGTGAGCTTGCGCTAGAAGCGAAATACCAATAACTCTTGCATAATCACGATCACAAAAAACTTACGAAAGTAAGTCTACAGACCTATTGCGATTATTTTTTCTTTAGGGTAAAATCATATTCTATTGTCAAAAACGATTGGGGGTAAATGAATGAAAACATTTATGCGATATTTGAAACGTTATCGCAGTGATGCGTTATGGGCAACACTGGCGGTGGCGGTGATCGCGTTCGTCACTTTGTGGCAACCGCATCTTTTGCAAGATATGCTGGCGGCGATCTTGAAGAAAGATAATCAGACGATCAATCAGTTGGGGATCCAATTGATTGGTTTGACGATCTTGGGCATCATTGCCAGTGTTTTTAACACGATCTTCTCGGCGCGGGCGGCTCAAGGCGTTGCCGCGGATATGCGTGAAGATGGCTATCGCCAGATTCAGAAATTCTCGTTTGAAGATATCGAGAAATTCTCGGCGGCGAATTTGGTCGTGCGCTTGACCAATGATGTTAACCACGTGCAGTACGTGGTGATGTCCGTGTTACAACAGATCACACGGATTCCGATTCTCTTCATTGGTTCGCTGATCCTGGCGATCATCACGTTGCCCAAGCTGTGGTGGGTCATTGTTTTAATGATGGTCCTGATCGGCTTGGTCAGTGTCTTCGCCTTTGCGCGCATGGGCAAGTATTTCATGAAAATGCAGACGATCCTTGATCGGAACAATATGTTGGCGCGGGAAAACCTAATGGGGATCCGCGTGGTCAAGTCCTTCGTTCAGGAGAAGAGTCAAATTGCTAAATTCTCAGAATCTTCAGATGAGATGACTGACACCACGATCCATATCGGTAATCTGTTTTCTATTCTGATGCCCGCTTTCTTCTTAGTGGGGAATCTGGCGGTGGCCGGTTCGATCATGCTGGTTGGGCAAATGGTCACCTCTGATCCTGGCGCGTTAACGGCCGTGACCGCGTTTGTCAGTTATTTGATGCAGATTCTTTTCGCGATCGTTAATGCGGGGTTCATGATGACTGGGGTCTCTCAGGCGCTTGTTTCCTTGAACCGGTTGCAAGAGATCTATGATACCCAGCCAAGCCTCACATTCCCAGAAGTGCCTGATGAAAACTTGTCAGGCGCGATCGAGTTCAATGATGTGACTTTCACTTATCCGGGTGATGAGAAACCGACTTTGCAAGATATTAGTTTTTCCGTGAAACCGGGTGAAATGATTGGGATCGTCGGCGCGACTGGTTCGGGTAAATCGACGCTGGTGCAATTGATCCCACGGTTATTCGATCCGGAAAAGGGTTCGATCGAGGTCGGCGGTAAGGACGTGCGCACAGTCAATGAACATTCATTGCGGCAAGCAGTTTCCTTTGTGTTACAGCGGTCAACTTTATTCTCCGGAACGATTGCTCAAAATTTGCGCCAAGGGAAGCCGGAAGCGACGACGACAGATATGAGCTGGGCAGCGAATATCGCTCAATCTTCCGAATTTATCGAACGATTGGATAAACGTTATGATGCACCAGTTGAAGAACGTTCGGCGAACTTTTCTGGTGGACAGAAGCAGCGGTTATCGATCACCCGCGGCGTGATCAGTCAACCTGATATTTTGATCATGGATGATTCGACCAGCGCTCTGGACGCTCGTTCAGAGAAGCTGGTCCAAGAGGCGTTGGCGAAGGAATTAAGCCACACCACCACCGTGATCATTGCTGAAAAAATCGCTTCGATCATCAAGGCCGACCGGATCCTTGTGTTGGATCATGGTCAATTGGTCGGCATGGGGACCCATCACGAATTAGTGCGCAACAACCCAACTTATCAGGAAATCTATCGGACGCAAAAGGCGTTAGAGGAGGCGTAAGATGAGTGATTTAAAAGGTGCGGGTAAGTTCTTTGCCCATTATCTCCGCAAATATTGGCTCGGGTTGTTGGTCGTTTTAGGTTTAACGATCGTCGCAACCTATTTACAGGTCAAAGCGCCTGTGTTCATGGGTGACGCGATCAGTGATCTGGCCAAATATCTCCAAGTTTGGTCCAATCCGGCGACCCGCGCGCAGGCTTCAAAGGCGGCGTTCAACAGCGCCTTGATCAAATTGATGTGGTTTTACATTTTCAACGCGGTGGCGATGTTGATCAGTTCTTTGATCATTTCGCAGATCGCCGGGCGTTCTACGGGTACGATGCGGATCGGTCTGTTTCGTAAAATGCAACGGATGCGGGTCAGCTACTTTGACACTCACTCGGACGGGGATATTTTGGCCCGTTATACGTCAGACCTAGATAATATTTTCAACGCGATGAACCAGGCGCTCTTTGAAATCTTCTCCAGTGTCACTTTGTTTATCGGGATGATCATTATGATGTTCCGACAAAATGTGACTTTGGCCTGGGTCACCGTGGCGTCAACGCCGGTGGCCGTGATTTTGGCGGCGATCATTATCGTCAAGGCTCAGAAATATGTCAACGCGCAACAAGACGATATTGGTAAGTTGAATGGCTATATCAACGAACAGATCACTGGGCAAAAAGTGATCATCACCAATGGCCTGCAAAAGGACTCGATCGCTGGATTTATGAAACACAACGCCAAGGTCAAGAAATCGACCTTGCGCGGTCAGATCTGGTCAGGAATCTTGTTCCCGCTGATGCAAGGAATGTCGCTGTTCAATACGGCGTTGGTGATTTTTGTCGGTTCAAGTTTAGTGATGAATCAGCAAATGTCAGTCGCGGCTGGATTGGGCCTTGTGGTGATCTTCGTTCAGTACGCACAACAATATTATCAACCGATCATTTCCCTGACCTCACTGTACACCATGATCCAATTGGCGATCACGGGCGCGCGCCGGATCAATGAAGTGCGGGAACAACCTGATGAAGTCAACCCCGCCCACGGTCAGGAATTAACGACGATCGACCAGGGGATCCAGTTAAAAGATGTCCATTTCAGTTATCAACCTGGCAAAGAGATCCTCCATGGGGTCGATATCAATGTGGATCCGGGCCAGATGGTCGCGTTAGTCGGTCCGACTGGCTCAGGCAAGACCACGGTAATGAACCTGCTGAACCGGTTCTATGATCTTGATTCAGGGGAGATCACCTTTGATGGTACGGAAATCAAGGAAATGGATCTGTTCTCCTTACGGGAAAATGTCGGGATCGTTCTGCAAGATCCGCAACTTTTCTCCGGGACGATTGGCGAGAACATTAAATTCGGGAAGCCGGAAGCCAGTGATGATGAGATGATCGCCGCGGCGCAACAGGCGCGGATCCATGATTTCATCATGACTTTGGATGATGGCTATGACACCATGATCAGCGATGAGAATACGATTTTCTCCGCGGGTCAAAAGCAATTGATGTCGATCGCGCGAACGATCATGACCAATCCGAAGTTGTTGATTCTGGACGAGGCCACCTCCAATGTGGATACGGTGACCGAAGCGCAGATCCAAGCCGCCATGGACAATGTGATCGCCGGCCGGACCAGCTTCGTGATCGCCCACCGGTTGAAGACCATCCTCAACGCCGACAAAATCGTCGTGCTCCGCGATGGCCAAGTGATCGAAGAAGGCAACCACCAAGCCCTCTTGAAAGAAAACGGCTTCTACGCCGAACTCTACCACAACCAAATGGTCTTTGAATAAGAGCGCGAACTACCCCGGTTAGCGCCTGAGCATTAGCCTAGCAAAGATTTTGGAGGCGGGTCCATGCCTCCAGAATCCTTGCGTAGCTAAGCGGAAGAAGCTAGGTCGGTAAGCGCGTTTCAAATCAAAGCGCGAACCGACCTGGCCAGTTCCCGAGCGTTAGCCTAGCCAGTGTTTTGACAGCGCATCTTGTTTTTTCATGCTAGCCTTAATTAGGATAAGTGATTTCATTACCAGCGTTTCGCCGGCGATGAAATCACTTTTTTGTTTTGAAGTGGGTGTGAGGAACACGTATAATAAGAAGTGAGCATTTAGAAATGGGCGATAACATGGTAAGAAAAAGAGATTTGACACGGGCGAAAGTTCTGGCGGTCACAGAACACTTGATTGAAGAAAAAGGGTTGACCGAGCTGACTTTACGGGATGTGGCGGACGCGTTGGATATTCGGCCGCAATCCGTTTATAATTACGTCACCAGTTTGGCGGATTTGTTGGATCTAGTGGGCGCTGAATTTGTTAACGAAGTGACGCAAACCGTCGTTCAAGAATTGGTGGGTGTATCTGGGACCGAGGCGCTCATGACCTTCGCCCACGAATTTCGATGCGCGACGCGGGATCACGCTGAATTGGCGCCGGTACTGTTGGATTTGAATACCCGCCAAAGTCCTCAGACCCACGCGGCTTTGACCAAGCTCTATCACAGTGTTTTCAAACCATTACAATTGGAAAATGACGATGTTTGCGCCGGAACGACACTGTATCGCTCGGCCTTGTTTGGTTTTGTCGTGCAAGAAACAGGCGGTTTTTTCGCTAGTTTGACGCCAGCGGAGATCGATCAGCGTTTCGCCCAAGTGATTGCTCTGGCCATCGCGACGATCGGCCTCGCCTGATCTGATCCACATCTAGAGACTAGCCAGCGCGATGGTGCGGGCTAGTTTTTCCGTGTTCGCTTGTTTCATCCGTCAGCGTCGCACCAGACTAATCTTACAAAATCGTCACATAAATCTTACAAAATGTTCATATCTCAATCATCTTTTTCATTAAGCTTTCAAAACTTTACCTTATTATGAATAAATAAGTTTTTTTGAAGGAGCTGGATGAAAAAGTGAAAAGACATCGAACATTAATGAGAATAGCAGGTGTGATAGTCATGGCCAGTGTTTTAGTGGTTTTAAGTGGCTGCCAAACACAAGCAATCGCCGATGAGGATGTCGAAACGCCTTTGACCAAGGAACAAATCATTGAAAACCTGGGGTCAAAATTTGTTACGACCCGAGCGGACGATCAAACTGAGGCGAATAAAACCTATCAGGCAGCCTTGGCCAACGCTGATTACACATTGGCGCAACCTTACATCAAGGTCAATCCTTATGAAACCTCACCGCTCACCGCGTTGGTGATTTTCACAACGGCTGAAAAGGCCAAGGTGACTTACACAGTCGTGGGAAAATCAACCGGAACTTCGATTACCAATACGGTCAATGGCGGTTATCAGACCCAGCATCAAGTCCCGGTGGTCGGGCTTTATGCGGGAAATAATACAGTTAAGGTCACCGTCGAAACGGCCAGCGGAACGACGACCACGCAGAAGTTGACCATCACCACTAACACGACCCTGCCGAAATATATCAAGTCGACCAAGATCACCGTCACGAAGAATGATAAGAAGAAAATGTCAATTGGTGATAATCAATTAACTTTCTTGGTTCGGACGACGAAAGAATCCTTCGCCGTTGACGCGGATGGTGCGGTGCGGTGGTATTCCACGTATTATGTCCAACATATGTTGCAGCCAATCAGCAACGGACATCTCTTGATGTTGACTAAGGAAGATCAAGATGGGGATACGTACAATGATTTGCTGGAAACAGATTATTTAGGTCGGATCTATCAGGAATATACGTTTGATACCAAGACCGGGAATAGCGAGCAGGCTGGCGATGACAAAACGGTGATCCACCACGACATTATTGAATTGCCGAACCATGATTTGCTGGCCACCGTCAGTGATGGCTCAAAGTATGTTGAAGATACCATGGCAGTGATTTCACACACAACGGGTAAAGTTAAGCAAATCATTGATCTAAAGCGAATCTTGCCGGAAACGATGTACCAAGAATATCAAGAATCCGACGCGGGTACGGTGGACTGGTTCCATCAAAACGCGGTTTGGTATGACAAAAATGATCAGAGTATTTTGATCTCCGGTCGGAACCAAGATATGATTTTGAAAATGGACCTGAAAACGACTAAGCTGAAATGGATCTACTCAGGCAAGCAGAAATCGACCTGGCCGACTAAATATCAACAATTCTTGCTAACTCCAACCAAGGGGACCACCGTGCTTGGCGGTCAACACGGCATCAATCTACTTGAAGATGAGCAGGGTGATCCAAGTAGTGAAGATATTTTGCTCTATAACAACAATATCAACGTGACCAACGGCGACAAAGACACCAGCGGTAAATATTCCGAAGGGGTTCAATACCATATTGATACGGATAAGATGACCATCACGGAAACTTGGTCTTACGGCAAATCCTTAGGCAAGGCCAACTTTACCCCGGCGATCGGTTACACACAGAAATTGAGCAATGGCAACTACTTGATTGACTTCGGCTGGAAGAATGACGCCACGGAAAGCAATATCATCGAGGTCGATGGTCAGAAGCAGGTGTATAATTTGACTGTGTCAAACCCTTCAGCCAAGGCTTATGTGTATCGGGCGTATCGTTTGGCCACCTATGATGAGAATTATCTGTTTGATGTCACCCAATAGAGAATTAGCTGGTGATTGGTTTTTGCCCAGCACGCTGATTTGAATCGCGAAACCGCCGCTCCGACTTGAAGCTGGCGGTTTTTATTATGACTGCTTCGGATTGACCTACAGGCGCTCAAGGCAATTCCAACCAATAAATCAGGATTGGGACTTTAGGCGGATTGGCAATTAATGAGAAATAGATTACAATTACTTCATAATATGAGATTGAAATTGAGCTGCTTTTAAGAAGGGTGGAGTTAACATGGCGATTTTGTTCTATGGAAGTTCAGGCAAAAAAAAGAATTTGAGCGCAGTTGACGAGGAGGTTTGGGATGATCAGGAAACTGCCCACAAATTTGGCAGAGAATTTGCTCGAGAAAAACGTGAAGCTGAGGGTGACCTCGATGAGGCTGCGGCAGAATTAGCGCAACTGCGGGCTGAAACCGCGGCTGAGACCGCGGAAGTAAAACGTGAAGCCGCCGCCATTAAAGCCGCGGAAAGGGAGATTGAGCAAGCTAGCGCCTGCGTTGAGAAAGCTCAAAGCAAGGCTGCGGCGGACTTACAGGAGGCTGAGGCCGACGTGCGCCAAGCCGAAGTTAATCTGGCGCAAGCTCAAGAAAATCTTCACTTGGCCCAAGAACACGCCACCGCGGCCCGCGAATACGCTGAAAAAGTTGGAACGGATGCGGCGCAAGATGTCCTAAGTGATGCCCAGGATGCTGTGTTTGACGCACAAGATGAAGTTGGTGATGCGCAAGATGACTTGGAAGAAGCGCATGCTGATGTTGATGAAGCCCGCGCAGATGGTCAAGAAGAAATCGCCGATGCCCAGGAAGACTTGCAAGAAGCTCAAGATGAGCTGAAAGAGGTCAAAGCAGAAGCGGCGGCGGACATTAAAGACGCCGAAGCTGAGGAAACAGCTGCGCAAGCTCGCCAGCTTGGAGACACGCAAGATTTTGACAGTCCTGGCGAAGCACGTCTAGCCATAAAAATCTTGCGCTTCACCCAACGAATGATTGATGTGCGGTCCTTATTTAACAGCAAAAAACGCGCGCAAGGCGAAATTGATAAAGCCGACGTTGAGCAGGAAATTCAGCGGGCGCAGCAAGCGTTAGCCGAATTGGAACAACAGAAGGACCAAGCAGAGGCTGATCAAGACCAGCCTCAAAGCAAGGCTGAACAGGGCGATGTCGAACAAGGCAATACCCAAGCCGAAGCGAGACCTCAAAACAATCAGGACAATTCCGCACAGAACACCAACCAGGCTGACCACGAACCAACACAGGCACAAGCGCCAGTTGAGCACCCTGACGTCACGGTCACTGCCGCGGAGAAACCAAATTGGTATTCAGGCCCGCAGCAGGATGACGATAACTGGAACGACTTTTAATTGCGGCGGGCTACGTTTGAAGAGTCCCTGCAACCAAAATAAAAATACCACGATCATGATTGAGCCAGATCGGCCTTAGCGGCTGGGTCAGGCGGGCAATGATCGCGGTATTTTTTTGATTTGCGTGGTTGTGGTGTTATTGATTCACTGACTGCTTTTTCTGCTGGAAGGTTTGCGAGGTGAACAGGCGGGTGACTAAAGGCCAGAAATACCAAATGATGATCGGACTGGCGACTAACACGGCCGAGGTCAGTTCCCCAACGGTCAGACTATTAAAATCAAGGATGATCCAGAGGGTGAAGAATGGGACGACGGCGATGAGCAGCAAAGGTAAGCGAAACTGGTCCAGACTTAGCGAGCGTTGGCGTTGTTCGGCTGACCAATGTTTGTAGCAGTAATTAAGGAGCCAGGAGTAAACGCTGATCACGATCAAGTAAAGCAAGAGATGCTGGCCGATGAGCGACAGTGGTTGGGAAATTTCATGTTGACTCGAATTACTGTAGCTACCATAGCCAGTTACGATGAGACTGAGGATTGGAAACCTTTTGGCCGTGTTAGCAATGATGGTAGTGAAGATATAGATTAGGTCGGCCAGCACGATCAGACCACCAATTCCGGAGAAAAGGCTACCAAACAACGTTGCTGTTAGATCCAAGACGGTCGTTGCTAAGATGACCCGGAGCCAAGACCAGGCGATTCCCAATAATAGTTGCGGTTCGTTCAGACCGATCGTGAAGAGAAAATTACCAGTCAGAAAGAGGACAGCGACAGTTGCGGCACTTAAAGTGATCACCAAATTTTGACGTAACAAAGCCCAGCCGATTTCTTGACGGCGATGTCCCGTGGTCATGAGAAAGTCAGTAAAACCAGTCTGACGATCAATGAATGACGTGATCAGAACGAAAAAGAAACTGAGATAACTGATCGCAGTCGGTGAGGTAAGCAGAATCGAACCGAAAGGATCAAGAACAAGCATTGCGTCGGAGTGTCGCAGTGTTCGCAAATAATTAACTTTAATGTCGACATCACGCAGATCAATCCCCAATTTGACCAAAAGAAGCGCCAAGGCTCCGAAAAATAGAAAAATTAGCCAACGATGTCGTCTCCAAATCATTTTCTGCAGATTGGTCATGCTAGGACCTTCTTTCTTGTTGAAGTTGACTGATATTCTGCCTTAAAAAGATCGGTCAGTTCCAAGGGCAGTTCCTCGCATAAAACCGGTTCTAGTGCGGCGAGATCAGCGGCTAGACCGTCATCGTAATTTGTGAAGACTACCTCCAACACACGGCCGCGCACCGTTAAGATCTTACCCCGCTCATAAACCAAGGCGGGAATTTGTTGCTGGCGAAAGACCAATTGGAATTTTCTGCTCTGCGTTCGCGTCGCTTCCAAAGCGTAATCCTGCGTGATCCTCCCGTTATTCAGGAAAAGCGCACGGTCACAAAGCCCGTCCAACTCGTTCAGATTATGGGAAGCAATCAAGAAACCGCAGTGGTATTTCGTACTGTTGGCGATGATTAGACGCACGATCTTATCACGCACGATCAGATCCAGACCATCAAATGGTTCATCCAAAATCACGAATTCAGCGCGACAACAAATCGCCAAGGTGATGCAGATATAGGCTTGTTGTCCCTTGGAGAACTCGCGATACTGTTTATTTCGCTCGATTTGATTACCGAGCCAATATTTCTGTAATTGTTGCCCATCAAAGTTGGGATAAGCCAGTTGGTAATAGTCACTGATCGCCGTCAAGCGCTCGGATTGAAAGAACGGGTGTTGTGGATCGACCGCGACTAGATGCTGGCGTAATTCGGGTTTCTCCATCAACCCGACCTCGTCCAGGAAAATTCCCCCTTGGTCCGGTTGGTAGTCATTGGTTAAACAGTTAAGTAGGGTAGTTTTCCCAGCGCCATTACGGCCAACTAGTCCGATGATCTCCTGATTCGTCCAAGAGAAATCGATCTGTTTCAGAATTGGTTGTTGTCTAAAAGACTTAGCCAGATTAGTTACATCAAGCTTCATGATTCTCCTCCTCAAATTGTTCAGCTAACCATTGCTCCAACTGCACCTGTTGGATACCTTGAGCGCGAGCGGCAATGATCAAATGACGAAATTGTGCTTTAAATTTAGTGCTGGTACGTTCATCAGCGGTAGTCTGCATCTGACTCACAAAAGAGCCCTTGCCCGGTTCGACGTAGATTACCTGTTGTTCTTCTAATAGTTTGTAAGTCTTGGCGACAGTATTAGGATTAAGCTGTTCCTGTAAAGCCATTTCACGGACAGAAGGAAGTTTGTCACTTGGTTGAAGCACACCTTGTAAGACCTGTGTTTTGATCTTGAGCGCTAAACGCTCATAAATTGCCAAGCCAGAATAATTTGGCGCGACCATGCTCATCATCTCCTTGTCTACGTGTACTATTATGCACAGTACACCACGAAAAAGCAAGGCTTCATCTGACTTTTTTTAAAAAATACCGTTTTTGTATTTACTACTTCGCTTGCTTGCAGGTATGCTGGATTTGGGTGTGAACGCAACCGCCTCAGGGCGTTTTGGGTGGCTGGAACGCAGTGGACGCTGTTTTGAGCCAATCCGCAAAGGGCGCGGCTTGTCTCAAAATCAGGTCTTTGTCTAAGTGGCAAAGCCACAAAGACAAATTTCACTGCTGAGCCACACGCCCTGAGGCGGTTGCTAGGCAGAATTACGCCTATCTGCAATCAAGGCGGAGTAGGTTACGAAGTGCTTTTGCTAGTGTGGTGGTCAAACAATTTCCTATTTTTGATGGTACGGCAACGCCGGCGGATTCGGCTTAGCCAGTCGGTATAGTTTACTTGGTTGAGCATCTTTATCTGTTCCTTAGACAACCCTTGGTGAAACTGCCCGATTCAGCTGATTCATCAAGAACTTGCCTCAGTTCATCTGACAGACTACGCTGGTGTCACCAATGAAAAGTTTGTAACCACTAACCACGGTCGTCAATTGCGTGGTCCCACATCAATTGGCGATAGCTGGCTAATTGGCGTGAGTGCTTAAACGGCTGTTAAAACGTTGAGCGGCTGGAGCGGAGAAATTCGGGGTAAGAGATCAACCTGTCGTTATTCTTAGCGGCTTTGCCGCTTAGAATAAGGCTCAGCTTTGAGATTCGCGGTTTTTGCGAAGCTCAAAGTGACGCCCACAGCGAGCTCACCCCGAATTTCGCAGCGCAAGCTGCGGGCATCATCCTTTTTGCTAGCATCGCGTTCCACCATCCCCGGCCTGACCTGGAGCCTCACCACAGCTGCAATCCCCGACACCGGACGCGGCCAATTTCCAGAACCATTGCATTTCCCAGCCCAGTTCGCTAAAATTGGAATTATTGAATCACTAAATCTGGAGGATAAGCGATGAAATGGCTGAAAAAAGTACCGAATGGTTGGCAAACATTCGTTTTAGTAATCATTGAGTTTCTGTTAGGACTATTGATATTTTTAGAACTCAACAAGATTTTTGGCTATATTTTCTTCATCGTGCTATTCCTGGCCACGATTGCTTATTTGACGCTGATCACGAGTCGAGTCCACAAACAACGGATCACCGATACGCTTAATTTCATTTTGGCGCAGGCGATTTGGGTGATTGGGTTTGGTCAAGAATTCCTGAGCACTCACTTTGTTTTCTCCTTGGCGCTGATTCTTGGCGGGATCATTGTTATTTATACGTTGATCGTCCGCACCCATTACTATGCAGACGCGGATTGATCACCGCATTGGCGCGCCTGACGGATACAAAAAGACACCTTGCGTTTAAGTGCGAAGGTGTCTTTTTTGCGTGCTAGATCATTGGAAATCAAAGTAAACAGAAAATCAATTGGCCTTCTCCCGCGTCAGTTTCGGCAGATAAAGGAAAATCACCAGCCCGATTAGGAAGAGAATGCTTAAAGAAGCGGCGCCGATCGTTGATTTGCCGGTCCATTGGGTCACAACCCCTACGATAACGGGTCCCAGGACGGCGGAGAACTTACCTAGGATATTATAAAAGCCGAAGAATTCACTGCCGGACTCTTTGGGAATCAGTTTACCGAAATAAGACCGACTTAGTGCCTGGATGCCGCCTTGGCTGGTACCAATCAAAACAGCTAAGAACCAGAAATCGCCAACAGAGTTCAAGAAGAAGGCGTAGATGCAAATGAAGAAGTAGATGACGATACCCGTCAGGATCCCGACCCGTGTTGAAGTTTTATTAGCCAACCAACCAAATAATAGTGAGAACGGAAAGGCAATCAATTGCACGACGAGCAGGACCATCATCAGCATGGTGGTATCAACGCCAATATCCATCCCAATCGAAGTGGCCATGGTGAAAATCGTGTCAACGCCATCGATATAGAAGAAATAAGCGACGAGGAACCAAGCGGCTGCTTTATATTGGCGGATATGTTTCAAAGTCTCCAAGACCCGTTTGAAGCTATCCACAATCGGATTTTTGTCGGGCTCAATGGCGTAGACTTGTTGTACATCTCGCAGAATCGGGATATAGAAGATAACCCACCAGATTGCGGCGAGCACGAAACTCCAACGGGCGACCCCGTAACTGGATAATTGCCCGAACCCTTTGGTCAGTTGTAAGACCAAGAACAAAATAAAAGCGAGCACACCGCCCAAATAGCCAAAACCATAGCCATAAGAAGAAAGTTTGTCCATCTCGTCATCTGGTGCGACATCGGTCAAGAAGCTGTCGTAAAACAGATTTCCACCAGAATAGCCGATGATCGAGAGAATGTAGACAAACAGGAGCCATTTCCATTGATTAGTTGGGACGAAACTTAGGGCGGTGGTCATGATGATACCCAGCCAGGCAAAGCCGTTGAGCATCTTCTTTTTGAAGCCCCGGTAGTCTGCTAACGCGCCTAAAACGGGCGCCAGTAAGGACACTAATAACGTGCCAATACTATTGGCGTAACCCCAGTAGGCCGTCGAATTGGCTGCGCTGACCCCATTGTCTTGGGCGACTGCCTTGAAATAGACGGGGAGCACCGCCGTGGTGACGATGATGCCATACCCTGAGTTGGCCCAGTCATAGAAAACCCAACTCCATTGTTTTTTATTTAACCTCATGTTCTTCTCCTTTTGAAACGTGTTCGCCAGCCCAGCTTCTTCCGCTTAACTACGCCAGGCTTCCGGAGGCATAGTGCGCCTCCAAAATCCTGGCTAGGTTAATGCTCAGAAGCTACCCGGGGTGGCTCGCACTCTGTTTTGAAACGTGTTCGCTGACCTAGCTTTTCTGGGGTCATCAATATCCAATTGATGATCACTAGCCCTGGTCGTCAATTGCGTGGCTTCCCCATCAATTTACCATAGCTTGTCAGTCGGCGTGAGTGCTCAAACGGCTGTTATAACGTTGAGCGGCTGGAGCGGAGAAATTCGGGGTGAGATCGCCGTGAAATTGTCCTTGGCGGCTTTGCCGCTTAGGACAAGGCCTGATTTTGAGACAAGCCGCGCACTTTGCGGGTTGGCTCAAAACAGCGCCCACAGCGAGCTCACCCCGAATTTCGCAGCGCAAGCTGCGGGCATGATAACCGCCCTAGCTGCTTGCGTTTAGCTACTCGGGCTGACTCTGCACTCTTATTTGATTACATCGTCTAAGCAGTGCCCTGCCAGTGGTTCGGGGAATTCAACGCCTAATAATTTGGCGAATGTCGGGGCCTCGTCAACTAAATTCGCGTGTTCAAGTGTGACGCCCTTAGCGACTGCGGGACCGTTGAACAAAATGGTTGTTTGATAATCAGGTTTATCAGGATCATAGCCATGGACGCCATGATAGCGGTCTGGTGTTCCTAATGACGCAGGATCAACTGTTTCAACGATCATTGGTCGTTCACTTTCATCGGTGAAATAATAGCCCTCTTTAGCTTCGACCATTAAAGTGCAAGCTGGATCCGCACCGCGTTGGAGCGCGGCTTTACGGCGATAGATCTTTTCGACACCTTCGACTTGCCCAATCACTTGTTGTAATTGAGCCAGATCGTTGAAGTTTTTCGTGTAGATATAAGTACTGCCGTCACAAGTTTTGGCCATAACCGACCATTCTTTGAAGGTCTGATCGGCTTCTGGTTTGAGCCAGCCCTTCTGCGAGAAAAGCGTGTTTAGATGGATCATTTTATTAACGTTGATTTGGTAGTGGTCGCCGAGAACGACAAAATTAGTATCTTCATAATAACCACCATCTTTAGTCGCTTGAATCAGCTGGGCCACTTGCTCATCTAATTTATGCAATGCGGCCATGGCCTCTGGTGAACGAACGCCATAGCGATGGCGCATACTATCCATAGCGACCAAGTGGATCAAGGTCAGATTTGGTTTTTTATTTTTTAAAGTATCCACTGCGCAAGCTGTCAGAAAAGCATCTAATTGCGGCTGTTTGATGCCCTGACGCATTTTGCCATATTTATGATTCAGTTCCAAAATAAATAGTGGTGAACTGGCTTTGAGCGAAACCAAGACTTGATTGGTCCAAATTCGATTCGGGAAAATCTCCGCTAAATTATAGGTGATCTTACTGCCGGCCGTTACTGGCCAGAGAAATGCGGCCGTGGTCAAGCCTTGTTGACGGGCCAAATCATACAAGGTTGTCGATTTAACGTCTTTTTGATACCAAAACCAGTCAGGCGAGCGTCGTTCTGGCTGGATCTTGGTATTATTGACGATACCGTGGACATTAGGGTATTGGCCGGTAATGATCGTCGTGTGGGACGGATAGGTCAAAGTGGGATAGACCCCTGTGACTGACTTGGCCCAAGCGCCGGTTTGGATCAGCTGCTTCAATGTCGGCAGTTCATCCATGTGTTCGCGTAAATCGCGATAACCCAGTGAGTCCAGTGAAATAATGACCATATGCTTATTTGCCAAGCTCAAAACTCCCTTACTTTTAATTATTCATGGGTCAATTATACGCTTATTGACCCTTAGATGTAAGGTGGTAAGTCCTAGCGCTTGGCGAATCCTCGTGAATAATGGCGCGCCTCTCAGGAGTGGCTCACCTTTTTGGAGATTGTGGCCCATGAACGTCAAAGCAGCGTTTGACCGCAGCGACGCGTCCGTGGGCGATTTGACGTTCTAGTGAACCTGTCAGCCAAAGACGTCGCCGTGCTAGGTCCACTTGTTTAACATGGTCGGGATTGACCAAAAGGCTGCGATTGACTTGGAGTAGTTGGGGATAGGCAAAGGCAAAATCGTTGATTTTACCACAAAAATCGGTTTGACCATGATTGAAAATCAACGCTAAATGGTGAGGAATCATTGAGGTTTCCAATAAAATAACATCGGTCAAATTCAAATTGAATATTTGACTGCCAATCGAAAAACTGAAATTAGTCTGTTGGGCCTGTTGTTCGGCAGCGATGCGCGTCACAGCAAGGTCGATCGCGGCCATCACTTTGGATTGAAAATCTTCGAAGGGGAGATCCTTGGCAATATAGGCCAAGGGTTCGATTTGGCGGGCTAGAATTGCTGGCGCCAACTCCTGATAGCTGGTGACAAAAATGATTTTGGCCAAAGCGTCTTGTTGACGAATCCAACCGGCCAAATCAAGCCCATCCAGGCGATCATGCAAATTGAAATCAAGTAAATAGATCCCCGCGTGAGGTTGTTGACTTTGACAGCAGGCCATCAATTCAGCTGGCGTTGTCGTGAGTTCGATTTCCGCCTGACCGAGACCGTGGAAAAGGAAAAAGTTTCGAGCGATTTGCTGCAAGTTCACCGCTTGAGCGCGCTCATCTTCGCAAATAAACAGACACTGACTCATTGGGCTACCTCCGCAGGATCGATTTTGAGATTGACAGTAAAGGTGGTCTCGCTTTGTTGGCAATAAATACTAACGTTGGGATATTGCTGACTGATTTGGAACGCGTTAGTCAGACCCAAGCCCGCGTGGTTCGATTTAGTCGAGAAACCCAGTTGACTCATCTCACCGAAGGAGGCTTGACTGGGCTGACAAGTATTAGTAATGATCCATTCGCAATAGGTGCTGGTTTGGTTGACTTCGATTTGAACTTTAGGTTGCGACGTTGTTTGGGCCGCCTCACTGGCATTATCGATAAAGATCCCCAAAAGGCGTAGAAAATCAAAAATTTTTAGTGGCAATTCCGTTAGTTGATGACGACATTCAAACTGACTGGCAATTTTATTCTGACGCATTTGATAAAGTTTGTTGAGGAGCAAGTTTTTTAAATAAGGATTTTTGACATTGACCAAGTCATTTTGTAGGTCAGTATGGGAGTCGATCTGTTGGGCGGAATACGTCATCAGCTGCGCCAAATAGGCCTGTAGCTCGGCGTTCTCGCTACGATCGGTCAAGCCTTGCAAGCTGAGTAAGATGTTCTGATAATCGTGTTTGAATTGGCGCAATTGTTGTTCAGACGTTTCTAGCTCTGTGATGTAGAGTTGCGTTGTGGCCAACTGTTGCTGTAGCAGCTGATTCTCATATTGCTGGCGCTGTTGTTTGCTGATGTGAAGCAGCAAGAAGACCATCAAAATGAATTGCCCGATCATGAAAATCAATAGCCCGGTCAATAGCTGTTCATAAGCATGGAATAGTTCGCTACAAATCAATAAAAGTAGAAAACTAAAGCAGAAATAGCCTATCAAAAGAGTGGTATCCACTGAAATGTGTTGCAACAGCTTTTGCTGGAATTTGAAATGGTTCAGGATCACTAGCGCGGCTCCTAGCAAAATGACGAACAGGATCACTTGGAGCCAGTCAAACAGACCACGACTATCATTGGGAGCAATGAACGGGAGTGCCAACTCGTGGGCAATCAATGTACAGGTAGTGACTAACATGAAGCTGAGCAGCAAACAATCAATGACGAGCAAACGTTGTTGGCGCGTTCCGTGCAAACAAAGAAGAACACCGATACCCCAGACAATCGTTGCGTAATTGCCAAATAACCCGATCAAAATTAGGGTAGGCAACAGCAATAGGGTCAGGGACAACTTTTGTCGCCGAGTGGTTTGTGGGTAGAACACTAGAAAAGTTCCTTGATAGCAAAGTAAAATCAACAAGGAACGCCATAAGTAGAACCAAGAAAATGTCATCGAGATCACCTTGATATTATCATTATTTCACTGAGATAATTATGCCACAAAAAGCCGATCAAGAGTGAAAGCATCCTCAAGTTTCAAAAGGTCGTCTTCAAATGGTTGTGGCTGATCCATTGGGCTAAGGCCGCCGCAACTTGATTGCTGAGTCTTGACTTGTAGTTTGTGATTCGTGTGAAAAAAGTGGATTCAAGTCGTTTATTGGTGGATTCGTGCTTGTTTGGCACGCAAACCGCCGGCCCGCTCTATGCTAGAGATGTTCTCGAAGGTAGCGAAATTCTTAAGGTAAAGGAGGTGAATCATAATGGTTGATTGTGGTGAACAGAAACGGGGATGGGCGTTTGCTAGTTATTTGCTTTATTTTCCAATCACTTTTTTAGGGTTACAGCTCAGTTCAGGGCAGGCAAGCAACTGGCTACTCCTAGTGACCGGGTTGACGCTGATTCTAACGGTGCTACTAGTTCTGGTTACCGAAAAGGTCCTACGGCAGCAACTAAAACGCATTGCGCGATCACATCTGGTTGGTTTTATTTTCGCGGCGTTCTTGGTGGCAATTTTGCTATTTGGCCTATTAAAGGTGATCAATGAGCGTTATCCCTTTGTGGCTGGGCGTCAGCTGAATGTGCCGGTTGGTGTGGGTTGGCAATTGCTGATCATCGTTGATAACTTGTTGTGGCCATTGGCGACGATCATCGCGGTTTTTGTCATACCAGCGCTTTGGCTAGCGCAGAAGCAATGGTCACACCGGTGGAGTGTACTTGTTCCGCTGTTGATCTGTCTGGCGACTACGCCGATCCAGCAGTTCGGTCAGCAATTCCTGATCGGGCTACTATTCTGGTGGGGGCTTTGGCTGGCGTATCACCTGAGCCAAAACTGGTTGTTTACGCTTGTAGTTTGGTATGGCTGCTGGTTTTTGTCGCTGTTGTTACCGTTATTCGAAATTGGTGGGTAATTAATATTGGAGGATAATAATGAAGAATATTAAAATGAGTTTGATGATTGCAATTACTTTATTATTCGGTTTGTTAGCCAGTGGTCAGACAAGAAATAATCCGGTTCGGGTAAATGCAATGACTGCTATAGAAGCCAATGATTTGGAGATCGGATCCGTAGATAATTCTGAAAGCGGTCAAGTCTTTGAGGTCGATGAGGCAGTAGTTTTTCAAAATAGGATCAAGCGTGATGCAACGGCATGGCACCTCGAAAAAGTGCATTCGTCAATTACAAAGGGAAAGCGCGTTTATAAAGGAACAATTACCAAAAAAGCTGGCACGACAATCGCTCTATCTTATTCGGCTTTTGGATTCAAGTTCAGTGTAGGAGCCAGTCATAGCGTTAGTGGCAAATTTAAGCACTATTATCAATACGCAACGGCTCATATAACTGGTCAAAAAATTGAAAATGGATCCGGCCATAATTTGGGAGCATTTTCAAGTACTGCCAACATTGGTTATGATGTTTACGTGGCCATTTGACTGTTTGACTTTCAAGATTTGCGATTTCTGCTCAGCAGATAGACCTGATCATTGCCACGGAAAAGGACGCATTCCACCGATGAATGCGTCCTTTTTGTGACGACGATGTGGCAACGCTGGAAATAAAAAAATCGCCACGTTTGGGGGCAAGCGTGGCGACAAGTGTCAGTTTTTTGGTTGCTGCGATTTCTGAGCGGTGTCTGCGGCAACGGTGGTTTTTTTACTAGGGAAGACCCAGAGGCGCATAAAGACAAAGTTGAATGGAATCGTGATCAATAGCGAAATTAGCGGGGCGATGCGCGCGTCCAACCCCCAAACGTTGACCCAAAGGTGGGGCACATACATGCTGATCAGCATGGAAACGCCATAGGTCGCATAGTATTTGAACAAGGTCCAGGCGCTGAAATGTTCAGCCTTGAAAACAAACTTAAAGTTCAGGTAGATGCCGAGGATCGAAGTTAATAGGAAGCCTAACCCGTTAGCCAATGACGGCCCGATTTGGCGGTAAGTTAGATAGTAGATTGCCAGGGTCAAAAGCGTGTTTAAGGCGCCCACTAAGCCAAATTTGATGAACTGTTGGACGATTTTGATTTTTAAGAGGCGGGTAAGCAGATTATCTTTTTTCATGACGGAATCACTGTCCTTGTTGATGTTGATGAAACGATATTTGCTGCGGTCGGACTAAGTTAGCAACCAATTCATTGACTAGCGGCCGCTTTGAACGCGTTGCATTGATCACATTACTCTGAGCGCATCGCTTTCACTACATCGAAGAGCGATGACGCAATTACGCTAGTAGCTCTTCGGTGGTCGCGCAATTATCAGTCGTAACATTGCTAAGTATAACATTGACAACTTGCTTTTGCAGTATCACCAGGGGAAGATTCTGTGAACACCATGACCTTGCTGTGACGTCGGTGGGAAAATTTTGTGCTTTAGCGGCAATCTGCTAAAATGGATGCATGGAGTGTGAAGCTGATGGTGGATACAGCAATGATTTTGGAACAGCCGCTGATTACGATCACCAATATTATTTGGAGTTTCGATCGGGCGACCGGACAGTTGCAATTACTGCTGGTGCAACGGGCCAGTGAGCCGGACGCGGGTCGCTGGGCTTTACCGGAAACATTTATGCGGGCTAATGAAAGCGCGGATGAAGCGGCCCTGCGTTTGATCAAAGAGAAAATCGGCCTGAACTTGGCGGCTTTTCATACGGAGCAATTGGCGACCTTTACGGATCAGCGGCGGTCAGAAGGCGCGCGGGCTCTGTCGTTGGCTTACATGACCTTTTTGCCGGAGATGCCGCCGTTACGAGCGGGTTATGGGGCGTTGGCGGCGCAATGGTTTACGTTTTCGGTGCAACAGGCGCAGTTTCAGCTACGTTATGGTGATTTAAACTTTATCACGGCCGCCGCAGCCAGCGCGGAGCGTTATTATCAACAGCTACATTTACCTGAGCCGGCGACACATTTGGCTTTTGACCACGAATGGATCTTGGCAGTCGCTTGCGCGCGAATCAAGAATAAATTGGATTATCAGCCGAATATTTTGTTAGTCTTGGGCGAGAGCTTTACGCTGAAGGCGGCGCGCACCGTTTATGCCGCCTTCCTGGGCGTGCCGGTGGCAGCAATCGATAACTCCAATTTCAAGAAGACCCATCAGCACTTGTTTGTGGAAGTGGGCACCGTCAGCAACCGGTCGATCGGACGGCCAGCCAAGTTATTTCGCTTGGCCAGCGTTCAAGATTGAATTTTCAGCGCAAGTGGTGTATGGTAGCTTTAGTCTAATAAAAGTATTAAGTACTTTTTTATTAACGAAATAAAAGTAAAAAATACTTTATTGTTTGAATGGTTTTATCTTAATCATTGGAAACCGAAGTAGGGACGAAAATCGGTAAAGGAAATGAGTTAGAAATGAGTCAAGTAAAGCAATCTAATCAGATTGGTTCACCCGCATCCCTGGTCAAACCACGGGTCATTGTCGTGGGGGCCGGGTTGGCGGGCTGCTATTTAGCGGCGCAGTTACAAAGCAGGTGTCAGGTGATCATGGTGACCAAGGGCACGCGGGCGCAAAGCAATTCGATGTTGGCCCAAGGGGGGATCGCGGTGGCGTTGGATCCGGGAGATTCGCCGCAACAACACGAGCAAGATACCTTAGCCGCTGGGGATTACCATAACCGCAAAGCCGCGGTGGCCCAGTTGGTCAGTGATGGTCCGGTTGAAGTGCGACAATTGATCAAAAGCGGTATGCAATTTGACCACACCGCGACCGGGGCGCTGGCTTTTGGCTTGGAAGGGGCCCATCAGCGGGCGCGAGTTGTTCACGCAGATGGTGATCAAACTGGGGCGGCGGTTACCAGCTTTGTCCAGGGACAGCTAACAACCGCGATCCAATGGCGGGAGGAGACCGCGGTGGTACGGCTTTGCCAGCGTGAAGGCCGCTGTATTGGTGTGCTGGCGCGTGATCAGACCGGTGCCTTGAGCCAAATCAACGGTGACGCGGTGGTTTTGGCGACGGGCGGGTTAGGCAATTTATACGACTTTACCACCAATGACGCCACTGTTACTGGAGATGGAATGGCCTTGGCGTTACGCGCGGGCGTGACGTTAACGGATATGGCCTTTGTGCAATTTCATCCGACACTATTGTCGTTGCAAGGGAAATGTTACGGCCTGATCACCGAGGCGATTCGCGGCGCTGGAGCGGTTTTGGTTGATGAGGCGGGAACGCGGATCATGGCCCAAGTGCCCCAACAGGATCTGGCGCCTCGTGATGTGGTCGCCCGACAGTTAACGGTTTGGCGGGCGCGCGGTCATCAAACCTTCCTTGATATCAGTGCGGTCGCGGATTTCGAGCAGCATTTTATCGGGGTGACGGCTAATTTAGACGCGCATCAAGTCCCGTTTCGGCAAACAAAATTGATCCCGATCCAGCCCGGCGCGCACTTTATGATGGGTGGCATTCAGGCGGATTTGACCGGGCGCACATCAATGCCTGGGTTGTGGGCCATTGGCGAGGTTGCCTGTAACGGCGTGCACGGCGCCAATCGCTTGGCCAGCAATTCTTTATTGGATTGTTTGGTTAGTGGGGCCAAAGCGGCGCAGGATATTGAACGGACTTGCCGAGAAGCGGACTGGGGTGAATGGTCAGATGTCAACGCGCCAATTGCTACTGACGCAACAGCAGCCGGGACGCCCAATCAGCAGCCGACCATCAAGTTACCTTCCTTGGGTCAGTTACAAGAGCAAGCTTGGAGCAACTTAGGCATCGAGCGGACCCACCACCAATTGCATGGTTTCTTGCGTTGGTTGGACCAGTTCAACGCCGAGACCGTCGCGCCGGAAGACTTGAGCCCAGCGCAAAATACCATCGCTAATCTATGTTTGTGCGCTCGAGCAATCGCCCAGGCGGCCTTGGCGCAACGACAAAGTTTAGGGGCCCATCATTGGAAGGAGGCACGGAAAGATGAATCCTGTGCAAGTTGAGCAACGGTTACGCGAATTTCTGGATGAAGACTTGGGCTTTGGCGATGTCAGCGGCCAGTTTTGGGGTTCGCGGCAAGTTAGTGGTTATTTGGTCGCGAAACAAGCGGGGGTGATTTGTGGACAAGACCTGCCCCAACGGATTTTCGATTTATTAGGGCGGGAGACGGCCGCCTACCAACAATTGGTTCCTGAAGGCGCTGCCGTGATCCCGGGTACCAAGATTGGGGAAGTCCACGGCTCCGCGGCGACGATTTTGGCCGGCGAGCGGGTCAGCTTGAACTTGTTGCAGCGAATGAGTGGGATTGCCACGGCAACCCAGGCGGCGGTCAGCGCGCTAGGCGATGATCGGATTCGCATCGCCGATACTCGCAAAACCATGCCGGGGCTACGAATCTTCGACAAATACGCGGTGACCGTTGGTGGCGGGGTGAATCATCGCCTAGGCCTCGATCAGGGTGTGATGCTCAAGGACAATCACTTGGCGGCGGCCGGTGGGGTCGCGGCGGCGATCGCTCAAGCCCAAGCTGTGGCAGGTCCCTTACTGCGGGTGGAAGTCGAGGTCGAAACGCTAGCGGAGTTACAAGCGGCCATTGCCGCCGGCGCCGATGTGATCATGTTCGATAATCAAACCCCAGTGACAGCGCGGAAGTGGGCCCAGTTGGTGCCAGCGGGCATTTTGACCGAGGTTTCTGGCGGCGTTACACTGGCGAATTTAGCGGATTATCGCGGCGCAGGCGTTGATTTCATTTCCCTGGGTTATTTGACCAATGACGTTCGGCCGGTGGACATCAGTTGTGTGTTTACAGAGGCGGTGAAATCATGATTTTGACCAGTTTAGCCGATAAGGTGGCTTTTAACCAGTACTATGATGAAGATCCGGCTGACCAGATCCAGCGGATCCGCCAAATCAAGGCCGAATTTGGCAAGGATCTGTTTCTAGTCGCCCACCATTATCAGAAGGATGAGGTTGTTCAATTCGCTGACGCCCGAGGTGATTCGTTGAAATTAGCCCAAATCGCCGCTGAAAATCATGACGCGAAGAAAATTGTTTTCTGTGGCGTTCATTTTATGGCGGAAACGGCGGATATTTTGACCGGGGCGGATCAAGACGTGCTGTTGCCTGATCCGATGGCGGGCTGTTCCATGGCTGACATGGCCAATTCGTACCAGTTGGCGCATTGCTGGCAAGCCTTGACCGCTAGCTACGGTGAAGAAATCTTACCGATCACCTACGTGAATTCCACCGCGGCGATCAAAGCCTTTGTGGGCCAACATGGCGGTGTCGTGGTCACGTCCAGCAACGCGCCGAAAATCGTCGCCTGGGCTTTGCGGCAGGCGAAGCGTTTATTGTTCTTGCCAGATCAGCATTTGGGGCGCAATACCGCCTTGCAATTAGGCTTAGCGCCCACCGAGCTGGGGTTGTGGCTGGCCCAAGAGAATCGCTTGCAGGCCGCGGCGCCGCAACAAGTCCGGGTGATTCTTTGGGATGGCTACTGTTCGGTGCACCAACAGTTCAAGGTTAGCCAGATCACAGCGTTGCGGGCGCAATATCCGGAAATCAAAGTGATCGTTCATCCGGAGTGCGCCCACCAAGTGGTCGCGGCGGCGGATGAATTTGGCTCAACTGCGGCCATCATCAAGTATATTGAAGCGGCGCCCCGCGGGTCCCGGATCGCCGTCGGTACCGACAATAACTTGGTTGGCCGGCTGATCAAACAATATCCCGAGAAGAAAATTATGTTTTTAAATCCGTTCTCCTGCTCGTGTATTTTAATGAACCGGATCGATCTACCGCACTTGGCCTGGGCGCTGGATCAGGTTGCCGCTGGTCACGAGGGCAACGTGATCAAGGTTGACGCGCAGACCGCTTTTTGGGCGAAGCAAGCGCTGGACCGGATGTTGACCTTAAGTGTTTAGGAGGGAAAACGATGATTTACTTCGATCACGCCGCGACCACGGCGATGAGTTCGGCCGCGTTGACAGTTTACCAACGGGTCGCGCAAGATTTCTACGCCAATAGTGAAAGCTTGCACCAGGCGGGCACGGCGGCTGGGCAACTCATTCAAGAAGCGCAACAACAGCTGGGGCAATTATTAAGCGTTAGTGGTGAGGGTTTGATTTTCACCAGTGGGGGCACTCAGGCCAATCACTTGGGCATTACCAGCCTGGCCCATGGCACCAAGAAAAAGCAAATTCTGGTCAGTCCCCTGGAGCACGCTTCGGTTTATCAGATCCTAGACTATTTAAGCGCTCATGAGGCTTACCAAATCCAGCGACTGCCTGTGGATGCTGCCGGTCATGTTACGCCGGCCAGTTTGACCGCGGCCTTAACGCCAGAGACAGGTTTGATCGTGATCCAGGCGACCAACCCAATCACAGGGATCTGTCAGCCGCTACCAGCCTTGGCCGCGGTGGCACAAGCGGCCGGCGTTCCCTTGTTTGTTGACGCGGTGCAAGCGGTGGGTAAATTACCGCTGGAGCTAACGCAGGTGGCCGGCTTCAGTGCCAGCGCGCATAAATTTAATGGACCTAAAGGCTGTGGGCTCTTGTATTTGGCCCCGACTGCTTTAGCGAGCGGACCATTCCATCCGGTCTTCCAGCAACATGGATTCTTACCAGGGACGTTAGACACGCCCGCCATCGTCAGTATGGTGGCCGCATTAGCCATCAATTGCCAAGACCAGCCCGCGGCGTACCGCCAACTGACACGGTTGAAGGAATATTTTCTGACGCATTTGCCCGCTGCGTTTACCCCGGTTGCCCCGACAGCGGAATTCCCAGGCATTTGCGGTTTCTTATTACCTCATCATCCTGGCCAAGAAGTCGCCACGATTCTGGGCCAGCAGGGCATTTATTTGTCCACCGTTAGCGCCTGTAGTTTGAAAGACCCGCGCCCGGATCCGACCTTGCGCGCCTTAGGTTATTCAGCAGCGGAGGCGGATAGGTTCTTAAGAGTTTCTTTCGGCCCGGAAAACTCCACGGCCGAGATCGATCAGCTGGTGGCCGCCTTGGCGACCCTAGCATGTTAAGAGGCTGTTCAGCTAGCCGGACTAATCCGTTGAAGTTAGCGTTCACCAGCAAGCTTCGACATGAGTGGTGGTTGTTCAATGAAGGGAAAAGCCGAATGAGGTTTAACTGATAACCCGAACTTTATCGGTTACATTGCCAAAAAAGTCTGTTTCTTACTTGCTGACTTACCGGTGAAACTGACCACTGAAAGTAGACGATCCTATCATAGCCAACTTTCTTTGCTAAATTCACAGCAAAAAAAGTTGGCTATTTATTTCGACAAATAATTGACTTTGTCCCGTTATTATGCTATTTTAGATATCAATCATCATAAACGCGTTGAGAAAAGAAGTAGCTTCATGGCCTTCAGCACAGAGAGTCCAGAGCCGGTGAAACTGGATCTGAGGTTGTGATTTGAAAATGGTTTTTGAGCGGATTTTCCGAACAATCAGGGAGATACGGTAGCCCACCGTTAACAGGGCACAGTCTCCAAGGCGCAAGAAGTTTTTGGGTACTGAACGAGGTGAGGTTCGTGAGAATCTCATAAGTAAAGGTGGTAACGCAGGTTGGATGCCCTTGGCAATTTTTTTGCTGAGGGCATTTTTCTTGCCCGCGCGGCGCTAGACACTTGGGGAGATGTCGCGTGAACAATTAACGGTAAGCGTTGAACGCTTAAACAAAGAAATAGGGGTGGACCAGCAGTGGCAAATTTTTTAGTGATTCAAACAGATTTCGGTTTACAGGATGGCGCGGTCAGTGCGATGTACGGGGTAGCTTATCAGGTCGAGCCTTCTTTGGTCATTAATGATCTGACGCATGAGATCGAACCTTATAATATTCACGACGCGAGCTACCGATTATGGCAAACAGCTAGTTATTGGCCGGCAGGCACGGTTTTCGTCTCAGTGGTGGATCCAGGTGTGGGGTCAACGCGCCGTTCCGTGGTCGCTGAGCTGGCTGATGGTCAGTACATCATCACACCTGATAATGGAACGTTGACTTATTTGGCCAAGTATGTGGGGATCAAGGCGGTTCGTCAAATCGACCAGGCGACGCAGCGCTTGGCTGGTTCTTCGGCCAGTCATACCTTCCACGGCCGTGATGTTTATGTTTATAACGGGGCGCGCTTAGCTTGTGGTAAGGTTGATTTCGCCGAATTAGGGCCGGAACTACCAGTGGCGGAATTGGTGACCTTTCCCTTGGAGGCGCCGCAGCAAACGGAGACCACGATTCGGGGCACCATCGACATTACCGACGTTCGTTTCGGGTCGTTATGGACCAATATTCCCGCAGATTTTTTCAAAAAATGGGCTGTCGCGTATGGCGAAAGTTTATCCGTGAGTATTTACTATCAAGGCGTGGTGCGCTATCACGATCAAGTCATCTTTGGCCGCTCATTTGCCCAAGTTCCCGCGGAAAAGGCGGTGTTGTATATCAACTCGCTGTTGAATGTGGGGTTGGGGATCAATCTTGGTTCCTTCGCGACCACCTATCAAATCGGCACGGGCAATGATTGGACCATCGAGCTTACCCGTTCGGTGAACTAGTCAACCTGGTGGCGCCTGTGGCAAAAATGGCATATCGGTGGTAGGAATGACCTACTGGGGACAAGACTTTGGAGGTAGACCAATGAGTAAGAAATTTACAGTGAAACATATTGTGGCAATTGGGATCGGGGCGGCGGTTTTCTTCATTCTGAAACGCTTTGTGACGATTCCGACGGGGATTCCCAATACGGATATCGCCACTGCCTATCCGTTTTTGGCATTGCTAGGAGTTGTTTATGGCCCAATCGTCGCCGGACTGGCGGGATTCATCGGGCACGCGCTAGGCGACTTGACGACCTATGGTGCCTGGTGGTCTTGGATCTTGGCTTCAGGAATTCTCGGGGTCCTCTTTGGACTGTTGGCCAAGCGGATTCCCATTGACCAAGGTGTTTTTGGTAAAAAAGAATTGATTGTCTTCTTGGTCGGCGAAACCATCGCTAACTTGGTGACTTGGATAGTGCTCGCGCCGGTAGGGGATATTCTGATATACGCCGAGGCGCCGAACAAAGCCTTCACCCAAGGGGTTGTCGCCGGGCTGACCAACGCGATCGTGACCGGGGTGATCGGGGCGATTCTGTTGAAGGCTTATGCGCAGACGAAAACGCGCAAAGGCAGTTTGAATAAAGAAGTGTAGGAATAGATGACGAAAATGATCGAGTTTCACGATTTCAGTTTCAAATATGATAGTCAGGCCGAGCCCACCTTACGCCATTTGAACTTGAGCATTCAGCAAGGTGAGAAGGTCCTGATCATGGGCGCCAGCGGTTCAGGCAAGTCAACCTTGGGCAAGTGCCTCAATGGCTTGATTCCCCAAGATGAACCGGGCACCGCCACCGGCAGTCTGACTGTTAATGGTCAGGTTTTTGGCCAGGCGTCGATCTACGACCTTTCGCTGGATGCGGGCACCGTTTTACAAGATACTGATAGTCAGTTTGTCGGTTTGACCGTCGCTGAGGATATTGCTTTTTCCTTGGAAAATGAAATGATCGCTCAACCGGAGATGCGCCAAGCTGTGGATTATTGGGCGCAACGGACGGAGCTGACCCGTCATTTGCAGCACCATCCGCAAGAACTGTCTGGCGGACAAAAGCAACGCGTGACCATGGCCGGAGTCCTGATCGACGAAACGCCGATTTTACTTTTTGACGAACCCTTGGCCAATTTGGATCCGCAAACAGGTTACGACGCCATCCAAATGATCGATCAATTGTATCGCTCACAAAAGTTTACCACCATTATTATTGAACACCGCTTGGAGGAAGTGCTGGCGGCGCCGATCGATCGCGTGATCTTGTTGGATGAAGGTCAGATCGTCGCTGATTTGACGCCGACCGCATTGTTGCGTAGCGATTTGTTGACCCGCTATGGGATTCGGGAACCTTTGTATATCACCGCGCTGAAGCGGGCCGGGATCGATCTGGATCAGTTTCCCGATTTAACCCAGGTGGATCAGCTGGTAGCGCCAGAAATCACCCAGGCCTTAGCACCATTGCAAGGTCAATTCCAGGCGGCGGCGCAACACCCAACGCCCTTGTTGACCCTGCGCCAGGTGACGTTTGGCTTTGACCCCGACGAACCCGTGATCAAACAAATCGATTTGACTGTTAACCAAGGCGAAATGGTCAGTCTGGTAGGTCAAAACGGCGCTGGCAAATCAACCCTGTCTAATTTGATCACCGGTTTTTATCAGCCGCAAAGTGGCGATATTTTGTGGCGGGGCGAGTCGCTCTTGGGCGATAGTATTAAGGAACGCGCCGACAAAATCGGCTACGTGTTGCAGAACAGCAATCAAATGTTGTCTAAAAATATGATTTTTGACGAAGTGGCGCTAGGCCTGCAGAACCGCGGAGTGGCGCCGGATCAAATCGAGCCGCGAGTCTGGGCGACCTTGCGGATCTGTGGCCTCTATGAGTTTCGTAATTGGCCCATTTCCGCGTTGAGTTACGGGCAAAAACGGCGGGTGGCGATCGCCGCGATCTTGGTCTTAGAACCAGAGTTGTTGATTCTGGATGAACCGACCGCCGGCCAGGATTATCGCCATTACAGTGAGATGATGGCCTTCTTACGCCAATTGAATCAGCAAGGAATCACGATTTTGATGATCACGCACGATATGCATTTAATGTTGGAGAATACGCAGCGGACCTTGGTGTTGACGGACGGCCGTTTATTGGCGGACGAGGCGCCCGCGGCGGTCCTGTCCTCAGCCAGCCTGGTCAAGTCGGCCAGTTTGCGGGAAACAAGTCTTTATCGCTTGGCGGAAAACAATCGGATCAGTGACGCCAGCGGTTTTGTGGCCGCGTTTATTCAACAGGAACAAGCGGAGGTGACCCATGGAAGCGAATAGTCTGCTTGGCTATCAAGCGAAAAAGACCCCGATCCATCGCCTTAGTGGTCTAACCAAACTCTTAAGTTTTCTGTTGCTATCAGTCATTGGGATGATTTCCTATGATACGCGTTTTCTGCTCACGATGGCGTTGTTCTCATTGCTTATTTTCCGGGTGGCGCGGATCCGTTATCGTGAGATCGTCGTCGTGCTCAAATTCATCGCCTTCTTTTCCGCGTTGAACTTGTTGGCCGTTTATCTGTTCGCTCCGGAATATGGGGTGACCATATACGGCACTCGTCATGTGATCTTCAATGGAATTGGTCGCTATACTTTGACCCAGGAGCAGTTGTTTTATGAGGCCAACTTGCTGATCAAGTATTTCGTAACGATTCCGCCGGGGTTGATTTTCTTATTGACCACCAACCCTAGTGAGTTGGCTTCCAGTATCAACCGCATTGGGGTTTCCTACAAGTTCGCCTACGCGATCTCGTTGGCCTTGCGCTATATCCCAGATATTCAAGGGGATTTTAGAACGATTGCCAAGGCGCAACAGGCGCGCGGCAACGAATTGTCAGGCAAGGCGCCCTTGTTTCAGCGCGTCCGCGGTAATTTGACCATTGCGATTCCTTTGATTTTTGCCAGTCTTGATCGCATTGAAACAATTTCGGCGGCCATGGAATTGCGCCGTTTCGGCAAGAAAAAAGGCCGGACCTGGTTGATTGCCAAGCCCCTCCGAACCGCTGATTACATCGCCTTAGCCGTGGTTGTTGTGCTTTGTCTTGGCGGGGTTGTGCTTTTGGTTTTAGACCACGGCCGCTTTTATAATCCTTTTCAATGATCCACATTATAAAAAAACAGGAGCTGCCGCGGCAGCTCCTGTTTTAACGTTTTCGATTCAATGGATCTTGGCGGACTCGAACCGCTGACCTCCTACATGCGAAGCAGGCGCTCTCCCAGCTGAGCTAAAGACCCAATAGCTGATACTTGTTTCAGAACAATTTCTATTCTACCGCAAAATAGCCCCCTTGACTAGCCCCAAAATTTCAGAGTGCGAACCGACCCGGGTAGCTCCTGAGCAATAGCCTGGCAAAAGGAGGTTGGCCGCAGCTTGCGCTGCGAAATTCGGGGTGAGCTCGCTGTGGGCGTCACTTTGAGCTTTTCGGAAGGGCGCCGAAAATCTCAAAGCTGAGCCTTGGTCTAAGTGGCAGAGCCACTAAGACCAATTTCACGGCGATCTCACCCCGAATTTCTCCGCTCCAGCCGCTCAACGTTTTAACAGCCGTTTGAGCACTCACGCCAATTAGCCAGCTATCGCCAATTGATGTGGGACCACGCAATTGACGACCGTGGTTAGTGGTCACAAGCTTTAAATTGGTGACACCAGTAAAGTGTGCCTGATGAACTTAGGCAAGTTCTTGATGAATCAGCTGAATCGGTCGGTATCCTACCAAGGATTGTAGAGGGAACTGGTAAAGATTTCTGGCTTACGCAAACTGTACCAACCAGCTATAATCCGCATCAGTCGATGTCGCCGTACCACCAAAAAAGGGGCGATTGTTTTGACCTCTTGCTTGCAAAAGCACTTCGTCAGATACCCATCTTCAATTGCAGATAGGCTCAATGCTGCCTAGCAACCGACTCAGGACGTGTGGCTCAGCGGTGAAATTGTCCTTGGCGGCTTTGCCGCTTAGGACAAGGCTCGATTTGAAGACAAGCCGCGCACTTTGCGGATTGGCTTCAAACGACGCCCACCGCGTTCCAGCCACGACAAACGTCCTGAGGCGGTTGCGTCCCCACCAACACCCACCAAAACCTGCAATTAAGTGAAAGATCAAGAATAGAAACCAGTCATTCCTAATCAGTTTCAAAACGTAACTCATCGCAACCAAAGGACTTGCGTCAAATCCGGAGAACAAGTATAATCTTTTTAGTTACTTTTAGTAAGTAAGGTTCTGGCTTTGTTTTCACAGGATCAGGGGGGTCAAAATGAAAGTTAGTCGATTTCAAGCGTTTAGTGATGGTGTTTTTGCTATTCTGATTACGATTCTGGTGTTGGAATTTCGCCTGCCGGATTATCAGAACGGCCATTTACTGTCCACGTTATTACATCAATGGCCATTGCTGCTGTCATATAGTTTTTCTTTTTTCTATGTGGGCACTTTGTGGTTATTTCATCATGATTATTTCAGTTTACTGCGGCGCCTTGATCGCGGGATCAACTTGCTGAATTTATTATTGTTGTTCAGTGTTAGCCTGATCGATTATCCGACAAGTCTGGTCGCGACTACTCTAACCAGTGGAAATTCAGCGGATCTGCGAACGGCCTTTATTGTTTACGATCTGGTCGCATTGTTTATTTCCGCTACTTTCTCGGTGTTGTATCGCTATTTGCAAGATCACCCGTCGTTGCAACAAAAAGGGATCAAACCAGAATTATTTCGAGGTATCCGGTTTGATCCATTGCGGAGTGTTAGCATCTATTTATTGGCGATCGGCGCCACATTCTGGTCCCTTTGGCTGGGCGCCGTCTTGCTGGCTGCAGGAATTATTTTCCACTTTATTGCTTACTTGCATCTTAGTCGGCAAATGGGCCAATTGGAATCGCTTGGGGATTAGTCAGTGTCATCAGCCCGGTTGTTGTCGAGATCGTTGCCTGAATCAGTGTCTAAATCATTACCCGAATCAGCGCTTGTCGTTGTTGGCGTGGCGCGGGTCACACTGAACCAATTCATAAAGCCGTGATCGATTTCCAGAAGTTTGAAATCAAAGGGGCCGATCGTTGTGACTGAACCCACGGTAATATTGGGATAGTTTTCCATGAAGAAACCACCGACTGTGATAATGTCCGATTCTTGAAAAATGGCTAATTTATTGCGGAAGTAGCGCTCGAAATCATAAAGGGTGGTTTTGCCACTGACTTTAACGGTACCGTCGGGCTGTTTGATGATGTATTCATCGGAGACGTCGTCGATCTCATCGTGGACCGAACCGAAAAGCTCTTCATAAATATCTTTATCGGTCACGATGCCGCTGGTGCCGCCGTATTCATCGACAACCACCACGATCGGTGTTTGCTTCTTGATCATTAGGTCGAGGATTTCGTGGATCGGCATGCTTTCAGGCACGGTGATCAGCGCGCGTAAGATCCGGCTGATGCCCAGACTGCCATCGTTCTGGTCTTGTTGCACGATATCGTGGGCGTAGACATAACCGACTAAATTATCCTTGTCATTGTCGCGAGTGACCAACAGCCGGCTATACCCTTCGGATAAGTAAACGTTCAGGGCTTCGTGTACCGTTTGTCCCACGTCAAGAACGGTCAGTTGGGTGCGGTCGGTCATGATGTCTTTAGCGACCCGGTCATTCAGTTCGAAAGCTCGTTCCATGTAAAGCAAGTCATTTTTGTCCAGACTGCCACCGGAAACAGCGATCTTGGACAGGTTAAGGATCTCCGCTTGGGAGAAGACTTCATTTTCTTCTGAAGCGACTTTCATCCCGAAGAGTCGAACGATGCCACTGGCTGAAGTATTCAACAACCAGACAAACGGGTAGAAAATCAGGTGGAACCAGTAAAGCGGCGTTACAACCACCATCAAAACGCGTAACGGCATATCGATGCTAATGTTCTTTGGCACGATCTCGGTGAGCACGACTTCTAAATAGGTCAGTAAAACGACCCCAATAACGGCGCCTAAGATATTCAAGGTCTTACCGGTGGCGAAATGGGTCCAGCCAAGGAAATCGATCAACAGCTGCTCAATAGTGGTTTCGCCGATCCAACCTAAAATGATCCCTGTCAGGCTAGTTCCGACCTGCGTTGTTGATAAGTACTCGTTGAGGCGCTGGACCATATGTAACGCGCGAGTCAATTTACGCTGATTGCCTTCGTGTTTCGCCAAAAGTTCCTCGACCTGGCTGGGCCTAGTCTGAACCAGAGCAAACTCGGCCGCCACGAAGAACGCTGCGACAAGAAACGTGATTAAAATGATCAATAGATTCGTTGAAATTGTATTTGTGTTCAAAATCAAGCCTCGCTAGTATGAAATCATGATGTTGTTTGCCGGTGATGCCGTCGCATAGCCAGTTGCTTTTTTGCCGAACGGACTACTGGCAGCAATCACGTTTTTGTTATCTTTACCTCTATTCTAGCATTTTTTGCGGCGCTGTCATGGGTCAGGCCATCAGAAACTGAATCCGCCTCCGGGAAAAAAGGACATCCTGGGTCGGTCGTGCCGGCGTTATGGCGCTATAAGCATGATTTTTGCCCGCCGGCATCGTGTTTTGGTTGCCTGGCGTTATAACGGAGGCTATAATAGAAGCAGACGATCTATTGATAAGTTTGTGATGGGGTGAATGAAATGCAAGAAGAGGCACAACAACCATATACACCGGCAGAGTTGGCCGCGTTACTTCATATCAGTGTACCAACCTTACGGAAGTATTCTTTGCTGATCGAAAAGGTGACGGGTAATAGCCATTATTTTACGCGGAATCAACAGAATGTTCGGGCATATTCTGAAAAAGATCTCGCGTCACTAAAGGAACTAGCAGAACTTAGTAAGCAGCCGAACATGACCTTGCAGTCAGCGGCAGAACAAATCTATCGCCCGGCTCAATCGCAAATCATTACCGGGCTGAAGAAGAAACCGACGCCGGTGGTCAACACCGAACAAAATCCCGCGGGGACAGGAACGCTGATTCGCCAGCTGGTCGATGAACTACGCTCAACTCAGCAACTGGTCACTAAGCTGGAACAGCGAGTTGCCAAACTTGAGGCTCAGCGCGCGCCGGCAGTTACGGCAGCTAAAGTAGCCCGGGTCAGCGCTACTCTTGATTCGGCGGTAGACTCACGGCGCACCAGGCAGGAACCGGCACCGCGAGTGGCACCATCACCGCAAGCTACAATCAAGCCAACTACTACGGTCATTCCGCCGGCTGCAACGAAACCGGGCTCAGCGTCATCCCCGGAAAAGCCAGCCCCAACAACGGGTCCGGGTACCGTTGCATCAAGTGCGAGTCAGTTGAAGTTCACGGAACCTTTGCCAAGTGATGATCCCACGGCCGCTTCTGATGCGACCCATCATTTGGTTTATCAAGATGAGCCCCAGCCGGCTGATCCGGGTGTCAAAGTCTATGACAAGCCCCATGATTTGGCGGCGATGCAGATACCAGCAGAGAAGAAACAATCTTGGTGGCAGAAGATTCGTAGCAACAAGTAGGCACGCCACCAGCCAAGATGACAAAAAGATAACAAAAACAACAACGTGACGGCAATTTGGTCACGTTGTTTTTACAAGTGGGGATTTACTTGGGAAATATGATATGATGACGACTCAACCGAATTTGAATCAACCTGGAACAATCGCGGTGGCTCTAATGGCTACCACAATCGCGGAATTGACCCAGCAATTACGACAGCTACAAACCCTCACGGTCCGGCAACCCCTAGTGATTGAGTGGCGACTGGATGCGTGGCATGATTTGTCAGCTTGGTCGGAATTGACCCAAGCCAATCACCAAATCAAACAAGCCTGTCCTGACTTGCCATTATTGCTGACATGGCGGACGGAACAACCGGGGCAGCCTGAGGTCAGTAGTGACCGATACCAGGACCAAATGACGGGTCTGATCGAGCATTTACATGGGGATCTTTGGGATCTGGAGGTCGCGCAAACAGCGGCCTTGGCACCGCTGCGTCATTTGCTAGGTCCCACAATGCCAATTGTGTGGAGTCAACATTTCTGGCAGCCACAATCTCGTCAACAACTGCAACTAGCCTTGGACCACGCTCAGACTTGGGCCGCGCCAGCGGATTACCTTAAGGTCGCCACTTGGGCTGCAAGTCCAGCGGATTGTCTGGCCTTGTTGGAGGCGACTTGGTGGGCACACCAACGACTGGCACCCGCGTTGATTACCATGGCCATGGGTCCAGCGGGTCAAATCACCCGTATCTTAGGACCGCTTTTCGGCTCTGCTTGGAGCTTTGGCGCCCTGACTGCAGTAGGATCTGCGCCGGGTCAGTTACCCTTACGCCGTTTAGACCAACAGTTGACCACGTTGACTGCCGCAATGAAAGGAAAATAACCAATGAAATCCACGAAATATCTGTTGTTCCTGCTTGTCCCCATCTTACTGTTGACTGGTTGTCAGCCGCGATCCAATTCTACAACCAAGGATTCCAGCAGTCAGTCCAGCACAGCCAAGCAAACCAAGACCAGTTCTAAGCAGGCCACAGGTAAAACAAACGCCAACGCTACGGCGCCAACTGCTCTGGCCCAGGTCCCCCTAGCCGGGATCTGGCACAATGATGACGGGGTGACGTTTACTTTCGACAATCAGGGTAAGTGGTCCTATGAGACTGGAACGGATGCTAAAATCAGCGGGACTTATCAATTGGCTGGTGCGGTTGGACGTGATGTCTTATTGAAGTTGCATGGATTAGACCAAGACATTGGCTCGATCGGCAACTATCTCTGGCTGACTTTTGCTAAGGATAAACAGACGATCGATCTCGCTGGTTTTGGCAAGTTCCAACTGAAGGACAGTGCACTTGATCTTTCCGCGGAGATTCGGATGCCCCACGCGTTCACCGCGAAACCGCAGGCGCTCAAAGAACTGTTAGTTGGGACTTGGATGAATACCGACGAGAATGCAGTCAATGCCATCACCATGAATTTTGATCCTAACGGTAGTTATCAGCGCTATCTGAGTGCGAACGGTCAAGTCGAGCAAGGGACTTATCGCGTTTCCCAGAGCCACAACGCCACCAACCAGGTGCAGATCAAGTTACTGACCAGTGCCGGGCAGGAGAAGATCCTGAAATTCACGAAGAATGGGGACCTGTCACAGTTGACCAGCGTTGATGATCCAGCAACAACCTACGTCAAGAATCTTGTGCCCCAATCAGCCAATTGATTCTTTGGTCTTGCAATTTAGTAAACCGTCAGGCGATCAGCTGGCAGAAGGATGTTTCGGACGGTCCTTCAGCTTGGTGATCGCTTTTTGATATTCTTGATCGATCTCAACGTCGGCGGGGGCCTCGCGTTGCCGAGCGGCCGTTAAGAAAGCGACTAATTCGGGATTACGGTACTCTGTTAATTCCACAACGGCCCAAGCGGCGGTGGCCCGCATAACTGGACGGACATCGTGCTCGATCACGGCCAACAAATGAGGGATCGCACTACGATCACGCAGATTGACCAAGGCAATCACCGCATTTCGTTGCAGTGGTTTCTTCCCGCGCCAGGAACCAGCCAAGGGACCAAACTTGGTCTTGAAGGTCTTGTTGGTCATGGTCAACAGAGGCACCAATTCCGGCATGGTTGCCTCAGGATCTGGTTCCATTTCAGGATGGAAGTGGAAATTCTTTCCTTGATTGAAGGGACAAACAATTTGGCAAATATCGCAACCATAGATCACATTACGAATCATGGGACGAAACTCGGTGGGCATCAACCCCTTCGTTTGCGTTTGGTAGGAGAGACAACGTTGCCCATTTAGGCGGCCATCACCTAGCAAAGCTTGCGGCGGACAGGCGGCGATGCAACGCTGGCACGTGCCACATTGACTGGCTTGCGGTTGATCTGGCGTAAACGGAATATTGGTGATGATCTCACCTAAATAGACATAGGAACCAAATTCCTCGGTGATCAGGAGACCATTACGGCCGATGAATCCCAATCCGGCTCGTTGGGCCACGGCTACGTCAATCAGCTCACCGGTGTCGACCATCGGTTTGAAATGCCAGTCTGGGTCAGCCACAGCCAACGTTTTGATCGCGGTGATCAACTGGTTCATTTTGTCCCGGAGAATTTCATGATAGTCGTTGCCCCAAGACGCCCGCGCGAACTGGCCCCGCTTATATGTCGTTCGAGGTGGACGGGTCGCCATTTTGGTCGGATAGGCGAGCGCAATAGCAATGATCGAGCGCGGCTGGTCAAAAATCAAAGCGGGATCCAGCCGCTCATCTAAGTTCTGATGTTCAAAACCAGTCGTGTGACCGGCCGCCTTTTGGGCCAGCAAACTTGGCCGCAAATGCTCGAAATCCGCGGCAGTGGTGAAGCCGATCTTGTCGATCCCGATGGCCTTGCTGGCAGTGATAATCGCTTGTTTCAAGGTGTTTGTTTCCATTTTGTTCAGCCCTCTCTTAATCTTGACCACGATGGCGGCGGGCCAACTCGGGCACACGCCGTTGTAGTAAAGGCAACAAATAACGATTCATTAACCAATAGCCAATGGCGGTTGCCAGACATAAAGCACCATCAAAGGCCAGCCCCTGGGCATAATATACCCAGAAATGGGGTAAGTGGTAGAAAGGCACGTTCAAAAGCGCATTCCAGAACCCGAAGCTGAACGCTAATAAAGCGGCAACAAAAGTTTGCGCCCAGCGTTTGTCTAACCAATCAAGATGGAGCGCGCCCCACCACAACAGAAAAATCAAGGTATAGGCCAGTAGCTGAAACAACGTCCAGGGACCGACACCAGTACGCAAGTTGCTGGCCAATACTGCAACCAGCATCACCAACCAGCCAGAGGAGAAGCCGGCGAAATCAATCAGGAGCAGATAGAACGCCACCGTGAAAGAGAAGTTGGGCAAGGGACTGGTGATTAAGCCGAGAATGACAGCCAAGGCTGCCATCATGGCGAGAAATGCAATTCTTTTTGCAGGAAGATTGACCATGGGACCATACTCCAATCGAAGACAAATTAATTTGGTAAAAGTGGGGACAAAATTTGAAGTTTTCCGGTTTTTAAGGTACAATAAGAAATGTAAGTAGAGCGAACAAACGTATCTGAACAAAAACGCCAAAGGGAAATCTGCTTACCAGCCCACACTTCACACTTTGTTCACACAATCTTCACAATTTATTCATACATAGTTTCGATCAGCGGCGCGCTTGCGGCGCTTTTTTTGTGCGCCGATTCGTCACGAGTCGCGGCCAAGTAACCCTGATCTGACTGAATTATAGCATATTTGTTAAGATGGGAAAATCCGGTCAACCTTTGGTCACCCCAGGCTCACCCGCCGATCTCGAGGCGCAAGGGACGTGGTTACGGTTTTAAATCATTGGGGTTGGCCGATGATCCTTCCCCAAGAGTTCTAGACCGTCTTGTTAACACAAAAAGGTATCGATGCCTCCAAGTGCGCTACTTTAAGTGACTGATCCGAAGACCGGCGAGTTGGGGATCGCTGTCCCGATTTGCTTATACCCTTAATTTGCTGGGATTTGAGACCCGGAATTACCGAATTACCGATCCAAGCGAGTCATCTTCAAGATGCGCGGCCGGAAGTTCGCAAAAAAAGAGCACAAAAAAAGACAGGCGCCTATGGCCTGTCTTTTCCATTCTTATCGAATGTTATCTTTTTCAAGTATTGGGGGGAGATGAAAAAGAAATTTGTGCTTCAAAATTATTGGGGGGGAAGTCATTTATTGACTACGCTTATTATAGTAAAGGAAAGCTATGAAGCAATTGTGCCCAATTGATTTCGATTTTTCGAAGCTTGGCCCGCTACTCAGCGGTCAAGTAAATGCGGCGGAGATCACGTAAGTCGTTTTCACTTAAATCCAAGATATTTGTTAAGAAATTGTGAACATTTCCAGAAGTTTCTGTGATATCGTGCTCGGCTTGATCTAAATAACCAGGTTCGACGACCCAGAAAGAGCGGGTATTCTGGATTGAGATCTCGCTCTCGCCTTTATTTCGTAAACTGGTCAAGAATTCATCCAAGTATGTTTTCGTGACGGTGTTGGTCAAGAGATAATCCTCGCGAATCGTCCGTTGATCAACGCCCAAAGCATTCAAGAACAAGTAAGCGCCAATGCCAGTACGGTCCTTGCCCCCAGTACAATGGAACAGTAAGGCTTCATTATCTTTGTCATTGGCCAAAAGTAAGGCAAAGAATTGGCGAAAGGCTTTCTGTGCGTGCGGGTCCGTGATAAGATTATGGTAGACCTTGATCATCTGTTGGTAGCCGGCGTTTGGATCCGCTTTTAGCGTCGCGGCGATTTGGGCGGCGCTTTCGGTACTGCGGGTCTCATCAACGGCAAAGATCGGATTGAAAATATAATCAGCTTGTTGGGGCACCCGATCAGGGCCCTTGTCGACCTCATCGCGCGACCGGAAATCGACATCTTGGCGAACGCCATAAGCAGTTAGTTTCTGTTGGTCGGTCGTGGAAAGATCGCAGAGATGGCCGGCCCGGATCACTTTATGATATTTCAGATGGCGTCCATCTTGAGTGGCATAGCCGCCCAATTCGCGAAAATTGTGCCCGCTTTCAATTTTTAGAAGACGTGTTGTCATTTAATAAACCTCACAATCACTTTATTGGGAACGTCTTAATCATAACAGAGAATCAGTGTCATGCAATTGTTTGTTATTTTTTCGTTGGGATCATCTTTTTGATTATTTTGAGAATGGTAGGTGCACTATGCGAATTTTGATTGCAAATCAGGCTTTGGCCGCGAACGTTTCAGGTGCGGACTGTGGCCAAGTTCTGCAGGAAGTTTTACAACAAGATCATCGGGATCATGAGGTGACCTCATTGCCATTTAATGGGGAGTTGAATCAGGTCATTGCTGGGATGCATGAATGGAATGATGGTGAGCTGGTTGATTTTACCTTCTATGGTCCGACCTGGGGTAGCGCGCAGACCACATATTTATTGACGGTTTTGCAAGATGAGACCACCGCCTTGATCGATACAACGAGTTTCAGTAACCCTGTTTTGAGTCAAACTTATCAGAATCATGATTTGTTCCACGCGACGAGCTATGGCCTAGGCCAGCTGATCCTTGATGCGGTCACTAATGAGGCTAAGGAGATCGTTTTGATCCTGGGCGAGACGGGGATGATCGATGGTGGTTTGGGAATGTTGCAGGCGTTGGGCGCCGTGATTTCTGACGAGAGCGGGGATCCGATCCCCGTTGGTGAGAATCCGTTGATCAATTTTGGCTCGATCAATTTGGCCAAGACTTCAGAATTATTGGCGAAGGTCCATCTCACCGTTTTGACCAAGGAAACCACGAATTATAGTGGTCATGATGGTGGCATCGTTAAGGCCGGTAAGCAGTTGGGCTTACTGTCGGAACAAGTGGTTCGTCTAGATGTCCGTGCTGGTGCGGTCAATCGCACCTTGCGGACGTTATTCAGTGTTGATTTGAACGAAACGGTGGGGACCGGTGCGGCCGGTGGCGTGGCTGGCGCCTTGTCTTGCTTAGGGGCGAAGATCGAGACAGATCCATTCGCGTGGCTGATCCGCGTTTTGGATCTGGACAGAATAATGAGCGGCTTTGATGCTGCTTTGTTAACGGCTGGCGCGGTCAATGATGACTTTGTTGATTCCTTGATCTATCATCTTGCGGAACAATGCGCGTTGGTGCAATTGCCGACGGTACTCATGACATTGAGCCGGAGCTTGCCGGCAGCGCGGACACCGTGGCCAACAGTCAGCTTGCTGGTTTTGCCGACCTTGATCGGGATGCAGGTGCCACAGTCCTTTACGGAGGCTGATCCGGGACAAGTTGAAGTTCGCCAAAGTCTATCGTTTACGACTCAAGAAGTGCTGAAGTTACTGCATGATTAGTTTTGACTATGCTGGGTGGCGAAGATGATATGTCTTGATTCTTGTATTTATCAACGTTTAAGTTTATGATTTTAGTATAGAAGAGAAAGCGGGTGCTAGAAATGTTAGAGCAAGAATATCGTAATATCTTGGTTCCAGTCGATGGTTCGCCTGAAGCAGAGTTAGCCTTTAACAAGGCCAAGCGAGTCGCTCAAGCAAACGGCGCACATTTGGATCTACTGACCGTGCTGGATACAAAACAGTTTGTTGGCAATTATGGTGGCGGCTTAACTGGCGATGCGATCTACCAGATTTCTGAGGACGCGCAAAGCTATCTTGAGAATCTTCGGGCGGCCACGATCGAGCGTGATGGGCTGAAAGATATTGGCATCCATGTCCGTTTTGGAAATCCTAAAGTCGTGATTGCCAAAGATTTCCCCCGGGATCATCATACTGATTTGATCATGATCGGTGCAACTGGTTTAAATGCGGTGGAACGGGTTCTGGTGGGTTCGGTCACTGAATATGTTAATCGTCAGGCACCGTGCGATGTGTTGATTGTTCGGACCGATTTGGAAAACAAGTATCAAGGCCGGCGCCGTAAGAAATAAGCTCTGAAGCGCCGCTAATTATTAGTATCTGAATACTTCCACTAATGGCCCCCATTTCCGTTGACCTCTGTTAAAATAAGGTGAACGGTGAATGGAGGCTTTTTTGATGGCTAATTGTTCTTGGGCGCAGGGGTCACCAGCGCTACAACAGTACCATGATCAGATTTGGGGGAGACCAGAACATTCCGAGCGGTTGCTCTTTGAATGGTTGTGTTTGGAAACCTATCAGGCAGGATTGAGTTGGCAAACGGTGCTAAACAAGCAAGCGGCTTTCGAAGCAGCTTTTGCCGATTTTGAATTGACCAAAGTCGCGGCGATGACGGACAACGATTTGGAACGCCTGTTGCAAGATCCGACCATTATTCGCAATCGGCTGAAGCTTAGTGCCACGATCAATAACGCGCAGGCGATCTTGAAATTGGACGCAAGCGGCGAGTATGACTCCTTGGCTACTTACTTGTGGCATTTCGTTGATGGTCGACCGATCATCAATCGGCCGCGCCAAGATGCTGATGTGCCTAGCACCTCACCTTTGGCCAAAACGATTGCCAAAGATATGAAACAGCGGGGTTTCAAATTTGTCGGTCCCACTGTGATTTACTCGTGGTTACAGGCAGTTGGGGTGGTGGACGATCATCTCGTCGGCTGTCGCGCCAAAACCGCGAATTAAGGAACCGGCCACGGCTGCCGGTCGTCTAAGGCTGGTTGACTGGCTTCGACGCCGCAGCAACAAGGTCTGACCATTTGTGGAGCGTTTAATGGCTGATCCAAACTGGTCACAGTAGTTACAGATATTTTTATCAAAGTAGCCTATTTTTGGTTGTTCACCTGATAATCATAGTTGATAATTATATATAAAAGACGTATTATTTACTTAGGTTGTATATTTCTTATTACACAATAAATCGGTGGAGGCCTGGCCTCCATTTTTCATATCATCATGCTAATCGTTGATGATGATGCTCGCTGAAATGTTGGGCAAGTACGGTTGCTCAACCCAATCGTGCCGTTGGTTTAAACATTTCGTAAGGAAGGAAAAATGATTGAAATCAGTGGCGTGACGTTGATCGTCATGGAATTGCTTGTTATTTTTGGAACTTTGTTTGTTTTTCAGTTTGTTGGGAATTCGTATTCACGGCGGCATTCAAATGATGCGGTTTGGGTCGGGAAAATGGATTGGCAGTTACGCTTGATTACCACGATTCTTTTCTGTCTCGTTGGGATTATTTTGGTTACCTTTCAGAAATTAACTGCCAGTGATTCACGCATCGCGGTCAATCTAGTGATTGCTTCAATGATTATGGTAATGACCTTTGTCAGCCAGGATGTGATCGTGGCTGTCTTTGATGTGACGGCGTTATATTATTTCGCGCTTCATGGCATTGATCCTAGCACCTTGGCCTATGTGGTCTTTTATGCGGTTTTATTCGGCTTTCTGCTAGGAGTGACGCGCAACACCAAAGTCGGCCCTTGGTGGCGGCTACTGCTCTTTAATCTTTTGGGCGCGCTGTATTGGCTGGCGACCTACGCATTTTACGTCCAAATCATGCATGTGTTGGACATGTCGGTGCGCCAGTTATTCTATTATCTGTTACAAATGATTGTGTTGATTTCGGTACCTTATACGGTTGCGTATTCAATGCAGCTGGATCAATTGACGGTTTTCAAACGGACTCAGGAAGTTTATCTTGATGGCTTGACCCATGTTTATAATTATCACGCCTTTAACTTGAACTTGGAACATGCCTTTCAATTTAGTCAGGAGAATCAGACACCCTTATCAATGATGGTATTGGATTTGGATCATTTCAAGCACATCAATGATACCTATGGTCACTTGGCGGGGAATTATGTCTTGGTTCATTTCTGTGAAGTGGTGCTTGAGCAACTCCCTGTTAGTAGTGAGTATAAACTTTATCGCATTGGCGGCGAAGAATTCGCTCTGATTTTTTCTGAGACAGAGTCTGCTCAGGCGCTCGCTTTGGCTAAACAAATCGAGCAGCGTGTACGGGATGCCGAATTTATATATCGCGGTACGGCGATTAGACTGACTTTTTCCGGAGGATTGGCCCAAACCGGAGCGGATGACCTGACCTCACGGCAATTTTATGATCGGGTCGATGGTCTGACTTATCTATCGAAACAAAAAGGCCGTGATCAAATCACTGTGGGACCGCGGTTGATGAACGGGCTTAACGATTGACTGTTGATCGTATGAATTTCTTTTTGGAGCTGTTGAGATGATTCGAATTAATAGTAATGGGTTCGCGTTTATTGAACTCATGGTCATTTTAGGGATTTTTTTCTTATTTCAATTCGTTAGCAATAGTTACACTTCGCGTCATGCTAATGAGGCGATCTGGGTTGGGAAAATGGATTGGCGTTTGCGGATTTTGGCAACCGCCTTTTTCTCCTCGGTTGGTCTGATCATGTTTATTTTTCAGAAGTATAATGATGCGTCGCCTATGCTGCTGGTTAATCTGAAACTGGTCACCTTGATTCTGGTGATGATGTTCGTGAGTACTGATGTGGTCATCGCGTCGTTCGACATTATTTGTTTGGGTTATTTGATTTTTCGGGGAATCACGGTTAACTCACTCTTCTATATTATGATGTATGCGGCGATTTTTTTTGTGATTTTATTTATCGGAAATACGCCGCACATCAAGCATTGGGTTGTTCGTCTGATTCTGTTCAACTTGGCCGGTCTGCTTTTTTGGGTGGGCTATTATAGCTATAACGTTCTCTACGCTAAAACGTATACGGCAAGCTTATCGACAGTCGTTACCTATATGATTCAAATGGTGGTGTTGATTTCGATTCCTTACATGTTGTCGTATTCAATGCAGCTGAACCAAGAAATGATTTTTAAACGGACCCAGGCAGCGTATATTGATGGTTTGACGCACACCTATAATTACCATGCTTTTAACCTGAATATGGAGCATACTTTCCAGAGAAGTCAAGAGAAGGGCTTGCCACTGGCCATGATGATCATGGATTTGGATCACTTTAAGTGCATTAACGATACTTATGGCCATTTGGCGGGTAACTATGTCCTGATTAATTTCTGTCTCGCGGTGAAACGAGCTTTAAAGTCGAAGCAGGACGCGTCTTTTTATCGAATCGGGGGCGAGGAATTCGCGCTGGTTTTCTCGCAGGTCTCAACCACGGATGCGGAGGCTGCGAGTCAAGCTGTTCTGATGGAAGTTCGTGATACGGTCTTTCAATATAAAGGCAATATTATCGATTTGACCTTTTCAGGTGGGCTGAATTCGACCTTACCCACGGATGAAACTTCAAAGGAGTTTTTTGATCGGGTGGATTTATTAACTTATACTGCTAAACGCCATGGTGGCAATCAAATCGTTAGTGAGGCGACCGATTTGACCATCACCGCTGACGAGAATATGGCGGATAAGATTTCGGCGGCTGATCGCTTGGCTAGCGAGCGGGCTGATTTTCTCAGAGCAGGTTCACAGAACGCTGAAGAAACGAGCTCTAATAATAATTAGGGGTTCCACCACGAACTGGTCTTTCTGATCGTAGTAGATTGAGAGTTCTTGGTATTTAACGTAAGCTTTCATGGAAGGACGCAGAAGGACGCAGCCTCCGAATTCGGTGGTGCGTTTTTTTATTTGGCTTTTAGGTCGATCGGGGAGATTGTCTCTTAGGGCAATCGCTGTGGTTACGGTTGCTCCCGTGCTATACTGGTAGGTAAGTTAGGGGCATAAGGAGGCGTGAGCAATGCAACTGTTTTTAAATTGGTTAGCGAAGAAGAATCGCCATCGCTCAGCGCTTGAGCGGCGGGCCAATTACGGCTTCTTTGCTGGCTTGGTTGGTATTATTTCTAACTTGATTCTCTTTGGGTTGAAAATTGTGATTGGTGTGATTTCGGGTAGTATCGCGATCATCACCGACGCTGTGAACAACTTATCCGATATGTTGTCATCGGTGGTCACGGTGATCGGGTTTAAGATGGCGGAGAAGAAACCCGATCACGACCATCCCTATGGTCACGAACGTTCGGAAACGATCGCAGGGTTCCTGATTTCAATGGTGATTCTGTTTGTTGGCTTGCAGTTCACCACAACGTCGTTTAAGAAAATCTTGGATCCAGTCAGTGTAAGTTATGCGCCGGCGGTTTATGTGGTGCTCGCACTGTCGATCGGTTTGAAGATCTGGCAAGTGCTGTTTTACCGGCGAGTCGGGCAAATCATTGACTCGTTGACCTTAGTTGCCACTGCTAAAGATAGCTTGAATGATGTTTATGCCACCATCGCCGTCCTTGTGTCCGCCGTTATCCAGAATATGACTGGTTGGCAGTTGGATGGGTATGTCGGGTTAGCGGTGGCCATTTATATTTTGATCAGCGCCTTGACCATGATTCGCTCTTTTATCAGCTCGCTCCTAGGTCACCAGCCGGAAGACGCCTTGCTGGCGAAAATGACCACTCTTTTGGACGACTCCGAGGCGATCCTGGGCTATCATGACCTGATGGTGCACCAGTACGGTCCCAATAGTATTTTCGCCACGGTCCATATTGAGTTGGACAGTGGTTGGTCCTTGAACCACGCCCATAAGGTGATCGACAAAATCGAACATGATTTCTGGCATCAGCAACACATTCATATGGTCTGCCATGTGGATCCCATCGATATTCGGAGCCGGAAATCCGCTCAGATCTATGAAGCGGTCCAAGCTGTCATTGGTCATTATCAGTTGGGCTTGCAAACCCACGACTTTCATGTGGAGCGGTTAGTCAACAGCGATCATCTGATCCAGTTTGATGTGATCGTTCCCGATTCTGTCAAGGTTAGCGATGATGAATTGCTGGTGGGCATCAACCACGATCTGCGGAAGATCCTCGGCGATGTTACCGCCGAGATCACCTTTGACCACAATTATGCGATGCATGATCATACCTTGATTTAGCATGTTGATTTAGAACGGTTGAGCCATTTTGGCCGGGGTATGGTTAGAAGTGTGTGTGGTTTGTCAGGTGCGGCGGGGTAGCATCGCGCTACCGCCGTCTGAGGACGTTTGTCAGGGCTGAGGGTTGTTTCTTGCCCGTTAGACAAGTAAAATGAAAAGCGGATAGATATTTTTAGGAGGACGAGAGATGGAACGCGAAGCAATCAAACAATACGCTGATTGGTTACAAACCAATACTAATGAAATCGTGGCGCAAAAAATCAAATTTGAGGCCGACAAGGTTTATCAACTGATCGACACGCTGCATATTTTCGAACAGCCCGTGACGACTTATTTGACCATGTCACAGGAGACCTACTATCGGACGGTTTCCGATCACAAGCTGACCTTACCAGGTGAGCGCGACACCATGAGCAAATTACAGGACCGGGTGCTGGTCAATCACGTTGACGGCGCCTTAGCCGATGGTGAGATCCAGTTTGAATATAATCACGAGGATAGCTATTCCGAAGGCTACTCGCCGCGTAAGGACCTGCAAATCATCGCGTATAGCTTCAAGGTGTTGGGCGCGGTCGTGGCCATCAGCAGCACGGAGCTGGTCCGCCAGAACTTATCGAAGGATGCGGCCATCAGTATCGCGCTAGCGGCCGATGCGTTGACCCAGTGGCAAGCGGCTTAATTGAAAAATGTGCATCAATCAGACGTCCCTGGTAGGGGCGTTTTTTTGTTGCTGGGCTAATGCTCAAAGTCAAACCCGTTGTGTTCCGCACTCTGAAACGTGGTCGGCATTGTTTGCTTTCTGTTCTTGAATCCGTGTTTAATTGCAGGCTTTTGGTGGGTGTTGCGCGTGAGCGCAACCGGCTGGGACTGCTGTTGCGGACTGGAACGTGGTGGGCGTCGTTTGAAGCCAATCCGCAGGCCCAGCGGCTTGTCTTCAAATCGAGCCTTGTCCTAAGCGGCAAAGCCGCCAAGGACAATTTCACCACTGAGCCGCGCAGTCCCAGCCGGTTGCTAGGCAGAATTGCGATTATCAGCAATCGAAGCGAAGGATTTGGCGAAGTGCTTTTGCAAGCTAGAGGTCAACCAATTGCCCACTTTTTGGTGGTACTGTAACACCAACGGATTTGAATTAGGTGGTCGGTATATTTGGGTAGTCTGAACATCTCTATTTGTTTTCGCAACAAACCATGGGTGATGGATCGGTTGTTCTAAATCTTTTGCTTGATTGCAGGTGCGGGGGGTGGATGGGGACGCAACCGCCTCAGGACGTTTGTCGTGGCTGGAAACGTAGCTCCCTGCGCTTAGCTACGTAACTATTCCGGGAGGCATAAACCCGCCTCCAAAATAGTTGCTAAGCTAATGCTCAGAAACTGACCAGGTCCGCTCTCACTCTAGATAGAGCCACACGTCCTGAGGCGGTTGCTAGGCAGAATTGAGCCGATCTGCAATTGAAGTTGGGTATCTGACGAAGTGCTTTGGCAAGCTAGAGGTCAAACAATTCCCACTGTTTTGGTGGTACGGCAATATCAACTGACTCGGATTGGGAGACCGGAATACTTTGCGTAGGCTGAACGTGTCAACTGTTTCCTTAACAATCTGTGGGTGGAAACCGACCGATTCAGTTGATTCACTGAGAACTAGGTTTGTTCATCAGACAGACTGCACTGGTGTCACCAATTTAAAGCTTGTAACCACTAGCCATGGTCGTCATTTGCGTGGCTCCCCATCAAGTAGCCATAGCTTGCCAGTTGGCGTGAGTGCTCAAACGTCTATTATAATGTTGAGCGGCTGGAGCGGAGAAATTCGGGGTGAGATCGCCGTGAAATTGTCCTTGGCGGCTCTGCCGCTTAGGACAAGGCCTGATTTTGAGACAAGCCGCGCACTTTGAGGATTGGCTCAAAACAGCGCCCACAGCGAGCTCACCCCGAATTTCGCAGCGCAAGCTGCGGCCAACCTACTTTTGCTAGGCAAATGCTCAGGAGCTACCCGGATCGGTTCTCACTCTGGATAGAGCCGCACAGTCCCCGTCGGTTGGTATAGTTTGCGTTGGTTGAACATCTTTACCTGCCCCCTAGATAATCCTCGATGAAACCGACTGATTCAGTTGATTCTCAAGAACCTGCCCCAGTTCATCAGACAGACTGCACTGGTGTCACCAATTCAAAGCTTGTAACCACTAACCACGGTCGTCATTTGCGTGGCTCCTCATCAATTGGCCATAGCTTGCCAACTGGCGTGAGCGCTCAAACGGCTGTTATAACGTTGAGCGGCTGGAGCGGAGAAATTCGGGGTGAGATCGCCGTGAAATTGGCCTTAGCGGCTCTGCCGCTTAGGCCAAGGCCTGATTTTGAGACAAGCCGCGCACTTTGCGGATTGGCTCAAAACAGCGCCCACAGCGAGCTCACCCCGAATTTCGCAGCGCAAGCTGCGGCCAACCTACTTTTGCTAAACAAATGCTCAGGAGCTACTCAGATTGGCTCTGAACAAAAAAAGCTCGTCAGAGGAGTTCTCTGACGAGCGGGGGAAGCATTCAAAATTTACTCACCGAGATTGTATTCTTCGGCGGCGGCTTGATAACCGGCGACTTCTTCCTCGGTAGCGAGGACAAAGTGCCCGGGAACGATTTCTTGCAACGAACGAATCTGGCCATCATTCTCGATACTATTGTCATAGTTCTTGCGATGACGATTCCGTTCGTAAAACGGATCAGGCAAAGGTACAGCCGAGAGCAAGCTCTTGGTGTACGGATGCAGGGGGTGATTGTAAACCTCATTGGCGGTGGAAAGCTCCATCAAGCGACCATTATGCATAACCGCGATGCGATCACTGATGTATTTAACCATTGATAAATCATGGGCGATAAAGAGATAAGTTAAATTTTGCTCTTTTTGGATGTCGCGCAGCAAGTTGACAACTTGCGCCTGGATCGACACGTCTAAAGCGGAGATCGGCTCATCAGCGATGATAAAGCGTGGTTCCACCGCTAAGGCGCGGGCGATCCCGATCCGTTGCCGTTGTCCACCGGAGAACTCGTGGGGATAGCGGGTGGCGTGATCGTGGCTTAAACCAACGAGATCCAGCAGTTCGTTGACGCGCGCATCGCGTTCTTCGTCGGTTTTGACCAGATGATGGATGTCCAAGCCTTCAGCGATAATGTCCTTAACCTTCATTCGTGGGTTCAGTGAGGCATAAGGATCTTGGAAGATCATTTGCATTTCCCGTCGGAATTGTAACATATCTTTATGCTTGATCTTGCTAATGTCGGTACCGTTGAATTTGATTTCACCGCTGGTTGGATTATACAGCCGGATGATACTGCGGCCGGTGGTGCTTTTGCCGGAGCCGGATTCACCAACAAGCCCGAAAGTTTCACCTTCATAAATATCAAAACTGATATCGTCGATGGCTTTGACTTCATTGCGGCGACCAGCGTTGAAGTATTGTTTGAGATGCTTGACCTCAATCAGCTTCTTGCGCTCGTTAGGTTGCGGATTATTCTGCATCGTCCTTCACGCCTCCTTCGTCATTTTCAGGTTGAGTGATCTTACCTTCAGCGACCAAACGTCGGAATTCTTCCTGGCGCTTTCTAATGGCGACTGGCGGTTCGGTCTTGGGTGCGTCGGGATGAAGGAGCCAAGTTGCCGCATAATGAGTATCAGAGACCTTAAAGAAAGGTGGCATGGCCTGATAGTCGATTTGCATCGCATAAGGATTACGTGGTGCGAACGCGTCACCCTTAGGTGGGTTCAGCAAGTTCGGCGGCGTCCCGGGAATCGCGTATAAACGATCGGAATCAGTATCCAGGGTCGGCATAGAATTCAGCAGCCCCCAAGTGTAAGGATGTTGCGGATTGTAGAAAATCTCGTCAACGGAACCATATTCGATGATCTTGCCGGCGTACATGACCGCGACCCGATCGGCGATCCCAGCAACCACACCCAGGTCATGGGTGATGAAGATGATCGATGTTTCGATCTTGTTTTGTAATTCTTTCATCAGGTCGATGATCTGCGCTTGGATCGTCACGTCCAGAGCGGTCGTGGGTTCATCGGCGATCAGGATCTCTGGGTAGTTGACAATGGCGATGGCGATGACGATCCGTTGCCGCTGCCCACCAGAGAATTGGTGCGGATAGTCCTTCATCCGATTCTTCGCGTTGGTGATCCCAACCAGTTCCAGCACTTCTTCAGCGCGGGCCATCGCCTTCTTCTTCGACACATTGCCATGGATCAACAGTGGCTCCGCGACTTGTTTGCCGATCGGCATGGTCGGATCTAACGAGGTCATTGGATCTTGGAAAATCATCGAAATATCGTTCCCGCGAATCTTTTCGATCTCACGATTACTTAATTTCAAAATATCGCGGCCCTTGAAATCGATCGAGCCACTGGCGATTTTGGCGTTGTTGGCCAATAAGCCCATGATACTACGGACTGTGACCGATTTGCCAGAACCGGATTCACCAACGATTGCCAAAGTTTCGCCTTTGTTTAAATGAAAATTGACGTTACGAATAGCTTTCACTGAGCCGGCGAAGGTATCAAAATCTATTTGTAAGTCGTTCACTTCTAGAATTTTTTCCATCTTGTGCCGCTCCTATTCCTGTGTTTTTGGATCAAAAGCATCACGTAAGCCGTCAGCTAACAAGTTGAAAGCAATCATAATGATACTGATGACTGCCGCTGGATACCACATTTGATAAGGCAAGAAGCGGAAGGTCTTTTGCCCATCTGATAATAAGGTACCCAACGAAGCGTTTGGCGCTGGGATCCCGATCCCAATGAAGCTTAAGAAGGCTTCAAAGAAGATTGCCGTGGGAATCGAGAACATCGTCTGGATAATGATCGTTGAGGATAGATTCGGGATCAGATGCTTTAGGGCAATCCGGAAAGGCGATTCGCCCAAAGTTTGCGCCGCCAGAATGTATTCCTGGGTTTTCAAGGTCAACGTTTCTGCCCGGACTAGCCGGGCCATGGTGATCCAGCCAGTGATCCCCATGGCGACTACGATTGAACCTAGTCCTGGTGTGAAGAGTAGCAACATCAAGATCACCACGACCAAGTTCGGGATCGAAGAAATGATTTCAATGATCCGTTGCATGATCGTATCGGTTTTGCCGCCTTTCCACCCGGAAATGATTCCGTATGGCACCCCGATCACCAAGTCGAACAAAGTCGCCAGTAAACCGATCAACAGGGATAAGGCCACACCTTTCATTAGCCGCGAGAACAAATCACGGCCTAAATAGTCGGTGCCTAAAACATAGTAAGTTCCCTTAGGAACCTTCGCCGCCGCATATTTATCGACGATATTGCCGCCGACATTGGCCTTCCCGGTGAAACCAGGGATGTTACCATTCGCGATTTTCGGTGGTAAGTTCGCGTAGGCGACATGCTGCGCGTTGGGATCGCTAGGGGTCCACCAAATCGAGACGATCGAAATGAAAATAATGATCGCCAACAACCAGAAAGAGAAAACCGCCGCTTTGTTTTTCCGTAGCCGGCGGATCGCGTCTTGGAAGAAGGTCAGGGAAGGCGCAGAAATCTTCTCTTGTTCGTCAACGTTATTGGCCGCGACAGGTTTGAAACTGTCCGCGTTTAGTTTGATATCAGAAGTATTATCAGCCATTAGTTAGAGCCCTCGTTTCCGCTAAGTCTGATTCGTGGGTCGATGAATCCGTAAAGGATATCAACGATCAGGATCACAACAACCAACATGAATGAGTACAACAAGGTCAGTCCCATGATTGTTGGATAGTCATTGGTTGTGATTGATTTGACGAATTGATCGCCGATACCAGGAATCGAGAAGATATTCTCGACGACCATTGAACCAACCATCAGATCGACCGCCATCGGTCCGATGATCGTGATAACAGGAATCAGCGAATTACGTAATGCGTGCTTAGCCACGGTTTGCCAAGGGGTATTCCCCTTAGCCCGCGCTAATTCAATATAATCCGAGTTCAAAACATCGACCATTTCTGTCCGCATGAACCGGGCAGTTGTTGCCAGTGGGGCCATTGACAAAGCAATCGTTGGTAGAATACTCGAACGAAATCCTTCATCCCACAAAGCGATCGGGAAAATTTTGAGCTTGAATGCTAAGTAGAACTGGAGTAAAACGGCGAAAACAAAGTTCGGGATCGAACGTCCCAAAATCGCGAAAAAGGTGGCCAGTGTATCGACCCAAGTATTCTTCCGGATCGCGGCTAACGCGCCCAAAAGAATGCCCAAGACCGTACCCAAAACAATCGCCTGAGCCCCAATTTGCATGGAAGGCCCGATCCGACTAGAAATCAAGAACGACACTGGTTGGTTATTGAATTGGAATGATGTCCCAAAGTTACCTTGGACGATTCCAATCAAATAAATGAAATATTGCTGGTAAACGGGTTTATTCAGCCCATATTGCGCATCCATGATCGCCCGTTGCTCTGCCGTCATTTTTGCTTGGTTCGCGTAAGGCGAGCCCGGCATCAACTTCATTAGAAAGAAAGTTGCCGTCGCAATGATAAACAGGGTCAAGATCATGTACATGATACGTTTGAAAATATATTTCCTCATGTTTTACACTCCCTATATGCCTCAATAAATAAAATGATCGCCGAATCACCTGCTACTTAATTCGCATGTTCCTATCTTACAGTAAAACGATCAAATTGTAAATTGAGTTTTTAATTAATTTCTCATCTGATTTCGGATTGATTGGACGAAGTTGTGCTGTGACAAAGTTTAAATGAGCGCGCCAGACTAAGTGAATAATGAGAACCGCCATTTTGACGCCTGATCGGTGTGAAAATAAAGCCCGCTCCACCAACGCGTTGGCCGCCCCCGGGGTTGCCGCAAAAGTCTCCACCTCTTATATAGGTAGAAAGAAAGGCAACTTCGCGTCGTTGGCCGTGCTTGTCAGCGGTGGCGCTGGCGGACGAACTACGCGCCAACTTTTAAAACAAAACCGCAAACTGGCGGTGTCCAGCTTGCGGTTTAGGAGAGGTTTAGGAACTAATTGGGAAGTCAGCTCCTGAAGCAAAAATGCTTTGCTTGTTACTTGCCAGCAATATAGGTGTGTACGAAGTTGTACATATTTGCTGGCGAGTACGCCAAGTTCTTGATCTTTGAGTTGATCAGGTGGCCTTGAGCACGTTGATAAATTGGAACGATCCCTTGTTCTTTCGTCAAGATCTCTTGTGCTTTCAACAGATCTTGGGCACGAGCGTCTTCGTCAGTGACATCAGTGGTTTTGCTAGCTTGGATCAGCTGATCATATTCAGGGCTGTTCCATTTACCATTGTTGTATGAGTTGTCGCTGGTAAACAAGTCGAGGAAGGTGATTGGGTCTGGGAAGTCAGCGCCCCAAGCGGTCATGACAATGTCGAAATCGCCGTTTTCAGAACGGGTCAAGCGGCTCTTGAATGGCACGGTGGAGATCGTCAGCTTCAAGCCAGGGAGATTCTTCTCTAATTGACTTTGGAAATATTCAGCGGATTTCTTAGCGCCTTCAGAATCATCGGTTAGGTATTCCAAGTTCAAGCTTGACACACCGGCTTCTTTCAAGCCTTCTGTCCAAAGCTTCTTGGCTTCGGCGGCGTCATACTTCGTTGAGTTGCCGGCGTTTTTGGCGGCTGCTTTCGAGAAGTCAGTGCCGTCTGGCGTTTGGGCCAAATTCTGCGGCGTAAGGTTAGCGGCAGGAATCGAAGAATCACCTAAAACGTTATTGACGAATTCCTTACGATTGATTGCTTTGGAAATAGCTTGCCGCACTTTTTCGTTCTTGAAGGCGGGAACTTTCTTCTCGTTGAGTTCGAGGTAGAAGACGGTCGCTTGCGCCAATGGCTTGTAACTTGGATCGTTCTTCATTTGTTGCGCGGTTTCGCCGCTGATGGTGACGTCATCCATCTTGCCACTTTGGAACAAGTTCAAAGCGGTTGAGCTGTCTTTGACAACTTGGACTTTAACTTCATCCAATTTAACAGCTTTCGCGTTCCAATAGCTCTTGTTCCGCACTTCACTCCAACTGTTATTGGTTCCAGTCCACTTAGTCAACTTGAATGGGCCATTGTAAACTGCCTTATCGGAAGAAGTACCATATTTATCACCGTACTTCTCAACAACCTCTTGATTTTGTGGGAAGAAGGCTGGGTTCACGACCATCGTCTTGAAATAAGGAATAGCGTGTTCCAATTCGACTACCAGCGTGTGACTATCCTTGGCGCTGACGCCCAAGGTGCTGGCTTCCTTCTTGCCGTTCATGATATCGTCGGCGTTTTTGATACCCGAATACAGATAAGCGTATTGTGACTTGGTCGCGGGATCAACGGTTCGCTGCCAAGCGTAGACGAAGTTCTCCGCGGTGACCGCGTCGCCATTGCTCCACTTGGCATCCTTCCGCAATTTGTACGTGTAAGTCTTGCCTTCATTGGTGGGCTCAACGATCTTGGTCGCGATCGCCGGTTCCAACGTGGCACCGTTATAACGATAGAGACCATCCATCGTATCGACCGCTGCCTGTCCGGAAATCGCGTCTGTCATGACTGACGTGTCCATCGTACTGATGACATCGCCTTCCATCCGCGTCAAAACTTGTTTGGCGGCGGAACTACTTGTTGATGAGCTACCTGAGCCGGAATTGTTCGATCCACAGGCAGCCAGAATGGTTGCCGCAGCCAGGGCCACGGTTGTTAATTTTGCTAATTTTTGCCACTTCATCATGATTCCTCCTGTAAATAGTACTTCGAATCTGAGAGAAAGAAGAATAGTTGTCCAGGCTATTATCATTCTCTCATCTGTTTATTGGACATTTACCTTGCCAAGCCTGATTTATCACGCTGAACTAATGTGATTAGGCAATATCATACAACATCGAGATTAAAAAGTAAATAATAAACTTCAAAAATATCTCATTTATCTTTTTATTTACGGTAGAATCACCTGATTATGACGCAAAATAGCAGTTTCTTTCTGAGAAAACAAAAAGAAACCCCGAGCATGACCATACTCGGGATTTCCTTTCAGCATTAAGGAGATATAAATAATTATAAAAATAATTATTTATCAAAAATAAGGAGAAAACGGATAACGAAAGATGTGGTTTAAATCAGCGGTAACGCACACCCTTTTTTTAAGCACTTCAACAAAATGAAATGGGCTCTCATTTAAACGTCCAAGGCTTAAAGCGTAATCAGGAAATTGATTACGTGTTTTTATAATACCCCGCTTTGATTAAAAAGTAAATAGCATTTTCATATTTTCTTAATTTTAACAAATGGCTTGGTGGCGCACGTTTGGATAAATGAAGCACCTGAATTCATCCTTTTCACAAAACTAACGAATTCTATTATGAGAAGAAATTAGGCCGCAACATTAATTAGCCATTTGTTACTAGCTGGCACTGCGGTTGATGCGACCACTAGTTTCGTTCCAGTTTTAAACGTGTTCGCCACCCCCTGATCCCTCTGCTTAGCTTCGTAATTGTTCCGAAAGTGAAACCCACTTCTAAAATCTTGGCTAGGTTAATGCTCAAGCGCTACCCGGGTCGGTTCACACTGTTTCGAACGCGGTGGTCAGGAAATTGCGCACTTTTAAGGTGGGACGGTAATGCCAACGGATTCCAGCAGTCTGTGCTTGATTGCAGGTTTGCTGGGTTTGGATGGGGACGCAACCGGCTGGGACTGCTGATGCGGACTGGAACGTGGTGGGCATCGTTTGAAGCCAATTCCAAAAGCAGGAATTGGCTTCAAATCGAGCCTTGTCCTAAGCGGCAAAGCCGCCAAGGACAATTTCACCACTGAGCCGCGCAGTCCCAGCCGGTTGCTAGGCAGAATTGAGCCTATCAGCCATCAAGTTGATGGATTAGACGAATTGCTTTTGCAAGTGCGATGGTCAAACGATTACCCACTTTTAAAGTGGTCCGGCAGTGCCAACGGATTCAACCAGACTTGCCTTAGTTCATCAAGCAGACTTTTTGGTGTCACCAATTTAAAGATTGCAACCACTAACCACGGTCGTCAATTCCGTGGTTCCCAATCAATTGGCCATAGCTTGTCAATTGACGTGAGTGCTCAAACGGCTGTTATAACGTTGAGCGGCTGGAGCGGAGAAATTCGGGGATAGCGCCCACAGCGAGCTCACCCCCAAATTTCGCAGCGTAAGCTGCGGCCAAGCTACTTTTGTTAGGCTAATGTTCAGGAGCTAATCCGTTATGTCCTGCACTCTGTTTTCCCCGGATTACGAAATAATTGCAATGATGGCTTTCTATTTGTGCTGAGCTTAAGCGATCGCATGAATCATTCGGATACATTTATTTATTATTGGAAAATAACATTGATAATATAAATGGGTATGTTATCGTTATTATTGTAAACGTTCACAAAAAACGTTGGGGCGCAGATTTAGTGACTATCAACTGCAAAAAGTTTAGTTAGGAAAGCAATGGGCGTCACAATACTGGCATCGGCATTACTCGTATTTATGACGCCAGCAGGTGTTCAGGCTACATCTGGGAATTGGAACTCGGTCACCGGCAAAGATATGAGTGGCATCTCCGAAGAAATGACTGTAAATCGGGCGGAAACTACCATTTTTTCGGGTTTTTTATTACAAATGGAAGTGGGGAGCAGTTAGAGATGGAACTAGAGCTGGTAGGATTAACCAAAAGATATGGCGAGAAAGTTGTCTTGAGCAACTTGAACCAAAAATTCGATTTAAATGGTAAAATTACCGCAATCGTCGGAAAAAGCGGGGAAGGGAAATCAACCCTACTAAATATTCTTTTCGGAATTGACCAAGATTACGAAGGAAAATATTTGATCGATCAGAAAGACGCACGTAAATATTCTGATCGTGAATGGGACGATTTGCGACGCCAGCAAATCCAAATCGTTTACCAAGACTTTAAACTACTGGAAAGCTTTACTGTGCGGGAGAACTTATCCTTTTCAAATAATAGCGACCAAGATTTTCTGCCACGCTTCACCAAGCTAATGAAATTGCTTGGTTTGGAAGATATCAGCAACACTCAAGTTCGCAACATCAGCGGCGGACAGAAACAAAGAGTCGCGGTGGCTAGAGCTTTACTCAATGAGCCTAGCGTTATTTTGATGGATGAACCAACCGGGAACCTCGATAAGACACATACAGAAGAGTTATTAGTCTATCTCGAAAAAATCAAACAGACTGGGATCAGTATCGTGATTATTTCCCATGATGATCGTGTTCTACCATTTGCGGATAATATCTACCGCCTGACAGAAGGAAAGCTCGATTTGGAGCAGCAGGCCACAAGTGGGACCCCGGCCAATGAAGATCATTCAAAGCCGATTCTGAAGAAAACAAAGAAATCGCTGCTGACTCTGGGGAATTATTCGCGACTAGATGTTCTGCACAACCTCAAAGAATTTATCCTGATCAGTCTCCCGATGGTGCTTATTTTGGCTGTCTTTATGCTGGTTTTATCGGCCTACAAACAGGTGTCATTAGATAGTTTAACCGATATTTTTAAAGGATTACCCGACAATGTCATTTATTTAGATTCACAGACGCTTAAGGAGCCATATCAGAAGAAACTAAGTAAACAGCACATTGAATCCAGCACAGATGGCGCCCGAATCTATTTCTCAAAACAGGATTTAAAGGACGTCAAGACAATTGCCCAAGTAAAGAAAGTATTGGCCTTTGATACAACCATTTCCATCTTGGACCGTTCTGACAATGAGTTACAAGAGCGACTGGAAAAGAAAGACCTGCCTGAAATTTTCAAATCCTATCGTAGCTACGGTTCTGTTCCTGAGCAAACGCCGATCGTCTTTCAAAGTATCATGCTACCAGCGCAGGATTTAAAGGACTATAATCCTCAAGAAATCCAACTTAGTGAAGGTGAGTTTCCTAGCAAGAATGACGATGTGCTGATTCCTGACTTTTATAAAATTTACCTCACTCAGAAAAAGCAAAATACGAAAAATATTTCTCTGAAAATCAGAACGGAACATGACGACTTTCGCGAAAAAAAGTATCATGTTTCGGGCACGTATGTAACGGATTATCAAAATGATCTTAGGCCAGCGACCAAATTTGGCGGCACTAATGTATTCGCTTTTTATACAAAGTTTCATGACCTCACAGATCTCACCGCGATGAAATCAAAAGAATCATATAAGAACTATAAGACGTCATTCTCTGTTAATGAGGCCACCAAGAATTACTCGCAGCAGATTATTGGCTCTTATCAACAATATCGCAAAAGTGTTGGAGTTGGTAAGCCTGGTCTGCTAGTTGTTGCCAACAATAAAAGTGATGTTGCGACAATATCCAAACAATTAGAGAAAATGTTTCCGTATTACCAACAAAAGTCGCGTTACGCGTTAAAGAATGGTGACTTTTCCGCTATCTACCGCAAGCTAGTCCTGTCCTTAGTTTTGGGCGTTTCGGTTGTTGCTGTGTTGTTAACGGTCATCTTCGTTTTATTGAATAAACAGACGATTTCGCATAAGAAGAAAGAGTTGGCGATTTTATTTAGTCTGGGCTATTCAAAAAGTAACGTCAAATCAATTCTATCGATGGAAATATTCACCCAATTCATCGTCATTTACCTTGGTTCTATCGGAATTCTAGCATTAGCGCGATATTTTATTTTGGATCATCTTTCATATCGTCGCTTTTTCATCAACCTCTTCTCGGGGTCAAACCAGTTGCTTATGCTAATTATTATTATTCTCGCCACACTTGTGTCAGTTGTTTGGGGAACGGCCAGTATTAAGAAAAACAAATTAATCGAAAGTCTTAAGTAGAGGAATGAAAATGAAAAAAACAATTATCATTATTACCACGATCATTGCTTTAATTGCCGTGTTTGTCCTCTATGCCCAGAAGACAACCAAGCTATCCGTGGCTAACCGTAATGATGTGACTATCAGTGTTGTCCAAAAGGAAGATGAAACAGAAATTGTGATTAAGCCAAAGAAAAAATTTGTTTATTTAACAACGGCGACCGACGATTCAGATAACTATTTAATTTACCAAAGCGGTCGTTTCTTCTGGGAATTCTCCGCGAAGAACAATATCGTTTTAAGCTATAAAAATAAAAGTGATGATTTCGTCGAACGTCCGAGTGGCTCAAAAGTAAAAGCAAGCGAGATCAAGAAAATAATCATCGAGTTTTCAAAGAATGAATCAGAAGAATTGGCGCTAACACCTGAATCCTGAGTGGCGTGATTGGAATTTGGGTTTGGGATTGGAATTTGGAATCAAAATTTGGGATCGAAGCGCGAGTACTTTTACGGTGGCCGCGATATTAGCAGGATAAGCAGAGTCCAATGCGGCTTTAAATAGTGTCAAATTTAAAAGAAGATCAAGCTGTCAAGACTACTCCGGACAGCCCAATCTTCTTTTCTGCTATATCTGGCGAAAACCGACATCTTGGCCTGGCGCCAAATCCTGGCATGGTCGTTAAGACATAAGCACCCTTTAAACTTCGGCGGGACATCAGTAACTGCTTTATAAAAACTGGGTATCGCGTGCTTTAACACAGCTTTTTTGAAGTAATCTCGGTAGCTGGAGACACTCATTTGCACGACCTCAATAAATTGCTGTCTTTTTTTCGTCCAAAAAAGCACCGCGGCTTTTTTACCACGGTGCTAACTGGGTCTGTTACATTCGCAGATCTGCTTGAATTGCGATTATTTGGCGATATAGGTGTGGACGAAATTGTATTGGTTTGATGGTGAGTAAGCGACATCTTTGACATTGGGGTTGACCAAGTGAGCTTGGGCAGTCTGATAAACCGGAATGATCCCGGCCTCATCTGTCAGAATGTTCTGGGCTTGCAATAGATCATTGAACCGCTTCTTTTCGTCGGTTACATCGGTGGTCTTGCTAGCTTGGATCAATTTGTCGTAGTCTGCGTTGGACCATTTACCATTGTTGCTTTGGTTGCCGGTGGTGAAAAGATCCAGATACGTGATCGGATCAGGGAAGTCAGCGCCCCAAAGCGTGATACAAATATCGAAGTCGCCACTTTCAGAGCGCGTTAGCCGCGATTTGAACGGCAATGAGGTGATCTTCATTTTCAGGCCGGGCAGCACACTTTCCAATTGACTTTGGAAGTATTCAGAGGACTTCTTAGCGTTTTCTGAGTCGTCAGTCAAGAAATCAACGTTAAGACTGGTGATCCCGAGCTCCTTCAAGCCTTGCTTCCAAAGCTTTTGGGCTTCTTTCTTGTCGAAAGTTGTTGGGTAGTCATGACCCTTAGTCGCCGCTTTTGCGAAATCGGTCCCGTCAGGCATTTGCGCCAGATTCTGTGGTACAGCTGTGTGGGCCACCAGTGAAGAGTTACCCAGAACTTGGGTGACAAATTCTTTCCGATTGATGGCTTTAGACATGGCCAGCCGAATATTCTTGTTACGGAAAGCGGCCACTTTCTTTTGGTTCAATTCTAAGTAGAACGTTGAGGCTTGCGGTTGCGCCTTGAAGGATGGGTCCTGCTTCATTTGCCGCGCGGACTCGCCACTTAAAATAGCGTCGTCCAATTTACCGCTCTGGAAGAGGTTCAAGGCGGTGGAAGGCTCCTTGACGACTTGCACGTCGATCCGGTCTAACTTCACGGCTTTCGCGTTCCAGTAACTCTTGTTTTTGACTTCGCTCCAACTTAAGTTCGTTCCGGTCCATTTAGTCAGTTTGAAAGGACCATTATAAACAACTTTATTATAGGCGGTGCCATATTCGCTGCCATATTTCTTAACGGCTTTTTCGTTTTGTGGGAAAAAGACGGGGTTGGTCAGCAGGCCATCCATATAAGGAATAGCGTAGTCTAGATCAACCTTTAAGGTGTGGGCATCGACAGCGGTGATCCCTAAATTCTCAGGCTTCTCGCTACCTTTCATAATGGCGTCCGCATTCTTGACGCCAGCGAACAGGTAGGCATACTGTGATTTAGTCGCGGGATCAACGGCCCGTTTCCAACCATAGACAAAATCTTGAGCTTGGACAGGATCGCCGTTGCTCCATTTCGCGTTCTTGCGCAGGTCGAAGGTGTAGGTCTTGCCATCGTTGGTCGGCTTGACCACCTTGGTTGCCACGGCCGGTTCTAGTTTGGCGCCGTTGTAACGATAGAGCCCATCCATCGTGTCAACTAATGCTTGTCCCGAGATCGAATCGGTGACAGCGGCGGAGTCCATGCCGCCAATCACGTCACCCTCCATTCGGGTGAAGACCTGTTCACTCTTGCCCGTACTGCTCTTTTTGCTATTGCCGCCACAAGCGGTCAGCAAAGTTAAGGCCACGAGGGAGGTCAGCCCCACTTTAGCCCAATTTGTTAACTTCATATTCAGTTTCCTCCTTAATGCGATGTAACACTTGCAATTTTACCTGTTTTCACGGTGTTTGTAAATCGTTGGTGGATAGTCCACATGCGTGCTTTGACAAAAAGTAGCTTGGCCGCAGCTTGCGCTGCGAAATTCGGGGTGAGCTCGCTGTGGGCGCTGTTTTGAGCCAATCCGCAAAGACCGCGGCTTGTCTCAAAATCAGGCCTTGGTCTAAGTGGCATAGCCACTAAGACCAATTTCACGGCGATCTCACCCCGAATTTCTCCGCTCCAGCCGCTCAACGTTTTAACAGCCGGTTGAGCGTTCACGCCATTTTGCGAGCTATCGTCAATTGATGGGGAGCCACGCAATTGACGACCGTGGTTAGTGGTTACCAGCTTTAAATTGGCGACACCAGAGCAGTCTGTCGGATAAATTGAGGCAAGTTCTTGATGAGTCAGCTGAATTGGTCGTTTCCCCCCCCAAACGGATTGTTACGAAAACTAGTAGAGATTTTCAGCCTATGCAAAATATCCCGACCTTCTGATCCAAATTAGTTGGCATTGCCGTACCACCCGAAATGGGAGTTGGTTTGACCGCTAGCTCGCAAAAACACTTCGTCAAATCCTTCGCCTCGATTACAGATAGGCTCAATTCTGCCTAGCAACCGCCTCAGGACGTGTGGCTCAGCGGTGAGATTATTCTTAGCGATTTATCGCTTAGAATAAGGCTCGATTTGAAGACAAGCCGCTGGGCTTGCGGATTGGCTTCAAACGATGCCCACCGCGTTCCAGCCACGACAAACGTCCTGAGGCGGTTGCGTCACCACCCAAACCCACCTACACCTGCAATCAAGCGCAACTCTTGTCAACACTCGACCAATCTTCACAAACTCGGAGTCAATGTTCGGATTGCCTGGTTGCGAGAAGGCCGCGGATCTTGAGATTATTAAAGCTTAATAAGGTCTTAATGCGGATGATTCGCTTTTTATAACGCCGGTGAATTTTATTTAACATAAAAAATGAATTCTGCGGGAGAGAAAAATAAAAAATAAGTACTCATTATCCTTGCTGTTGTGCTATGATTAGACTATTCATAATCATTTGGAAACAAGCAAAATCGAAAAATTTTAATCAGTACTGTGATTTTTTTCTTGCAAGAGTTGGTCTGCTTCAATTAAGATAAAAAGAGCAGTATTTTTTAGTATCATGGGTCACATATAAATAATGTTCAGGCGCTAGCGAACATTCACTGATCTTTATGAGAATTTGGAGGTAATTTTATGTCAATGATCGAATTCCACAACGTTGAGAAATATTACGGGAAATTTCAGGCGTTGAAAGCTATTAATTTAACGATCGAGCGGGGCGAAATCGTGACGATCATCGGTCCCTCGGGTTCCGGTAAAAGCACGTTATTACGGACAATCAATGGGTTAGAGCTGGTTTCTGGGGGGCAGCTGATCGTCGATGATTTCGACTTGGCTGATCGCAAGACCAATATGAATAAGATTCGCAAGAATGTCGGAATGGTTTTCCAGCACTTTAATTTGTATGCCAACAAAACGGTTTTGCAAAACATCACGCTCGGACCGGAGAAGGTCTTGAAACATTCAAAGACCGAGGCGGAAGCGGAGGCCATGCAGTTGTTGAAGCTGGTTGGCTTGGAAGACCAGGCGCAAAAGTTGCCGAGTATGCTCTCTGGGGGGCAGAAGCAGCGGATCGCCATCGCGCGTTCATTGGCGATGAAACCTAAGGCCTTGCTGTTTGATGAACCAACTTCGGCGCTGGATCCAGAAATGATCGGCGATGTTCTGGACGTGATGAAGAAGGTCGCGAAGCAGGGCATGACGATGATTGTGGTTACTCATGAAATGGGCTTCGCGCGCGAGGTCGGCAATCGGGTGATTTTCATGGCGGATGGTCAAATCCGCGAAGACAGTCATGAGCCGAAAGAATTCTTTGCCCACCCACAAGATATTCGCGCGCAGGAATTTCTCAGTAAAATCATTCACAACAGCTAGGAGGGCCAGCGATGCAACGGAAAAAGAAGAAATTGATCGCCCTTTGGTTGACCTTGGCCAGTTTATTGCTGGTTTTAGCTGGCTGTGGTGATGATCTGGCCAGCCAAGATGTGCTGACTCGGGTCAAAGCCAGTAATGAAATTTCTTGGGGCGTTAAAAGTGATACCCGTTTGTTTGGGTTGATGAGCATCAAAACCGGTAAAGTCGAGGGGTTTGATGTGGATATCGCCACGGCGGTTTCTAAGGAGATCTTCGGCGACCAAGTCCAGGTCAATATTGTCCCGGTGACGTCCAATACGCGGATGTCTTTACTGAAGAACGGCAACGTGGACGCCTTGGCCTCAACCTTGACGATCACCCCTGAACGTAAGAAAGAAGTGCTCTTTTCAGAAGTTTACTTCAATGCCGGCCAGGCGCTGATGGTCAAGAAGGGCAGTCAGATCAAAAGCGTTAAAGATCTGACTAAGGGCACCAAGGTTATTGGGCTGCAAGGCTCCAACTCGGTGGAGAACGTTAAAAAAGCCGCGCCGGAAGCGAAGATTTTGCAATTGCCTGATGCCGCGCAGGCCTTTGCCGCTTTGAAATCGGGTCAAGGTGATGCCATGACCAGTGATAACGCGATTCTTTACGGTCTGGCCGCGGATGATTCGGATTATGAAATCGTCGGTGGGACTTTTACCAAGGAACCTTATGGCTTGGGCATTAATTTGGGCCAAGAGAAGTTCCGCCAGGCGGTTGATCAGGCGTTGCAAACCATCGAAGCCGATGGCACCTACGCGAAAATCGTGAAAAAATGGTTTGGCAAGATCGACGGATTTGATGGAGGTGTGGTGAAATGATAACGATTTTAACAGATCATTGGGCTGATTTAGTCGCTGGACTGCGCATCACCTTATCCGCCAGCTTGTTAGCGTTGTTAGGCAGCTTGATCATTGGCGTGATTTTCGCGCTATTTGTGATCAGTCCGCTGAAACCATTGCGGGTGATCGGCAACATTTACGTTGAAATTTTCCGCAACATTCCTTTGCTGGTAGTGGCGCTGTTCTTCTACATTGTGATCCCACAATTTGTGGTGCAGATCGATGGCTTCACCGCCGGCACCATTGGGCTGACCATTTACACCTCGGCGTTTATTGCCGAAACGGTTCGCGCCGGGATCGAAAGCGTGGATATTGGGCAAATGGAGGCCGCTCGGAGTAATGGCATGACCTACTTACAGGCGATGGGGTATATTGTGTTGCCTCAAGCAATTAAAATCGTGATCCCACCTTTGGGCAACCAATTCGTCAACCTGGTCAAGAACTCGTCCGTCTTAGCCTTTTTGGCAGGCTTTGATTTGATGTATCAGGCCAACTTGATCGTGTCCTCAACCTTGAAAACCACGGATACCTATTTGGCGGTGGGACTGCTCTACCTGTTGATGACCATGCCGTTAAGCTACTTGATGCGCTATTTGGAAAAACGGTGGGCAAAACAGCCTGCCAATGATTAAGGGAGGACTTGTTGATGCAAAATTTTATTGACGCTTACAGTCTGCTCAACCTGCGCTTCCTCTTCGAAGGCTTGTGGGTCACCATTTATGTCTCCGTGATCTCGGTGGTGTTGAGCTTCATTATTGGCGCGATCCTTGGTTTTGTTCGCTATGTCAAAGTTAAATACTTGTCGATGATCGTCGGCTTTATCATTGACCTGATTCGCAATCTGCCGTTGCTGTTGATTATCTTCTTCATGTACTTCGGGCTGCCCAGCACGTTAGGAATTCGGTTAAACACCGTGACCGCGGCGATTGTGGCCTTGACCGTCTTTGAATCGGCGATGCTGGCGGAGATCATTCGCAGCGGGATCGCTTCTGTTGATCATGGCCAAATGGAAGCCGCCCGGAGCAACGGGATGACCTATCTACAGGCGATGTGGTACATTATTTTGCCCCAAGCGCTCCGCCGCATGGTTCCGCCAATCGTGAGCCAGTTCGTGTCGCTGGTCAAGGATTCCTCATTAGCGACGATCATTCTCTTGCCAGAGTTGATGTACCACGCGCAAATTATTTATGGGCAGAATAGTAACTATATGATTCCCATGTTTGTGGCTTTAGCGGTTTTGTATTTCGCGATTTGTTTCCTACTCAGCCGTTTGTCGCGGGCGTTGGCCAAGCGGCTGAAGTAAGTGGGCCGGCTAGTTTTGATTTGAAAAGTTGGATTTCTCTTTTTGAGTCTACGCTTGATGGCAGTAGAGTTGGGTGTTGCGCGTGAGCGCAACCGGCTGGGACTGCTGATGCGGACTGGAACGTGGTGGGCATCGTTTGGAGCCAATCCGCAAAGTGCGCGGCTTGTCTTCAAATCGAGCCTTGTCCAAAGCGGCAAAGCCGCCAAGGACAATTTCACCACTGAGCCGCGCAGTCCCAGCCGGTTGCTAGACAGAATTGAGCTCATCTGCAATTGAAGCGAAGGATTTGACGAAGTGGTTTTGCGAGTTAGATGTCAAACAATTGCCCATTTTAAGGTGGTACGGCAATGCCAACAAATTTGGATTAGTTGGTTGGTACAGTTTGCATTGTTTGGACATCTTTACCAGTTCTCTAGACAAGCTTCGGTGAAAACGACCGATTCAGCTGCTTCATCAAGAAGTTGCCTCAGTTCATCAGGCGAACTGTGCTGGTGTCACCAATTTATAGCTGGTAACCACTAACCACGGTCGTCAATGGCGTGGTTCCTCATCAATTGACCATAGCTTGCCAGTCGGCGTGAGTGCTCAAACGGCTATTAAAACGTTGAGCGGCTGGAGCGGAGAAATTCGGGGTGAGATCGCCGTGAAATTGTCCTTGGCGGCTTTGCCGCTTGGGACAAGGCTCAGCTTTGAGATTTTCGGCGCTCTTCCGAAAAGCTCAAAGTGATGCCCACAGCGAGCTCACCCCGAATTTCGCAGCGCAAGCCGCGGCCAACCTACTTTTGCTAGGCTAATGCTCAGAAGCTGCCCAGGTCGGCTCGCGCTCTGAATAGAGCCGCGCGGTCCCAACCGGTTCCTAGGCAGAATTGCGCCGTTCTGCAATTGAAGTGAAGAGATTACTGAAGTGCCTTTGCAAGGGTGATGGTAAAACCATTGCCCTTTTTTGATAGAGCGGCAACGCCAACAGATTTGGATGATTATGCCAACCGGTTTGAGAAGCGTTGATATCGTTGCTACTATTCCAAGCCAACTTTGGTTGAATCTGTCGACGGATTCAGATGTTTCAACATAACCATGCTTTCGTTCATCAGACAGACTGCGCTGGTGTCGCCAATTCAAAGCTTGTAACCACTAACCACGGTCGTCAATCGCGTGGCTCTCCATCAATTGACATAGCTTGCCAGCTGGCGTGAGTGCTCAAACGGCTATTAAAACGTTGAGCGGCTGGAGCGGAGCGTGGCGTTGGTGGGCTGTTTGCATGCCGGCGGAAGGTCGGGCTGGGGGTGAGTCAGCCGCGATATTATTGTTGGCGATTTATCGCCTACAATAAGGCCGAGCTTGAAGATTTTCGGTGCACTTCCGAAAAGCTTCAAGTCGTGCCCGCAGCGTTCCACCACCCCCAGCCCGACCTGGAGACCCACCACACCCGCAATCCACCAACGACACGCGCAGCGCAAGCCGCGGCCAACCTACTTTCGTCCAGCAAATAAGCAATTCCAACCAAAGCTGCCCCGCCGCAGCATTGCTGCGAGATCCTGTCCTTTTTTACAGAGAATCCAGGCAGAAAAAGTCGGACCAGCGCTTGAGTGTGAACCGGCGCCCATGATAGATTTATTCTCATTACGTGGTGAACACGAATGAGATATCAAGGGGGTGTCACCATGACACAATTAGCAAGCCAAGTGTTGGCATTGGTGGGCGGGGCAGACAATGTGGTCAGTTTGACTCATTGTGCCACCAGACTACGCTTTGTATTGAAAGATCCACAACTGGTGGCGTTCGCCAAGCTGCAAAGTTTCCCAGAAATCATCAGTGTGGTGAACCATGGCGGCCAATTACAGATCGTTGTTGGCGCGCAGGTGGAATTGCTGTATCGCCAAGTCAGCGCGTTGTTGCCGACTGCGGCGACACCAACTACGGCGGTGCCAACCAAGAGAAATTTGATTGCTCTGATCTCTACAATTTTCACACCGATGATCCCGGCGCTGACTGGCGCGGGGATGGTCAAGGCTGTCCTGTCATTGTTGGTTTTGACCGGGGGGTTATCCGCTAGTGGGCAGACGTATCAGCTCTTGAACACGATTGCGGACGCGGCATTCTATTTCATGCCGATGTTGTTGGCTTATGGGGCGGCCGTGCAATTTGCCGTCAATCCCGCGATGGCGATCACGGTGGCGGGAATTCTGTTACATCCCAGCTTGCAACAACTTTTCGCGTCGGGAAAAGCCGTTCATTTCTTGGGATTACCAGTGGCGGCCTCGGATTACGCGGGATCAGTTTTGCCAATCGTGTTCACGGTTTGGCTGCTGGCCCAGCTGGACCGTTTCTTAGAGAAAAACTTACCCGGATTCGTCAAATTCTTCGTCAAGCCGCTGTTGCTCCTTCTGATTATTGGCCCGTTAGCGCTGATCGCGATCGGGCCGGTGGGATTATTGTTGAATGATGGCATTGCGGCTGGCGCGGCCTGGCTCAATCAGCGGGTCAGTTGGTTGATCCCGTTGTTGATGGGCGGCTTGCAACCATTATTGATCATTACCGGGACCGCCTGGGCGCTGACCCCGATCGCCACGATGCAACTTAGCAAACAGGGATTTGAAACGATCAATGGCCCGGGAATGCTGGCCTCCAATATTGCCCAAGGAGGCGCGACATTAGCGGTCGCGTTGCGGACGCGTGATCATCAATTGCGGCAAACGGCCCTTTCTGCCGGACTGACCGCATTAATGGGGATCACGGAGCCCTCGCTTTATGGCGTGACCTTGGTTTTACGGAAACCTTTGATCGCGGCAATGATCGGTGGCGCGTTGGGCGGCTTGTACGCTGGTCTAAGTGGTCTGGTGCGTTATGCGTTTGTTTCGCCGGGACTGGCGGCTTTGCCGGCGTTTATTGGCGCCAAGCCAATGAATATCGTCCATGCGTTGATCACCGTGGCCATTGCTTTTGGCGCGACCTTTTTGATCACTTTCTGTTGGTATCGGCCGGAGGAGCAAGATTAACGCTCAGAAAATACTTCGGACTGCGGCAAAAAAGAAATCAATTCATTTTTCAATGGATTGATTTTTTGTTTGATCAAGAAAACAATTATTTTGGTGCGAAAATGTCAACGTTCATGAAGCTTTATCGTAATATAGGGTGTGCAAGGAAGGTGGAGGGATGAGATGGAAGAAGCAGAGTTGATTACTCGTTTGCGGGCCCAAGATGAAGCTGCTTTGACGGAGTTAGTCGTCAGCTATGGCGGGTTTATCAATCAAGTGATTTTACACAATTTACCGAACGATTTTCAGCGCGATTTCACTGAGGATATTGCTAACCGTTGCTTTTATCAAGTGTGGATGCATATCGGACAGTATGACGCGGATAAGGGCACTTTTAAAAATTGGTTGAGCGCGATCGTCAAGCACCAAACGATCGATTATCAACGCGGGTTGAAGGCGACAACGAAGGCGATCAGTCTGGATAAAGTGATCGTGCCGACACCGCCAGTCACAGAAGAGCTGGATTATGACAAGCTTTTTGCGAGCCTTTCCAAGACAGAACAGCAAGTTTTTATGCTGTTTTATCGGGAGGATTATCTACCAGAAGAAATCGCCAAGAAAATGCGAATGAGGCGTTTGACCGTCTATAAGCATTTGTCGCGTGGGCGCAAAAAACTACAGGAGGAGGGTGTATTTCATGGCTACTTTAACTAATCCGTTTGTGGCGGTCGTCGATCAAATCAATGGGTTTCCACAACGACCACATTCGCTGTATTTCAAGCAACTGAGTCCGGGCATCCAAGAACGGTATCGGGTCAAGAAAGTCAAAATGTACATCACCTTGCAAAAAGCCTTAGAGCAAGTGGGGAAAATCCTTGAGCCTGATGAAAAAATCGTCAATATGATGCCGATCACGAACGAGAATGGTTCAACTGCGGCAACAAGTGGCGTGATGGGTATGTATGCCGCCAAAACCGCAACAGCCACAGACTACATCAAGGAACAAGACAGTTTGCGGGATAATCGACTGTTGATTTTCACGGACCGGCGGATGATCTTCTTCGTGGTGATCGAGTTTATTGATGACCCGACTGTTTATTATTCCTACTATTACGATCGGATCCCGGCGCTTAAATTAAAGCAACATAAACAATCTATTCCAACCGATAATCATCGACCTTGGCGCCGCAATGTGCTGCACTGGTACACCTTAGACTTCCAGACCACGGATAAGCGTGTTTTTACGGAGATCCTCAACGCGGATAATGCGGATCTGTTCAAACGCAATCTCCTGATGATCCCTAAGATGACCGAGATTGAAGTCACCGATCGAGTAAAGCGTCGGAGCAAGTTTGATTTTGCGATGAGTAACGTCAATTTCAGTATTTGGAGTGGCAATGGCATGCTGATTGTTGGGGGAGTGCTTTTATTCTTATTAGTCATCCTGCCGAAGCTCGTGACCTATTTTCTCAAGTGACGATCATTTATTGTTCTTAAATAACAGTTAACCCATATTTTTAATTCGCAGCCAGCAAGTTGCCGCCTTGCTGGCTTTTTGTTTTAATCAAGGAAAATAATTATTTTGGTGTAAAATGTCAGACCTTAGGGGGTTCTATCGTAATATAGGGTGTAAGCGAGTATGACAGGGTTTGATTCTTGTCAAGGAAGGAGGAGGGTCAAGATGGAAGAAGCGGAGTTGATCGCTCGTTTGCGGGCACAGGATGAAGCGGCTTTGACGGAGTTGGTCGTTAGCTATGGCGGGTTTATCAATCAAGTGATTCTGCACAATTTGCCGAATGATTTTCGCCGAGATTTCACGGCGGATATTGCCAATCGTTGCTTTTATCAGGTGTGGTCGCATATCGGGCAGTATGACGCGGATAAAGGCACTTTCAAAAATTGGCTGAGCGCGATCGTCAAGCATCAAACCATCGATTATCAGCGGGGATTGAAAGCGATGCTGCAGAACACCACGCTGGATCATGTGGTTCTGTCGACGCCGCCGATTACGGAGGAATTAGATTACGAGACGATTTTCGCCTCGCTTTCGAAAACAGAACGGGAAGTTTTCATGTTATTTTATCGTGATGATCTCTTGCCTGAAGAAATTGGTAAGAAGTTACGGATGAAGCGCTGGTCCGTTTATAAGCATTTATCACGCGGACGCAAGAAACTACAAGAGGAGGGTGTTATCAATGACTACTTTACTTAATCCGTTTGTTGATGTTGTTAACCAAATCAATGGCTTTCCGGAACGACCCAAAGGCCGCTACTTTAACGGGTTGACCCCGGAGCTCCACGAACGTTATCGGGTCAAGAAAGTCAAGCTATATATTACTTTGCAGAAGGCGTTGCAGGAAGTTGATAAAATTCTGGAGCCTGATGAGAAAATCGTCAATATGATGCCGGTCACCAATGAGAATGGTTCGAACGCGGCGACCAGCGGGGTGATGGGCATGTATGCCGCTAAAACCGCAACCGCCGCGGACTACATCAAGGAACAAGACAGCCTGCGGGACAATCGCCTGATGATTTTCACGGATCGACGGATGATTTTCTTCGTGATGATCGAATTTATTGACGATCCCACGGTTTATTATTCCTACTATTATGATCGAATCCCTGTGCTTAAATTGAAGAAGCATCGCGAATCTATTCCCGCCGATAACAACCGACCTTGGCGCCGCAATGTGCTGCACTGGTATACCTTAGACTTCCAGACCACAGATAAACGCGTGTTCACCGAGATCCTCAATGTGGAAAATGCCGAGTTGTTCAAGCGTAATCTCCTGATGATTCCCAACATGGCCAAGATTGAAATCTCTGATTCTGTTTTTCGTGGGACTAAGTTTGATTACATCTTCAGTAATATCAACTTCGGGATCCGTGCCAATAACGTTATTTTTATCGGAATGGGGATCATCTTGGGAATCGCCCTCATTGTCTACTTGCTGATCCATTTTCTGTGATAAGCGCCGGACACCCAAGTTTTTCAAAATAGCAGTTAACCCATATTTTTAATTCGCCTGCCAGCAAGCTGCCTCCTTGCTGGCTTTTTTGTTGGCTTTTGCTGAAAATTGCTCACTTACTAAAAAGAAACTTTCACGAAAAAAGTGGCAACTTTACAAGATATTTACATAAATCATACTGAAAATTTATACTCACTGGGTAAACTGTGGTTGTATTCAAAATTAGGGATGACACAGAGCAGGAGTGTAGAGATATGAAGAGAAAACTTGCATTAGGTTCACTGATCGCTGCCGGATTAATGTTATTGGGCGCTTGTAGCGGATCAGGCAACGCTTCTAACGGTAGCAGCAGTAGCTCCAGTAGCAAAAAAGCAGAATCAGCTAAAATCATGGTCGTCGGCTCAACCGCGTTACAACCATTAGTCGAACAAGCGGCGAAGGATTTCCAAAAGGAAAACAGCAATATCGTTGTCAACGTTCAAGGTGGCGGTTCCGGCACAGGGTTAAGTCAAGTTTCGCAAGGCGCGGTTACCATTGGGAACTCGGATATTTTCGCTGAGGCCAAAGATGGGATCGACGCTTCTAAATTAGTCGATCATAAAGTTGCGGTCGTTGGGATGGGACCAGTCGTTAACAAAGAAGTTGGCGTGAAGAACATTACCATGGCGCAATTGAAGGATATTTTCACTGGGAAAATCACCAACTGGAAAGACGTTGGCGGCAAAGATGGCGCGATCACTGTGATCAATCGGGCAGAAGGTAGCGGGACCCGCGCGACTTTCGAAAACGCGGTGCTTGATGGCGCTAAGGCGGTTAAGTCGCAAGAACAAGATTCCAACGGGACGGTTCAACAAATCGTGCGCTCAACGCCGGGTTCGATCAGCTACTTGGCTTTCTCCTACTTCAAGGATGATATCCAACCGTTATCGATCGATGGTGTTGAACCGACTGACAAGAACGTGACCACCAACGAATGGAAGATCTGGTCTTACGAACATATGTATACTCAGGAAAAAATCGATAGCGCGACTAAGAAGTTTCTGGAATACATGGACTCAAAAGATGTTCAGTCTGGCCCAGTCAAAGATCTTGGCTATATCAGCATGCATGACATGAAAGTTGTCAAGGACGCGAAGAACAAGGTCAGCGAAAAATAAAGTAAGCGAGAAGTGAGATTATGAAAGAGGATAAGCTCTTTGCCCGCTCCAAGGAGATCCGTCAAGATAATTGGGGTCGGCTACTCTGCTACATCAGCGTCACGATCTTGTTGCTACTGGTTGTGACAATTGTCTACTTCATTAGTAGCAAAGGCCTACAGACGTTCACCAAAAATCACGTTAATGTTTGGTCATTTCTGACAACAGCAGATTGGAACACCAGCTTGGATGCCCACGGGCATGCGGACATTGGGGCCTTAGCCTTGATCACAACCTCGTTTTCGACAACTATGCTAGCGGCCGCTGTGGCGACACCGCTAGCTTTTGTTATCGCGATCTATGTGGTGGCGTTAAAGCCGAAATTCGGGCAACGCTTCGTCCAGCCGGTGATCGAATTACTGCTGGGAATTCCTTCAGTTGTCTACGGGTTCATCGGCTTGACCGTTCTGGTGCCGATCATTCGCGGGCGTTTCGGTGGCACAGGCTTTGGGATCTTGGCCGGGGCGTTGATCCTGGCCTTGATGATCTTGCCCACGATCACGTCCTTGTCGATCGAAAGCCTGCGCAGTGTGGATCCGAGTTACCAGAAATTTGCCTATACTTTGGGGTGCACCCATTGGCAAATGATCTATCACGTCATGTTGCGGATCTCCGCGAAGAAACTGATGATCGCCGTGATTTATGGGATCGCCCGGGCCTTTGGTGAGGCGCTGGCGGTCCAGATGGTGATCGGCAATACCGTTCAAATGCCTACCAGTCTGGTCTCGCCCACGGCAACATTGACCAGTAAATTGACCACCGATATTGGCAACACCATTGATGGTACCTTGCCCAATAACGCGTTGTGGACCTTGGCCTTGATCCTCTTGCTGATCTCTTTGGCCTTTAACTTGATCGTCAAAGGATTCACCCGAGGAGGCGAGGCCAAATGAATCGTTATCGAAATGACAAGTTTGCCCGCGGCCTGATCTACACCATTGTTGGCGCGATCATTGCCTTGATTGCTATCTTCATTGGCTATTTGCTGGTTCAAGGCTGGTCCACAATCAGCTGGTCGTTTCTGACCACCGCCAGCGATGATGGGCTGGGCATTCGCGATCAACTCTTCAACTCATTGTATTTGTTGATCTTGACGCTCCTGTTGTCCTTCCCCATCGCCTTAGGTTCCGCCATTGCCCTCACCATTTATGGCAAGAAAAGTCGGTTCGCCGCCATCGCGGAAATGGCGATCCAAGCCTTGAGCTCACTGCCTTCGATCATCATCGGGCTCTTTGGCTTCCTGTTGTTAGTTCTGAAGTTAAAAATTGGCTTTTCCGTGCTATCTGGCGCGATCGCGTTGACCTTCTTCAATCTACCGATCTTGACCCAAAGTATTTCCTTGGCGATCGCGACGGTACCCGAGGCGCGCATGACCGCCGGCGTTTCCCTTGGCGTTTCCAAATGGCATACGATCACCAAGGTGATTTTGCCAGAGGCGATGCCGGGAATGATCTCAGGCATCGTGCTTAGCGCCGGCCGGGTTTTCGGGGAGGCCGCGGCTTTGATTTATACGGCTGGGCAAAGCGCGCCGAAATTGGATTATCTGAACTGGAATATTTTCGACGCGAATAGCTTTTTGAATCCATTGCGACCTGCGGAAACATTGGCGGTCCATATTTGGAAGGTCAATACCGAAGGACTGGGCGCCAATGCCGAGGCGATCTCGAAAGGCACGATCGTTATTTTGATCTTGACCATTCTTTTGTTCAATCTGCTGGCGCGGCAACTGTCTCACCGACTACAACGAAAAATCTACCGCTAAGTGCTAGCCATCACCGTTGTGGCCGCGACTGTTAATGAGGTGTAATGATGTACGATACTGCAGAAACATATTTGAAATTTCCCGATTTGCCCAACGCCTTGGCGACCAAGGATCTGACCGTTAAATACGATGAAACCCTGGCCTTGCAGCCATGTTCCGCGGTTTTCCCGAAAAATCGGATCACGGCCTTGATCGGACCATCAGGCTCTGGTAAGTCAACCTTTCTGCGTTGTTTGAATCGGATGAATGATGAGGTCGCCGCGATTGGCGGCCAAATCATGCTTGATGGCATCAACATCAACGATCCCAAGCTGAACGTTTATCAATTGCGGCAACAGGTGGGGATGCTGTTTCAGCAACCGAATCCGTTTGCGCGCTCGATTCGGTTTAACTTGTCCTTTGGCGTGTTAGAACATCAGAAGATCAGCGCCAACGATTTGCGCCAGCGGATGGAGCAGGTGCTCAGCATGGTCGATCTTTGGACCGAATTGGATGGCGATCTGGAGCGCAACGCCTTGCAACTATCCGGCGGTCAGCAACAGCGTTTGTGTTTAGCGCGGACTTTGATGTCGATGCCGCAAGTTTTGCTATTGGATGAGCCGGCCAGCGCATTAGATCCAATTTCGACTGCCAAAATCGAAGCAAATTTGCTAGAATTAAGGCAGAACTATACGATCATTATCGTGACCCATAATTTGGAACAAGCGGCGCGGATCAGCGATTATACAGCCTTCTTCTACGATGGTCATTTAATGGAATATGACACGACCGCGCAGCTGTTTATCAAGCCACATTTGGCGATGACTGACGATTATTTGTCAGGGAATTTCGGGTGATGATCATGACAGAGAATAGTTTGACAACCAAAGATGTCAAAGTTAGCTATGGTCAGCACGAAAGCCTCCATGGCGTGACTTTGGATTTCCCTAAGAATCAAATCACGGCCTTGATGGGACCTTCCGGCTGTGGCAAGTCCACCTTTTTACGTTGTTTGAATCGGAGTAACGACCTGATTCCCGACGTGAGTGTTAGCGGCACGATCGAGTTTGAACAACGCGATATTTACGGGCCGAAAGTCAATGTGGTTGCTTTACGGACCCAGATCGGCATGGTTTATCAACAGCCCACGCCGTTTCCCTTCTCGATCTACGAGAATGTGATTTTCAGTCAGCGCATGATCGGCCTGCACGATCGCCAGAAAGCCGACGAAATCGTGGAGCGCAGCCTGCGCCAAGCCGCGATTTGGGATGAGGTCAAGGATCGACTCCAGCGCTCGGCCCAATCGCTATCTGGCGGGCAGCAACAACGGGTCTGCCTCGCCAGTGTTTTGGCCGGGGCGCCAGAAGTGATCTTGCTGGATGAACCGACCAGCGCCCTAGACCCAATCGCCAGCGCCAAAATCGAAGGCACCTTGCTAAGCCTGAAGGACAGCTACACCATCGTGATCGTCACGCATAATCTTCAACAGGCCAGCCGGATCTCTGATCAAACCGCTTTTTTACTGAATGGCGATTTGGTCGAAGCCGGCGCCACCAAGACGATTTTTATGACGCCGCGGGAACAAGCAACCAGTGATTATTTGAATGGGAAATTCGGATGATTTCGGATAGGAGACAATCATGGCACAACAATTTTTTGATGAGTTGAAGAGTTTGCAAACCAACTTCATGAACATGGGCATCACCGTCAGTGAACAAATCTATCAGTCGACCAAATCATTTATTGATCACGACAAGAAGCTGGCCCACGCGGTGATCAGCACCGATCATGACATCAACGAGAACGAGATCGACTTGGAGAAACAGGCCCTTTATTTAATGGCCTTGCAACAACCCGTAGCCACCAATTTCCGCGAAGTGATCTCGATCCTTAAAGCTAGTTCAGATTTAGAGCGAATCGGAGACCATGCAGTTGGCATTGCCCGCGAAACGATTTATATTAAAGGTAATCAACGGATCCCCAAAGTTGAAGAACAAATCGCCGAAATGACCAACAGCGTCCGCAAAATGTTGGAAGAAGCGCTGGATGCTTATTTCCACGAAGATGCGACTGTTGCAGAGAACGTCGCGAAGGCCGATTTGGGTATTGACCAACAGTTCATTACGATTCGCAAAGCCATCACCGATACCGAGTCGCAAACTGTTGATCTAGCGCCGGCCAGCGCCAGTTATCTGATGGTAGCGCGGTTCTTGGAACGGATTGGGGATCATATCGTCAACATTACAGAGTGGATCGTTTATAGCAAAACCGGAAATATCGTGGAATTGAGTAACGATAAGCGCCGCTGAGTGTGTGGGCAATGTTTGGCGCCGAGCTCGATGTTTCTATTCTTGGATGTTCGCTTGATTGCAGGTGTAGGTGGGTGTTGCGCGTGAGCGCAACCGGTTCGGGCCATTTGTGCGGCTGGAACGCAGTGGGCATCGTTTTGAGCCAATCCGCAAGACCCGCGGCTTGTCTCAAAATCGAGCCTTATTCTAAGCGGCAAAGCCGCAAAGAATAATTTCACTGCTGAGCCGCATGGCCCGAACCGGTTGCTGAACAGAATTGAGTCTATCTGCAATCGAAGTTGGATATCTGACGAAGTGGTTTTGCGAGATTGAGGTCAAACAATTGCCCTCTTTTGGATGGTACAGCAACACCAACGGAATTGGATCAGGCGGTCGCGACATTTTGCGTAGGCTGAACATCTCAACTCGTTTCCTGAACGATTCGTGAGTGAAAACCGATCGATTCAGTTGATTCACTGATAACTAGGTTTGTTTATCAGACAGACTGTACTGGTGTTACCAATTTGAAGCTTGAGACCACTAACCACGGTCGTCAATTGCGTGGTTCCTCATCAATTGGTCATAACTTATTGGACGGCGTGAGTGCTCAAACGGCTGTTAAAACGTTGAGCGGCTGGAGCGGAGAAATTCGGGGTGAGATCGCCGTGAAATTGTCCTTGGCGGCTCTGCCGCTTAGGACAAGGCCTGATTTTGAGACAAGCCGCGCACTTTGCGGATTGGCTCAAAACAGCGCCCACAGCGAGCTCACCCCGAATTTCGCAGCGCAAGCCGCGGGCAAACTACGGACGAACTACTTTCAATCAGCAGAAGCAATTTCAACAAAAAATGGTGCCAAGACAAGAAGCGAAAGTTTAGGTGTAGACTAATGCAAAATAAGATATTGGTCTTGACCAAACAGCTCAAAATTTTTATCATGCTTAACGAAAAACTCACCGAGCAGCATTTCTCGGTGTTCAACGTCACGTCCGCTTTAAGCGCGGCTCAAGCGATTACCAGCCAAGAATTCAGCGCTGTGATCCTTGACGTGGATTGTCTCGGTTTTGAAGCGTCCAGCCAACTGGTCGCGCAAAATCGAGACGCAATCAATGGTCCCATCGTGATTTTGGACGCCGCGCCCACGCCAGATAATTTACTGGCTTTGTTCGCGCTGCGAGTCGATGATTACTTGGCGACCCAAGTTTCTTTCGCGGAACTATCCGCGCGAATCCAACAGCGGATTTGGGTCTACAAGACCCATGAACACGAGCGACCGGTTCACCCAGAGTTAGCGAACGAGGTCAAATCGTCCGCGATCCACTTGGACGACCTGACCATTGACCTGCAACATTACCAGGTGTTGCGCCGCGGCGTTGATTTAGGGCTGACGCCAAAGGAATTCAAGTTACTGATTTATTTGATCAACCATAATGGTCAGGTTTTGAGTCGGGAACAAATTTTAAACAAGGTTTGGGGCTACGACGAGCTGGAATCTTCGCGGATCGTTGATATTCATGTCAGCCATCTGCGCGATAAAATCGAGTTGGATTCCAAGAATCCCCAAATCATCAAAACCGTGCGCGGCTTTGGCTATATTTTCGAGGATAAACACCTAAAAATCGACTTTCAAAAATAAACCGTCAGCGGCTCAACTGACGGTTTTTGAATTGCGGGCACCGCTTTTCGGTGCGGGACGGCAATGCCAACTGATTTCGGAAGTCTCAGTTCTTGAAACTCCACTCGGTTTTAGATGTGGTGGGGTTTGGTGGTGACGCAACCGCCTCAGGGCGTTTATGGTGGCTGGAACGCAGTGGACGCTGTTTTGAGCCAATCCGCAAGGTGCGCGGCTTGTCTCAAAATCAGGTCTTTGTCTAAGTGGCAAAGCCACTAAGACAAATCTCACCGCTGAGCCACACGTCCTGAGGCGGTTGCTAGGCAGAATTGAGCCAATCCGCAATCGAAGTGAAGGATTTTACGAAGTGCTTTTGCAGGTGTGGTGGTCAAATGATTGTCCACTTTTGAGGTGGTCCCGCAACATCAACGGAATTGGATTAGGCAATTGGTACAGTTTGTGTTGGTTGGACATCTTTACCTGCTTCCTAGACAATTCTCAGTTAAACCGGCCGATTGAGATGATTTATCAAGAACTTGCCTCGGTTTATCAAGCGGACTGCGCTGGTGTCACCAATTTAAAGCTTGTAACCACTAACCACGGTCGTCAATTCCGAGGCTCTCTATCAATTAGCCATAGCTGGCTAGCTGGCGTGAGTGCTCAAGCGGCTGTTAAAACGTTGAGCGGCTGGAGCGGAGCGTGGCGTTGGTGGTCCGTTTGTTCGTCTGGCGTAAGGTCGGGCTGGGGGTGAGTCAGCCGCGATATTATTGTTGGCGATTTATCGCCTACAATAAGGCCGAGCTTGAAGATTTTCGGCGGGTTTCCGAAAAGCTTCAAGTCGTGCCCGCCGCGTTCCACCACCTCCAGCCCGACCTGGAGCCCCACCACATCTGCCAACCACCAACGCCACGCGCAGCGCAAGCCGCGGTCAACCTACTTTTATCTGCAAAGTGCCGCTTTCCACCACCGCCATCGCGTCCAACGACATACCAATCGCAGGCGGACTTGTGCTATACTGAAAGCAATCAAATCGAGTTAGATAAGGGGTTGTTTCGTTTTTGAACGGAAAGAAAGTCCAACATTTAACCGCCACCCAGTTGATTGCGTTGAGCTTCGTCGGGCTGATTTTATTGGGCACGCTATTATTGAATCTACCCATCGCCAGCAAAGACCAGCAATCGGTGGGCTTTTTGAATGCGTTGTTTACGGCCACGTCGGCAAGTTGCGTGACTGGGTTGGTGGTGGTCAACACATTGGCGCATTGGACGTTGTTCGGACAACTGGTGATCATTTCCCTGATCCAGCTTGGCGCGCTAGGGTTTATTTCGATTTTTTCAGCCAGCTTATTGCTCTTCAATCGGCGCATTTCTTTGGAAAATCGGGTCGTGATCAAAACCGCCTTTGGTCAGGACCGCATTGGGGGAATGGGCGCGTTTATCAAGCGGGTCATTCAAATCACGTTGACCATCGAGTTGAGTGGCGCGCTTTTACTGACGCTTTTCTTCCATCAAGCGCAGTCGATCAGTTGGGGCAAGGCCGCTTATCAAGGCGTGTTCCACGCGATTTCGGCGTTTTGCAACGCCGGATTCGATATTTTGGGAAACAGCAGCTTACAACCGTTTCAAGGCAATTGGCCCATTGTGTTAACCGTCGGCGCCTTGATCATCCTGGGTGGGTTAGGCTTTCCAGTAATCATTGAATTCTTCAAACGTTTGCGCGCTAGGCGCCAGTGGTCAGTGCGGCGGCGGCTCCAAATGCTGTCAGTTCATAGCAAAATCGTGTTTGTTATGACCGGCAGTTTATTGTTAGTCGGGACTTTAGCGATTTTAGGGTTGGAATGGCAAAATCCGGCGACTTTAGGACCACTTTCTTGGGGTAACAAGATTCTTAACGCCTTCTTCCAATCGGTCACGTTGCGGACGGCGGGCTATTTCTCCATTGACCAAGCAGGATTGACCGACTTGAGTAAAGCCATTTCGTCGATGTTGATGTTAGTCGGCGGCTCGCCGGCAGGGACCGCCGGTGGGATCAAAACCGTCTCGGTTGCGCTGATCCTGATCGCGGTGCACGCGGCCATCAAAGGACGTTCGCAATTGATCGCCTTTCACCGCACCTTACCCTTGCAATTGCTTCAAAAGGCTTTGACCGTGGTTTCCATGTTTGTGCTTTTGGTGTTGGGCGCCGTCGTGATTCTAACGTTCTCTGAACAAAATTCTGGTTTCTCGCACAACTTGTTGGATCTGGTTTTTGAAGTCAGCTCCGCGCTGGGAACCGTGGGCTTGACCACCGGCATCACGCCGCATCTTAGCGAAATCGGGAAAATCGTCATCGCCTTGTGTATGTTCATCGGGCGCCTATCGCCAATTACGGTGATGGTGGCCTTAACGCGTCAAATGAATCAGCATGACGTGCGCTATCCCAGCGCGACCGTCATGATTGGATAGGAGTAGAGAAATGGATATTGATCGTACAAATCTACAATTCGCCGTTTTCGGCTTAGGCCGTTTTGGCATGAGCATCGTCCGCACCTTGGCCGATTATGACGCCACTGTTTTGGCTTGCGACATCAAAGAAGAACGCTTGAATGAGGCGGCGGACTACACCAGCCACCTGGTTCAGGCCGATGTTGCCGACGCTGATACGCTAAAGGGATTGGATCTAGGTGATTTCGACGTGGTTGTTTTGGCCATGGGCGAGAATTTCGAAGCCGCGATCATGGCGACGATGACCGCCAAAGAATTAGGCGTACCGAAAGTCGTCGTCAAAGCCCTAGGCCAGCGCCAAAAGAAAATTCTCGAACGCCTGGGCGCCGATCGGGTGATCCTCCCTGAAATCGAAATGGGTGAGAAAATCGCTCATAGTCTGGTTGATCCGGATATGATCGACATTTTGGAGCGCGCCGGCCGGCAAGCGATCACCGAGCTGCACCCCCGGGCTCAATGGGTTGGCCATACCGTGGCCGATTTGGATATTCGTAATAAATACGACTACAACATCATGGCGGTGATTCGTGATCAGAAAATCATCATTCCCGTCCCAGCCGATCTGACTTTGCAGGCGGATGATGTGCTGATCATGTTGAGCACGGAATAGGCGTTGGCGATGGTTATTCCGGATGCGGCGAGTTTGCATTGTACTCGTGTTTGATTGCAGGTGTATGTGGGTGTTGCGCGTGAGCGCAACCGGCTGGGACTGCTGTTGCGGACTGGAAACGTGCTCACCGACCCAGCTCCCTGCGCTTAGCTACGCCATTGTTCCGGAAGCAAAGTGCGGCTTCCAAAACAATGGCTAGGCTAATGCTCAGGAGCTGACCGGGTCGGTTCGCACTCTGTTTCGAACGTGGTGGGCATCGTTTGGAGCCAATCCGCAAAGTGCGCGGCTTGTCTTCAAATCGAGCCTTGTCCTAAGCGGCAAAGCCGCCAAGGACAATTTCACCACTGAGCCGCGCAGTCCCAGCCGGTTGCTAGGCAGAATTGAGCTTATCTGCAATCGAAGTTGGACATCTAACGAAGTGGATTTGCAAGCGAGAGGTCAAAACGATCGCCAACTTTTTTGGTGGTACTGCAACATCAACAGATTCAGATTCGTAGGTTGTTACATTACAGATGGCGGCGCTTGATTGCAGGTGTGGTTGGTTTGGATGTGGACGCAACCGCCTCAGGACGTTTGTCGTGGCTGGAAACGTGCTCACCGACCCAGCTCCCTGCGCTTAGCTACGCAAGGCTTCCGGAAGCAAAGTTCAGCTTCCAAAATCCTTGCTAGGCTAATGCTCAGGAGCTGACCGGGTTGGTTCGCACTCTGTTTCGAACGCGGTGGGCATCGTTTGAAGCCAATCCGCAAGCCCGGCGGCTTGTCTTCAAATCGAGCCTTATTCTAAGCGATAAATCGCTAAGAATAATCTCACCGCTGAGCCACACGTCCTGAGGCGGTTGCTAGGCAGAATTGAGCCTATCTGCAATCGAGGCGAAGGATTTGACGAGGTGCTTTGGCAAGCTAGAGGTCAAACAATCGCCCTTTTTTGGGAGTGGTACGGCAATGCCAACTGATTTGGATTAGAAAATCGGGATATTTTGTGTAGGCTGAACACTCTCTGCTTGTTTCCTTAACAATAATTGGTTGGTAGCCGACCGATTCAGCAGATTCATCAAGGACTTGCCTTAGTTCATCAGGTAGACTGTACAGGTGTCACCAATTTAAAGCTTGTAACTACTAACCATGGTCGTCATTTGCGTGACTCCACATAAATTGGCAACAGCTTGTCAGTCGGCGGAAGTGCTCAAACGGCTGTTAAAACGTTGAGCGGCTGGAGCGGAGAAATTCGGGGGGAGATCGCCGTGAAATTGTCCTTGGCGGCTGTGCCGCTTAGGACAAGGCTCAGCTTTGAGATTCGCGGGTTTTGCGAAGCTCAAAGTGACGCCCACAGCGAGCTCACCCCGAATTTCGCAGCGCAAGCTGCGGACTATATTGAAACGTATCCACTGACTAGGTCGGTTTGCACCCTTTTGTCAATCCAGCTCAAAGCAAGCTGCGGACAACCTGCTTTCAACCAGAGCCCGCAAGCAGTGCGCTGACAGGCATTCCCGAGTTTTTGGTAACAAAATGTAACTTGCCACTTGACAAGCACCCGTTTTTTCTGGAATAATAATTGTAACGAAATATTGCACGATCGGTTGGAGCTATGCTTTCAAGGTAAACCTTCTTGGGGTGAAGAAGGGCCTGTTAGGCATAGTTTTTTTGTCGGTCTGAATTGAAAAGGAGTTTACTATGTTTTATAACCAACATCGAAAAGAGGTCCTCGAAAAACTACAAACTTCCCGTTTTCGCGGGTTGACTGAAACAGAAGCGGCGGCGCGGTTAGAACGTGACGGCCGTAATGAATTGGTTCAAAAACAGCCGGATCCCGGCTGGAAAATCTTCATTCGCTCATTCAAAGAACCCATCGTGATTGTTTTATGGATCGCGGTTGCGCTGGCGATTTTAAGCGCGGTTTATGATTTTCAAGTTAACGGTGATTTTAGTCATGGGAAGGCGTCTTTATACGAAGCAATCGCGATTTTCGCCTTGATCATTGGTAACGCGGTGCTGTCCTATGTCCAGGAAACCAAGGCGCAGAAGTCACTAGATTCGCTGAAACAACTGGCCGATCATCAGGTGGCTGTGCTGCGCGACGAAGATTGGCAAAAAGTCGATGCCGCTGAATTGGTCGCTGGTGATATTGTCTCCGTGAAGATGGGCGACTTCCTAGACGCCGACTTGCGCTGGCTAGCCACCAATGAATTGCAGATCAACGAATCTCACTTAACCGGTGAAGCGGAGCCCGTCGCGAAAACCCGCTTTATGTTGGCGGATGACACGCAGTTAGGCGATCGCACCAATATGGGCTTCTCAGGCTCCACCGTGGTTAATGGTAATGGGGTCGGGGTAGTGGTCGCGACTGGGATGGCTACCGAACTGGGACATATCGCCAATCTGTTGGATAGCGTGGAAACGAAGAAGACGCCGATTGAACAAACGATGGCGAATTTGACGCGCAAATTAATGTACGTGGCGGCAGCAATCGTGGTGATTGTGCTGGGTTATGGCATCGCCAAAGAAATAATTGCCACTGGTCAGTTGACGGTCAGTGGCGTGGCGGATAACTTGTCCACGGCGATTGCTTTGGCGGTGGCGGCGATTCCTGACGCTTTGCCTGTCGTCTTGTCGATCGTGCTGACGATTGGCGCCACCAGTCTGGCTAAAAGTAAAGGCCTGATCAAGTCTTTGAACAGCGTGGAAACGCTGGGGGCGACTACTTTTATCGCGTCGGACAAAACCGGAACTTTAACCAAAAACGAAATGACTGTCACCGATTTCTGGGCCAATGGCATTGCTTATGAAGTCGATGGGAATGGCTACGAGCCCATTGGGGAGATTGAGCCCGTTGATGAAGCCGATGTGGGTCGTTATGATTACAAACGTTTCGTCCACGCGGCGGTCTTGAACAACGAGGCCAGTGTTTCGCAAAACGAGCACGGCCAATATCGCCCCTTTGGCAATCCCACCGATGTTTCTTTGATCGTTCTCGGTCAGAAGGACAAGGTTTTCCGCGATGATCTGTTGAACCAAACCGGTCAGGATGATTATGATATTTTGCGGGTCTTTCCCTTTGATAGCACGCGGAAAATGATGAGTGTGGTGGTCAAAGATGGCGCGCAATACAAAGTGTTGACCAAAGGCGCGCCAGATGTGATCCTGACCAAAACCGATCAAGTCTGGCTCGGCGATCAAATGACGCCGGTCGCGACAGCCAAGGAGCAAGTTGAAACGCAGATCCACCACTACGCGCAACAAGCGTTACGGACGTTGGCGGTGGCTGAGCGGACGATTTCGTTGGAATTGGCTGAAAATGGGACTCAGGCCGAATTGGAACAACATTTACAATTATTAGGAATCGCCGGAATCATTGATCCACCGCGGGCCGAAGTCAAACGTTCGGTGGCGGTGCTGGCTAAAGCTGGCGTCAATGTGGTGATGATTACCGGTGATCACGCGGAAACCGCGCGGGCGATCGCGTATCGGCTGGGGATCGTTCATGACGAACAAGCTCGAGTTGTCCAAGGTCGGGAGATCGAAGCGATGAGTGACGCGGAACTAGCGGCGGTGGTGCCAGAGATTCGGGTGTACGCGCGGGTTTCCCCAGAACACAAACAGCGTGTGGTCAAGGCGTTGCAGGGCCATCAAGAAATCGTCGCGATGACCGGTGATGGTGTCAATGACGCGCCAGCTTTGCGCGCGGCTGACATCGGGATCGCCATGGGCATCAATGGCACCGAAGTCACCAAAGATTCCGCGGATCTGATTCTGATGGACGATAAGTTTACGACGATCGAGAAATCTGTCGCCGCTGGTCGGACGATTTTCGGCAATATCAAGAATTTCATTCGCCATGAGTTGACCACCAATGTGGCGGAAGTGCTGTCCTTGTTGCTCGGCGTGTTCTTTATTACCGCGCCGATCGGTCAAGTCTCTGAATTGACCCCGACCTTAACTGCCTTGATGGTTTTGTGGGTCAACATGATCAGTGACGCGCTGCCGTCATTTGCCTTGGGCTATGATGAGGCGGAACGGAACATCATGAGTGAGAAACCACGGGACACGAAGCAATCAGTCTTCGCCAACGGTCTCTTGTCACGGGTCTTGATCCGGGGCGTGCTCATGGGTGGCTTGGTGTTCGCGGCCTTCGTTTGGGCCGCCCAAGCGGGTTATTCTGCCGCTGAGGCGCAAACGATCGCCTTCCTGACCTTGGTGTTTGGTCAGCTGTGGCACGTCTTTGACGCGCGGAGCACACGCACCTTGTTCCGCCGGAATCCGTTCAGCAATCTTCATTTGGTCGCGGCCGTTTCCTTCGCGGCGGTCGCTTCGCTGGTTGTGACCATGTTCCCGCTGTTCACCGCTGTTTTCGGCACGGTGACCTTGACTTGGCAACTGTATTTGGCCGTGATCTTCATTCCGGCCTTGCCGACGCTGATTCTTTCCGGGTTGAAAGAACTCTTCCCGAAGATCACGTTGTGGTAAGACCAGCCGCTAAATAAAAGTACGGCTCAGATAAAAATGTTAATCACAACTGGTCCAGCGCCTGCGTTTTCGCGGCGTGGGACCAGTTTTTTGCCTGCTGCTGGTGGCGAACAGTTTTGTCACATGGCCAGTAATTTATTGTTTATCGATAAATTGATGCTATAATCAAGATAGAATTTATCGATAATCGATAATAAAGGACGGCGAGGAAAATTATGAAACGCGAGACAAGGTTGTTGCAATTGGCCTTACTGGTGCTGACGCTGGGCTTGGTCGCGGTGGCGGTCATTGTGATTCCCCATTTCTTGATTGGCTTAGCGCGGCTCTTTCCTGGCGCTTGGTGGTGGCCGACGTTGATGGGAGTCGGGCTTTATCTAACCGCGCTTCTTTTCGCGGGGATCTTGTGGCAAGCCGGCCAACTGGTGCGGCGAATCCAGCGGCGCCAAGCCTTCGCGGTGGCGTCGGTGACCGCATTGGCGCGCCTGCGGAATCAAGCGCTGGCTATCAGTTTGATTTATGCGTTGGAATTACCGATCTTCTTCATTTGGGCCGATCGCGATGACGCGCCGGGGTTATTGGCGCTGGCCATCGTCTTTGTGGGCGCGGCCTTGGTGATCGGCGTTTTCGCGGGCGTCTTGAAGCAACTCTTACAACAAGCGCTGGAACTTCAAGAAGAACACGACTTAACCATTTAGCAGAGTGCGAACCACCCCGGTTAGCTTCTGAGCATTAACCTAGTCAGGATTTTGGAGGCTGGTTTATGCCTCCGGAAGCCTGACGTAGTTAAGCTGAGAGCGCTGGGGTGGCGAACACGTTTCAAAAGAAGGAGCTTATGATCATGAAAAAAAGTATTCGCTTTCTGCAAGTGATGTTGATATTGATCGCCGCATTGGCCGGGCTGATCCTAGTTGACCTGGTGCCCTTCGTCCTAGGCGATTGGCTTCGACTGGTGGGGTGGCTCCCCGGCGCAATCGGCCTAGGCGTTTTCATGTATTTGGCTGGGATCCTTTGTTTTATCGCGCTGGGGTTAACAATTATTGTCCTCCAAAGTTTGATTAAAACTAGTTTCGGCGCGCCCCTGGTGCGGCAACGCTTGCGCTGGATCCAAGGGTTACTTTGGGGCATCAATGGTCTGCAATTATTGTGTTTACCTGGCTGGTGGCGCTATGCTTATGTTAGCCGCACCCCCCAAGTCCTTACCTTCAACCTTGCGTTCTTCCTCGGCGTTTTTAGCTTAGGGGTGCTTGCTTATTTGCTCCGGCAGTTGAGTTTACAACAGGCCGCGTCCGGTTCAAATGAGGTGACCCGATGAAAATCGTCGTTGATCTGGATCGCTTGCTGGCCCAACGGCAAATGACCCTGACCGAACTCTCGGAACAAGTCGGCCTGACCTTGGCCAATCTATCAATTCTGAAGACCGGCAAAGCCCGGGCGATCCGCTTCAGCACACTAACGGCGATCTGTGCCGCCTTGGACTGTCAACCCGGCGATTTGCTCCACGTGGTCGCGGATGAAACTGAGTCACCAGATTAAGGATAAATGCCATTCGAAAAGATGAAAAAATAGCCCTAGAAATCAAATTTCGATTTCTAGGGCTATTGGTGATTTAAGACCAGTCAACGCTCACCGCCGTCACCGAAGCAATAACTTAGTTACGTTGGTCCCGACGTTTGCGGATGGTCAAGCCACCAACTAAGACAAACAGAGATAACAACGCCGTACCAATGACTTGAAGGCGCCGTTGTAGCGTTTGGCGATCACCGGTTTGGGGCAGCGCCGATTTCACTTGTTGCTTGACGGTCTGGATCGCACCAGTTTGGGGTAACTCGATGTTCTCATCTTCGTCAAGCCCGTCAGTTCCCTCAGCACCATCATTATTTGAAATACCATGATCATCACCAGAATCATCATGATCGTTGCCATTATCAGGGTTCACCGGCCGGCTGGGATTGCCTGGATCTTTGGGATCAGTTGGATCAGTTGGGTCCGTTGGATCGGTAGGATCAGTTGGCGCTTCTACATGGTTCAAAGTAAGGGCTGGCGCTGGTTCAATACTTAATTTTCCCAGATCTGTTTCAACGGTCTGACCGCCGAGATAATTCAATTTTGCTGGATCATTAATGTCGATAACAGTCGGTTCTGCGGTCAGCGTACCTTCAGCGGTTAACGCCAAGTCCGTGTTAGCTGCCGTCAAATTGGCGATGTCTTCAGCCGTCGGCATCGTAATGGCCGAAACCGTACTGGTCTGGCCCGCTTCATCGGTCTCTGTCTTCGTTATATTATCTGGTTCAGCCACATAATAGAAATAAAAGTCAGGATTCCTATTGAAAGCCGGCGCACTGCCCAAAAAATTATTGAAAAATTCGGTGATTGGATCTAGGGTCGTAAACGTATAATAACCGCCAGGTTTAGCCGGGTTAGTGGAATCAACATCTGTCCCCGGAACAAAGTAAGCCGTTAAATGATAAGTCTTACCATTGTCCACATAGGTCGGCAGTAATTTTTGCCTAAAAACACCCATCCAGCGGGCTTTATCAGCCTCAGTTAGCTTGTAAATTATATTGCCTTGTCCATCCTCAGTTTTCATTAAATCATATTTAGAGATTGTACCTAGATCGTCAGTGTTAAAATTTTTCTGACGAATGTTCAAGTTAACGAGACCCTCTGCCAAATCATCTTCCTTGAAAGGCTGACTGGCAATGCTCTCTAAGCTCGACCCGCCGACCATATAAATCGTTTGCGGAACAAATTTCGAACCCCCGTCACCGGTGTCTGCTGGTGTACCATCCGTTGACAGTTGGGTCCCATTTTTCAAACTAGCCTGAGCCTTTTCATTTGCGTCCTCATCAGGGGTATTAGCTGTAATGGTATTCATCAGCGTGTCATACGCCTTTTGAAAAGTATCCAGAGACGCCTTAAACCCACTGATACTGCTAGTAACGGTGTTTGCATCGGTGTAAGTTGACGCTACTAAACGATCCTTTTCGGCGACAGCATTATTATAAGCGATAATACTTGCCAAATAGTTGTTTGCCAACGTCTCATAACTCGTGCCCGCAGTTTGATAAGCTTTGCCGGTCGTCGATAATTGACTACCAATGGCCGCCAATTGCTCGGTCAATAAATTCCAAGCCCCGGTTTCAGCGCCAGCATCAGAAGTCGCCTGCCAAACCGCTTGCGTATTATTGATGCCTGTCACATAACCATTGATCTCATTGATCTTTTGTTGTAAAGCCCGTTCGGCATTTTTCACGGTGACTAACGCTTCAGCGCCAGCCATCGTCTGGTTGTTAGCGGTGAATTGCGTTTGCAAACTGTTATTGAAGGCTGTCAAATCTGGCAAATCACCGTCTGCAGCTTTTTGACCAGTCTTGTTGGCATCTAACGCAGCCTGATAAGCGTCTAAGGCGGTTTGGTACTTATCTTGGCTCGTTTGCAAGTCCGCTGTCGAATCACTTAACACCTTTTGTGCGTCGGCAACGCTTTGGCCTAAAGTCCCCAAATCCGGCATGGTCACGGTGACACCTTCAGCTGCCTTGGTTTTCACTGTGTCTAAATACGTCCTATACGCCGTATCCCAAGCCGTGGTATTCGCCTGCAAAGTTGCCAGTTTGGCCTTCAATTCTTTGGCTGTGCTGGCTAATTCGTCAGCGTCTTTTATATCGGCAGAAGTAGCCGCGTCATAGGCTTTTTGAGCTACGATCGTTTGTTCAGAAGCCTTCTGGACCTCCGCCTTGGCCGCTTCGACTTCAGTGGTATCTACGGCGGTGATACCTGACAAATCAATACCTTGTAACGTCTTCAAAGCTTCATTGTATTCATTGACCGCTTTTTGCCAAGCGGCCAAATTCGCCGTCACTTGGTCAGCTTTACCAGCCGTATCCTTGTAGGCATTCTGAGCTACGTCATAAGCCTCTTTTGCGTTCAAATAATTTTTCACATCTTCAAAGGCTTGCTCGCTAGGATTCTTACCATCAACGGTTGCGCCGGCAGTGTTTGTCTCGATGGTCGGAAAATTACTTGCCGCTTTGTCGTTGTAATCAGTCACGGCGGTATTGTAAGCCGTCAAAGCTTCGTCATAAGCGGCTTTCAAAGCAGTCAAGTTAGCGACTGTCGTAGTAGAGTCACCAATAGCAGTATTCAAAGCCTCCGCGGCAGTCTGTAAGGCAGTCTGGGCCGTATTGACGCCAGTAGCGTTAGCATAATTGTCAAGATTGTCTTGTAAATCCTTCAATTGCTGCTCAACCTGATTCTTGTAAGTAGCGACCAAATTGTCATAGTCAGCAATCGTGTTGCCTTTGTCATCCTCGCCTTGGGTTACTTTGTCGACAGCGTTCGGTTTGCTGACAATCAAGGCGTCAATGGCCTTTTGGTAAGCGGCTACGGTGGCGTTAGTAGTGGTGACAGAGTCAGTGAAAGTTGCGGCCTGGGTTTGGAAATCATTCAGGGCAGCTTGCAACTTAGCTTGCCAGCCGTCAGTTTGCGTTAGCTTTTCGTCAGCCAATAACGCTTGCAACGCGGCCAAACTCTTGTTGGCGGCATTGGCGGACTCATTTGCCTGGTCCGTTTGATCCTTAGCGTCAGTGTAAGTGTTGTTCAGATCCTCGGCCTTAGTCGGCGCGGTCTGCGGCTCGTCCGTGGATGTTGTCGATTGGTCGCTGGAAGTGTTACTAGCAGCACTGTTGGTCGCTACGTCGTTAGTATCATCAACGTCATCATTGGTGGCAGTTAGTGTTTCCGATGTAGCAGAAAAGAGCGAACCTGAAGAATCAGTCGCTACTTCTTGATTCGTTTTAGTTGTTGTGATTGCCGCCGGTGTTGCCACTGTAACAGTGGCCGCTTGCGCGGTTGTCGGCGTGATCGCCATGGACAGCCCTAGACTCAAGGCTGTGATGTTGGCGTAAACCCAGAACTTACCATCCTTATAAATTTTGTAACGTAAAACCGGTCGAACCCCCGTTTGACTTTTGTGCATTTTCTTATTCAAGATAAAACCCCCCAGTTTTGGTTGAATAGTCAGCTAATCTATTTAATTAGGATAAGATATTATTTTTCATAACTCGCTATAAATATATCACAATTAATTTATACTGCAAGCATTTTGCATCCGTTTTCAAATAAAATCCACTAGCTTGATTAAGACTAGATAATAATTGTGGAGGATTGGAACAGCAGTGTTTTTTAAGAACTCGCGGGTCGGGACGAATCTGTTCGCGCCATTTTGTTCGCGTGATTAATTAAGTGAGCAATTGGCGGCGCGCCCCAGGTGATGGGTGTCGAAACGCATCGCCCCAATCCAAAAAAAAGATGCGTCGATCGACTTGCGATCAACACATCTCTATTCTTTAAAATCTATTCTTTAAAAAGGGAAGCCAGTGGCGCGAGCGACTTGACTGGCCCATAGCGTTGTTTTCAGACGAGACTTGGACGCCCGTATAGATAGCCCTGATGGATGTTGATGCCAAATTCATGGGCCAACATTTGGTCACGCTCATCTTCGACACCTTCAATGACAACATCCAAGCGATACTCGTAAGCTTGCTTCGACCAGAATTTCAAATATTCTGGAATTCGCTCACCTTCGCCGCTTTCGCGCAAATTCTGCATGGCCAGTTTGATTTGGTCAACGTAAGGCAGGAAATGCTTGATATTCTCGTAAGTATTCGAGCCTGTGCCCACATCATCCAGCACCAAACCGATACCATACTGATGCAAGGTCAAGCTCAATTCTTTGACCTGTTGCAAGGTCGGCGCCTCCGTCAGCTCGATCATCAAAGCCGCCGGATCGATCCGTTTCTTCAAGGCGATCAACGATCCAAGGGTGAGAGGATTGTTGACTTGATCAAGGTTGATATTGAACGCAAGCACCCGATGATTGACCGCTGTCTTCAGCTGGTTAACGGTCGTTTCCAACATTCGCGTTTGCTCCTGAATCGAAACATCATTGAAGTCCTTAGGTAAATGCCAGATATTGCAATCTTTCTGGCGTAACAGCACTTCATAACCATACACGGAATTATCTTTTGCATTGATTTGTGGCTGGGCAAAAAACCGATACATCAAATCGCCTCCTCAGTCTTGGATTTGGTAGGGTCTACTTTGTAAAGTGGCAACATCTACTATCCATTCTAGTTCATCCTCAATTAAACCGCAATTGAATTGCATGTTTATTCGTGGAATGATCTCGTCATTAAGTTTGATAAATTTGTCCTAAATTATTTGAAAAAAACCTGCCCGATTTCTTAATTCGCGTCGACCTTGGCAATGCCGACCCGACTGTTTTGGAACTTTGTTGCAATCTATAAGTATATTAGTTGAAACGATTTATTAAGTCAATCACGAAATCGAACAAATTGAACAAGAAAGCGATTTAATTTGCTTTATTTTTTTAAATCATCAGTTTTGCTGTGAGTAAGCGCTTTTGTTACCTCAATCACTTGGTCACCATAAATCCAGTGATACCATGTCTGTTTGGGGGATTGGTCTAGACAGAAGTCGCCGAGATTTTTACATTGATTGGGCGAAAGGTTAAAGAACGGATTAACCGTGACCATTAATGTTTTCTAATTGGTCTGGGTATTTTTTGCCACAAGTAGGCCTGGTAAGTTCTTGGGGGGATACTAGTAAGTTCGCAATCGCGGTCGCCTTTCCCGTAGCACCTGAAACCCAGTTTCCCGTGAATCAGCCAAATACAAAAAAACACCTGAAGCCAAAGGAGCTTGTTTCAGGTGTTTGCACCAGCGCACGCGGTTAAGTGGTCGTCACCTGATGCGCCTTGAGTCTACGGCTGAACAGGATCGACCTGAAAAGCTGCATATTCTTTCAATTGCGTCGGCGATAAAGTAACATTCAACTGCGTCCCGGTTTCGGTGTAGTCTTTCTGGTGAACGTTGGCGCTGGCTTCGAGTTCAGCCACATCCTTGGCGCGATCAAAGGGGAGCAGTAGATTGACCGTTTGATAATCGGCGAAGATAATCGAGGTGATCAATTTCGCTAACAATTTAATGGAGTCCGGATCTTTGGCAGAGTACGTGATGTCATGGCCGTCCAGCTCAGGAAACTTGGTGTCGCCCTTGAGATCCGCCTTGTTGAAGGCGTAGATCATGGGCATATCGCTAATGCCAATTTCCTGAAGCGTTTGGGCAGTGGTCACCATCATTTCCTGATAGTTAGGATCAGAATAATCCACGACTTGGATCAACAGATCCGCTTGCGCCGCTTCAGCCAAAGTGGTTTTGAACGATTCAATCAAGTTGTGGGGCAAATTGCTGACGAAGCCCACCGTGTCACTCATCAGAAAGCGCTGATTCGTCGGTAATTGGATCTCGCGCACGCTGGTATCCAAGGTGGCGAACAGCATGTTTTTCTCGAAAACCTGTTTCTTGCTGCCAGCCGTCCCGGAGAAAACTTCCAACAGCTGGTTCAAAGTCGTTGACTTGCCCGCGTTGGTATAACCAACCAAGGCTACTTGCGGCAAAGCGCTATTGCGGCGACGCTCGCGCTTGGTTTGTTCTGTTTTCGTCATGGCGGCCAGCTGCTGTTTCAAATCACTGATTCGCTTACGGATCGTGCGCCGATTTAATTCGGATTTCGTTTCCCCGGCGCCACGGTTCATTAAACCGCCGCCGCCACGTTGCTGGTCTAAGGTGTTAGCCGAAGGATGGATCCGCGGCAAGGCGTATTGCAGCCGCGCGATTTCCACTTGCGCCTTGGCTTCCCGAGTATGGGCCCGGTCCGCGAAAATTTCCAAAATCAATTCAGTTCGATCAACGAAATGGAGCCCAGTTCTTTTCTCCAAATTAGCCAATTGTGAAGGTGACAGCTCATCATTGATAATGATCGTGCTCACGTCCAGGCCTTGCGCTAATTCCTTGATCTCATTGACTTTACCGGAACCGAAATAAGTCGCCGCGTCCACTCGGTCTAAATTCTGAGTAACTCGATCGACCACTTCCAGATTATCGGCCCGCGCCAATTCTGTTAATTCGGTCATTGTATATTCAAAGCTAGCCTTGCCATGACTCAGGCCGCCAATAATTACCCGCTGGCGGGTCGGGATCGTTTGATAAGTTTCAGTCATAAAGAATACCTCCTAGTTAAGAATAAGCATCTAGGCGAGGTTGACAGTCTGATTTTGGGCATAAAAAAGAGCCGACTCAAGCGGCTCTGGTAATTTTATCGATAAAAATAAAAGACCAAGAAACTGTCATCAATCGTGGTGAATGCTTATTTAGTTGTGTTCGAGTTAAGTTGTTTTGGGGCGATTCTCAAACGCATTCTTGACAGTCCTTTCTTTTGTAGATAAGTTCATCTTAACACGATTGTGCACGACCGTAAAGCAGAAAAAAGTTTGTCTTTGGCAGTAGGTGGTTGCTTGGGCTGGGTAAAAGTAGGGTGTCCGCGGCTTGCGCTGCGAAATTCGGGGTGAGCTCGCTGTGGGCGTCACTTTGAGCTTTTCGGAAGGGCGCCGAAAATCTCAAAGCTGAGCCTTGGTCTAAGTGGCAAAGCCACTAAGACCAATTTCACGGCGATCTCACCCCGAATTTCTCCGCTCCAGCCGCTCAACGTTTTAACAGTCGTTTGAGCACTCACGCCATTTTGCAAGCTATTGTCAATTGATGAGGAGCCACGTAAATGACGACCGTGGTTAGTGGTTGCCAGCTTTGAATTGGTGACACCAGAGCAGTCTGTCTGATGAACTTAGTCAAGTTCTTGATCAGTCAGTTGAATCGGTCGTTTTCACCCAGGGATTGTTAAAGAAACTAGCAAAACTGTTCAGCCTACGCAAAATATACCGACTGCCTGATCCAAATCCGTTGACATTGCCGTACCACCCCAAAATAGGGTAATTGTTTGACCTCTAGCTCGCAAAACCACTTCGTCAGATATTCATCTTCGATTACAGATGGGCTCAATTCTGCCTAGCAACCGCCTCAGGACGTGTGGCTCAGCGGTGAGATTATTCTTAGCGATTTATCGCTTAGAATAAGGCTCGATTTTGAGACAAGCCGTGGTTTTCGGATTGGCTCAAAACGATGCCCACCGCGTTCCAGCCACGACAAACGTCCTGAGGCGGTTGCGTCACCACCAAACCCACCACCCCTGCAATTACGCGAAAAGTCCAATCAAGCAGTCCCAGCCGGTTGCGTCACCACCAAACCCAGAAAACTCGCAATTAAGCACCAATCTTTGACTAGAAGTCGCCACTGAAAAAACCAAACGATCCAAGTAGGAAAGTTGCATCGCCTGAATAAGAACCCTATACTGGAGATGTACAGTTTAGAATCGTTAAAATCTGGCAAGAATCCTTAGGAGGTTTGTTTTAATGACTAAAAAAGTTGTTATTGTCGGTGCGTCCCATGGTGGGCACCAATCGATTTTGGAATTATTGAACCGCTATGATGATGTGGAGATCACCTTATTCGAAGCGGGCGATTTTATTTCGTTTATGTCTTGTGGCATGGAACTGTATCTGGAAAACAAGGTCACGGACGTTCACGACTTGCGCAATTTCAGCCCGGAGAGTTTCCCTGAAAATAATGTGCACATTCTAAGCAATCATTTGGTTACGGCAATCAATACCGCGGACAAAACCGTGACGGTCGTTGATCAAAAGACGCAGACGACCACCACCGCTCCTTATGATAAATTGATTTTAAGTTCCGGAGTCACGCCGAAATCGTTACCGGTTCCTGGCGCTGATTTGGAAAATGTTTACTTGATGCGCGGCTTGGATTGGGCGACAAAAATCAAGGCCAAGTTGGAAGATCCCGCAGTTAAGCATGTGACGGTCGTTGGCGCTGGCTATATTGGGATCGAAGCGGCTGAGGCCAGTCGGAAAGCGGGTAAGGCGGTCACGTTGTTGGATGTGATCGACCGGCCGCTAGGGGCATATTTGGATCATGAAATGACTGATATTTTAGCCAAGCACCTGGATGAAAAAGGGGTTCAGGTAATCACCGACGCCAAGATCCAAGCCTATCTTGGCACGGACCACGTGACTGCTGTGCAAACGGATAATGAAGAAATCGCCACCGATTTGGTAATCCAAGCCGCTGGTGTGCAACCGAATACCGCTTGGTTGCAGGGGACGGTTGCGTTGGATCGCCGCGGCTGGATCAAGACCGACGAGTATTTGCGCACCAATGTCCCTGATGTTTATGCGATCGGCGATGCGGTGCTGGCGTACTCGATTCCTGCGGCGCAGCCAATGCCGATTGCTTTAGCGACGGTTGTTCGCCGTGAAGCCCGCTATTTAGTCCGCCATCTTTTTGAAGAAATTCCGAGCGCGCCATTCAAGGGTGTGGTGGGCTCATCGGCTTTAAGCGTGTTCGATTACCATTTCGCGACAAGTGGGTTAAATACCACCACCGCGGCGAAGGCTGGCGTCGCTGTCAAAACTTCCTTCTACCAAGATTGGTTACGGCCGGCGTATGTGCCAGTTGGGCCAGACAATCCAGAAGTTTATGTGCAGTTATTGTTTGATCCCACCAGCCATCGACTGCTAGGCGGCGCTGTTTTATCGACTTATGATATTACCGCTCAGGGCAATGTTTTGGCTTTGGCGATTCAGCAGGGCTTACGTGTCGAAGACTTGGCCGAAGCTGACTTCTTCTTCCAGCCCGGGTTCGATCGTCAATGGAGTTTGTTGAATTTGGCCGCGCAACACGCGCTCGGTGAGCACAAGTTCTAATTGACCGGGCGAGTGTTTTGAAATAATTACCCACCAAGCAAAATCATTAAAAATACCGCTGACATCAGGCCGTGTCAGCGGTATTTTCTATCTTGATTTCTCGATTTCTTCCTCAGAATTAGCGTGAGTGTTTGGCTGAGAACTTGGCGTTAGGATTTAGCGCAAGTGTTTGACGCAAGAACTTTGCCTAAGAATTTCCACGAGAATTTCTTGGAGAATTTGCCGCTGCGGGTCTCAACGCCGCTGGGGCAGCTGGATCTGCGCTTGCAACATGGGGGTATAGAAACGTTGGTAGCCAGCCGCGTTGAGGTGCGTGCCATCGCCATCTTGGGGATGACTTCCGGAGTTATAGGAAAAACGCGCCGCCATTTTGGCATCGAAAGTGTTGATTTGGCCCGCGCCGTAAAGGTCGATGACCGGAATGCTCCACTTATGACACAGTTGCGCTGCCAGCGCCTGAACCCGGTCTTGTCGCGCTAACGGAATCGCTGGCATATGATGCACCGCCACAAAATAGCGGGGAACGAAAGGATATTTGGCCTGCATTTGGGCTAGGACGTTTTCGAAATGGCCAGCATAGGTGGTCAAATCGAAATTAGCTGGTTGGTAATCCGCCGCTGGGGCGCCCAGCGGATATTGTTGGTCAACATAATTAATGGCGTCATTGGTCGTACCGTCGAAAACAATCAGATCCGGAAGCGCAGCTGGGGCTTGCGCCAGTTGTTTGGCTAAATCAGGAATATGATTTTCGCTGGCCCAAGTGTGGTCGCTGGGTTTCGGGGGAATCATCGAGGCGCCATTGACGGCGAAATTTTGTAGCGTCAAATGTTCGCGCTGGGCGTAATCGTCCAGCAGGCCGATTTTTAGTTCGTGACCGGCAACCAACGAATCGCCGAAGCCGTAGAGTAAAAGCTGATGTTCTGTCATTTTTTCGAAAACTTCCTTATTAGTGCTTGTTTTTTTGAAACGTGTTCGCCAGCCCAGCTCCTTGCGCTTAGCTACGCAATTGTTCCGGAAGCAAGGGCAGCTTCCAAAACAATTGCTAGGCTAATGCTCAGGAGCTACCCGGACTGGTTCGCACTCTTTTTGGCCTAGGTGCTAGAGAGTCAACGTTGGGCGCGGCGCTGAGGTTGTTGGCTGTAGTTTTGCCGCGAGCCAATCGCAGATATAGCCAATCGTCGTTGGTTGGTACCAATCGGCGGAGCCATGGCCGGCGTTGGCCAACGTGACATAGTCGGCGGGCACACCCTTTTTCTGAAGCGCCGTGGCCATTTGCTGACTTTGGACGGGGGAGACGAAACCATCGGCAGACCCGTGTATCAATAAGAACGGTGCTAAACCAGCCTGCACGTAGGTGATGGGGCTGGCTTTCGCCGCCAGTTCCGGAACGGTGTTGATTGGGTGCGTCTGATCAGTGCCCAAAGAAACCCCATTGACCAATAAGGCTTCCGTCGCCGTCGCTGTTTCGTGAAATGGGGCGTCCAAACCCGCACCAATATTGCGCAAATCACTGATGCCATATAGCGAGACCGTGGCCGATACGTGAGTTTGCGCTGCCATAGCCGCGTCTGCGATAAACAAAGGACTCTCGCTAGTTGTGCCGAGAAATTGGGCCAAATAACCACCGGCGGAATCTCCAAGTACCGCGATCCGCAACGGATCGATCCCAAATTCAGCCGCATGTTGACGCAAAAATATCAAGGAGCTTTTGCCATCTTGGACTAACGCGGGGAATTTATCCGGAATCACTCGATATTCGGCTGCCGCTACTACCATGCCACGCTGGGCCAGCGCCAGGCGCAGCTGTAACAGTTTATGCGCTTCTGCTTCAACAAACCCGCCGCCGGGGAAGTAGAGGACTGCTGGCTTGGGTCCGGGGATGCGCGGAATCAAGAGGCTCATTTTCAAATCGCGATAATGGCTGTCAGTCGCGTTCTTATATGTAATGTCGCGGGTTTCGTCAACTATTGGGTCGGTCAACGGTACTGCTGGTAAAATTGTCATCTCAAAAACCTCACTTTATTGATTGATTGTGCACGTCTGCGGACGAACTCTTACATTGTAAGCGTTTTGAGAAAACAGGTCAATCATGGCGTGTGCTAAAGATTTCGCTTCGTTAAAAAGTAGGTTGGCCGCAGCTTGCTCTGCGAAATTCGGGGTGAGATCGCTGTGGGCGTCACTTTGAGCTTTTCGGAAGGGCGCCGAAAATCTCAAAGCTGAGCCTTGGTCTAAGTGGCAAAGCCACTAAGACCAATTTCACGGCGATCTCACCCCGAATTTCTCCGCTCCAGCTGCTCAACGTTATAACAGCCGTTTGAGCACTCACGCCACTTGGCAGGCTATCGTCAATTGCTGGGGAGCCACGCAATTGGCGGCCGTTGTTAGTGGTCATCAGCTTTGAATTGGTGACACCAGCGCAGTCTGCCGGATGAACAGAACTAGTTCTCGGTGAATCAACTGAATTGGTCTGTTTCCGCCCGAGAATTGTTTAGGGAACAGGTAAAGATATTCAACCAATGCAAACTGTACCAACCAAATAATCCGAATCCGTTGGTATTGCTGTACCACTCAAAAAAAGGGCAGTTGTTTGACCGCTAGCTCGCAAAAGCGCTTCGTCAGATACTCAATTGCGATTGCAGATAAGCTCAATTCTGCCTAGCAACCGCCTCAGGACGTGTGGCTCTATTCAGAGTGAGAGCCGACCTGCATTGCTTCTGAGCATTAGCCTAGCAAGGATTTTGGAAGCTGAACTTTGCTTCCAGAATCCTTGCGTAGCTAAGCGCAGGGAGTTGGATCGGTGAGCACGTTTCCAGCCACGACAAACGTCCTGAGGCGGTTGCGTCCCCATCAAAACCCAGCACACCTGCAATTAAAGCACAGACTGCTGGAATCCGTTGGTATTTCCGTACCATCCCAAAAGTGGGCAATTGTTTGACCTCTAGTTCGCAAAAGCACTTTGTCAGATACCCAACTGCGATTGCAGATAAGCTCAATTCTGTTCAGCAACCGGCTGGGACTGCGCGGCTCAGTGGTGAAATTGTCCTTGGCGGCTTTGCCGCTTAGGACAAGGCTCGATTTGAAGACAATTCCCGCTTTTGGAATTGGCTTCAAACGACGCCCACCACGTTCCAGTCCGCATCAGCAGTCCCAGCCGGTTGCGCTCACGCGCAACACCCACATACACCTGCAATTAAGCGCAACGGCATTCTGTCATCGGCCCAAGGACCGAGTCAAATCTTACGATGCTGTTAGTTCTACCAAGGTTTTGTTAGTTGAAGCGAATGACCCGGCCACTGTTCCTTGCTATACTTAATAGCGAAATAAGGAAACGGAGGAAGTCAACGTGACAAATGAAGTCGTAACAGTTCAACACCTAGTTAAGACATATGGTAAGGGCAACGAAAAGAAATTTACCGCTTTGAAGGACATCAATTTTACTGTTGAGAATGGTGAATTCGTGGGCATTATGGGGGCGTCTGGTTCCGGGAAAACAACGCTGTTGAATATTTTATCCACTTTGGATAAACCAACAAGCGGGCAAGTTCGGATCAATCAGCAGGATCTGACCCAACTGAAGGGCAATCAAATGGCGGATTTCCGGGGGCATGAGATTGGGTTTATTTTCCAAGATTTCAACTTGTTGGAGAATTTGACCGCGGCGGAGAATATCGCTTTGCCGTTATCCTTGCAAGGTGTCGCGCCTAAACAGATCCAACCCCTAGTGATGAAAATCGCCAAACGCCTGTCGATCGAAAGCGTGCTGGATCACTATCCGACCGAATTATCCGGTGGGCAAAAGCAGCGCGTGGCGGCGGCGCGGGCGTTGGTGCATCAACCGACGATTTTATTTGGTGACGAGCCAACTGGGGCCTTGGATTCCAACAGCGCTCGGGAATTATTGGAAACCATGTCCAGCTTGAACCGCAACGATCAGGTGTCGATCTTGCTGGTGACCCATGATCCTTTCTCGGCCAGCTATTGCCAGCGGATCTTGTTCATTAAGGATGGCGAGATCGGCTCCGAATTGCACCGGGGCGAACGCGATCGGGCGGACTTTTATCAAGAGATCCTTGATAATCTAGGCACCTTTACGGAATAGGAGGGACACCATGTTAAGAAAGCTAGCTTTTAGCAGTATCAAAAGCCGCTTGAAGGATTACGTGGTCCTTTTCTCCGGCTTAGTTGTTGCCGCCGCAACCTTCTATATGTTCATGGCCTTGGCGACCAACCAGGATTTCTTGGGTAAAAACTCAATGCTCAGCGCCAACAATACCATGTTCATCTTCATTTTCGGCGCGATTTTATTGGCGATCATTACCTTCTTCTATCTGATTTACGCCAATTCATTTCTGTTGACGATGCGCCAACGGGAATATGGGATGTTTATGATGCTCGGCGCGAAAACCGGCAAAATCGGGCAATTGATTTTCATGGAAACTTTCTTGCTGGGGATGGGCGCCACCTTGATCGGGGAAGTTATTGGCATTGGCCTGACTCAAGTGGTCGCGCGCTTGCTGGTGCAACAAATGGGGTTGACTTTGCGCCATTTCAACTCGTTTTACTGGCCGGCCTTTCTAATTACCTTGGCCTTCTTCCTCGTCTTGTTTATTTTCGCGGCGATTTGGAATAGTCACAAATTAATGAAAACACCAGTACTGAAACTCTTACACAGCGCGGAACAACCAGTGCGAGCTCAGGTCAAACCGATTTGGTTGGCCGTTCAAGCATTGTTGGGGGTGGCGTTATTAGCAGCCGGCTACTGGTCAATGATCAATATTGCCATGTTACAACTTTTGGCGATTCCATTTGCCTTAGTCACGATCGTTTTAGGCAGCTTCTTCACCTTCAACGCGACTTTCATTTGGTTACTACGCCTCATGAAAAAGCACCGCTCCTTCTCATTACGGGGGATCCGCAATTTCACGCTTTCACAGTTGAACTTCCGGATTCATGATTACACCAGAATGTTGGCGATGATTTCGATTCTGTTTGCCTTGGCTTTAGGCGCGATCACTGTGGGCCTAGGCTTTCACAATGATTTAAGTATGCTGGTCAACTCGGTTGATGCTTATGATGTGAAGCTTTATAACCATTCGGCAGGGATCGACGCTGAAGTCGCTAAGTTGGATATCAAGGAGCAGGCGACCTATTCCTATAAGGTTAAAGGCAACGAGATCTATTATCGCCAAGACCAATTGCAGGCCCATCCGTTGTATTATTTTCATTATCAACAAAGTGGTGGCATCTCAATGCGCATGCCACAGCAGTGCCGTTTCGCGGCGAAGGACTATCAAATAAGTCGTGATGAACCGAATGGTGCCGTCCAGAACGCCTATAATCAGCTGGCAATCAAGTCGATTTATGGCGGCAACACTTTAACTGGTCATTTGGTTACCGCCGCCGAGTTTGCGCGACTGCCTGGTAAAACGTCCCAGTTGACGCTGATTCGCGTCCGAGATTTCGCGGCCGCCCGGCAGAAGATCGCCAAGATCGAACAGGCGCAACTAGCCGCAGCTCCTGAGTTTAGCGAGGTTTTAGAGAGCTCGAAATATGCCAATGCTCAAGTGGGAACGGCGATGTATTCGGGCATGATCTTCATGGGCTTATTCCTAGGGTTGTCCTTCTTGGCGATGCTGGCCAGCTGCTTGATGTTCAAGATTTTGTCGGGCGCATACAGCGACGTAAAACGCTATGACATGCTGAACAAAATGGGCGCGCGAACCAGCGTGTTAAAAGCGTCAGTAGCTAAAGAAATTGGTGTCTTGTACGCGTTACCTGGTTTGTTAGGCATCATTCATGTGTTGTTTGGGTTGCAGCTCTTCAAATTATTGCTCCTCAACCCATACCGCGGGATCTGGTTACCTTTCCTGATTTTCCTATTGCTCTACGGCCTTTATTATTGGCTGACGGTCACCCTATATCGGGGCATCGTGATTCCCAAAGTAGAGATCGACAAATAAAAACTGATTTCAATTCAAAAACGACCGCGGATGTTGATTCCGCGGTCGTTTTTTCGCTGGTTGATGAGGAAAATTTAACGCCTATCTGCTTGGCGTGTTGCACGCCAAATGCAGCCTGATTGCTGTTTTTCTGTGGTTAAAAAACGTTCAACTGATTATAGCTCAACACATCGATACCTTGGTCAGTCAATTGGATTTTGGTGACGCTGGCATTGCGGGGCGCTACGGTGACATCGAAACGACCTTGGCCGAATTTCTCCACAATACTGCGGATCGTGGTGCCGTGGCTGACCAGGAGGACATTATCGCCGTTGCGATTTTGCTCCCGGAGCATTTTGAAGCCCTTGCCGATTCGCGTCCAATACTGGGTCGCGGTTTCCGCGTCATGGAAAGGGTCGATGGCGTTCATGAAGTCTTTGGATTTGTCGATGCCATATTGCGCCACCAATTCCTTGAAACTGGGAGCACCATGGGGCGCGCCGACTTCATACCACGTTTGCGCCGAGTCAGCGCCTTCGAAGTAACCGTAGAAGACCTCACGGAAAAACGGCGTGGTCGTATAAGGCACGGTGGTGTTCATGTTTTTGCCGAGAATAACCTCACAGGTCCGCATCGCTCGGGTCGTGTCCGATGAATAGGCGTGGGTGAAGGTCAAGTGTTTCAGCCGCTGGGCCGCTTCCTCAGCACCGGCGATGCCCGCTGCCGTCAAAGGAGAATCACTCCAGCCTTGCATCCGATTGAATTTGTTGAAATATGTTTGACCGTGACGAACAAGATAAACGGTAATTGTTTTCATTGATTATTCCGTCCTTAAGGTTGATAGTGGCCGCCTTCAACGTCTTTGAGGAACTTCGCCAAATGTTCGAAGTAAACGTCAGGGTTATCCATCATATGATGATGCCCGCCATTTGGTGTGGTTTCCAGCCGGGCGTTCGGGATTTGTTCCGACATCCGCAAGGCCGCTGAGAGGGGCATCGTTTCGTGTTGGCCAAATGTTAATAATGTTGGCACGGTGATATTTTGAATTTGTTTGCGCAGGTCGAAATCTTTCAACTTACCGGTCACCACGAATTCATTGTCCCCCTGAAAAGCGTTGTAAACGGGAGTCGCCATGGTGGAAATCAAATGACTGATTGCTGGTGGTTGCCGGCGATCAACGAAATTCCGATTGAGAACATCCACATATTGTTGGTATTGGGGATCATTCCAAGTGCCTTCCCGCTCGCAACGTTGCATATAGGCCACCGCCTCTACTGGCAGGGTCTCTTCGCGAACTTTATTGATGTGGACCACATATTCGTCAATATTGTCGATCATACTGGAAATGATCGCGCCTTTTAAATGTTGACCATATTTCAAGGCATAGAGCATGGTCAACGCCCCGCCCCAAGACTGCCCAATCAAGTAAAAATGATCCAGACCGAGTTTTTGCCGGACTTCCTCAACTTCATCAAGGAAGTAGTCAGTGGTCAAATATTTCGCGGCGATCTCTGGGTCACTGTAATCCGGTTGATCTGAATAAAATGAGCCCAGTTGATCATACATATGGACTTGGACGCCCAAATCGGCTAGTTTTTCGCCGAAATTCTCCCAATATTCGTGGGTGCCGCCAGGGCCACCGTGGAGGCAAAGTAAGTGAATGTCTCCTTGACCCTGAGTGTTGGTCCAAAGATGATAGCCATTATCGAGTGTGAGAATCGTTGTTCCTTGTTTCATGCTGCGCCACCTAGTTTCTTCTTATTTGTGGATCGGGTTGGTTGGATCATCGCGTGACAACCCCATTCTAACATGTTCCCGGGGACTTGTTGCGCTGATTTTATGACCGTTTTGTGCTGAATCACTTGCAGAAACCCAGCTTAGGCCAGGATTTCTTTGATCTGTTTGACCTCATCATTGGTGAAGGTCAGATGGTCGGCCACAGCCAAGTTGGCCAACAGGTTGGTTTCGCTGGTCGTGCCGATGATCACGCTGGCCACCGCTTGATCGCGAAGTAGCCAAGCTAAAGCCATTTGCGCCAAAGTCTGATCCCGCTTTTGCGCCACCGCCTCCAGCTGATTAAGTAAGTCGACCACATGAGCCTTCCCCTGGTTGAAAATCGCGGTGTTTGACCAATGAATCGGGAAATCATCGGGAATGCCCTTCAGGTAGCGTTCGGTCAAAAGTCCCTCAGAGAGCGGCCCATAGGCGACTAAACCCCGATTATAACGTTTGACCGTTTCCAACACGCCATTATGCGCAACCTCGGGACGTAACATATTATAGGAAGATTGATTGACGACAAACGGCACGTGGTATTTGGTCAACAGCGCGATCATCGTTTCGCTTTGCGCGGCGTCATAATTGCTAATGCCAATATACATGGCCTTACCTGCTTCGACGATCTGCCCCAAAGCCAGCGCGGTTTCTTCCGGATCCGTCTCCGGATCAGGGCGATGACTGTAGAAAATATCCACATAGTCCATCTGCAAACGTTGCAAACTATGATCAATACTTTGAAGTAAATTTTTCCGGGAATTGAAATGTTGGAAAGGACTCGGCCCCATTTCAAAGCCCGCCTTAGTCGTGACGACGAGCTCGTCACGATAGGGTTTTAAGTTACGTTGATAAACTTGACCGAATAATTTCTCGGCTGAGCCACGATCTGGTTTGCCATAATTATTCGCTAAGTCGAAACTGAAGACACCATGGTCGAAGGCCGACAGAATCAACTGCTCTCGGTCAGTAAAAGGGTCCGAACTACTGAAATGACGCCAAAGTCCTAAAGTAATGATCGGTAATTGTAAACCGGTATCGCCAACGCGACGAAACGGTAGGTGTTCATAACGATCTGTTGCTGCTGCGTACATGATTAACTCCTCCTTGAAGGCGTGGCGCCCAACGCGCCCGCTTTTTGTTGGTTCGCTCAAAGCAACGGCCATCTTAATTCTAGTTATAATTGGTATAGGTTGCAAGTCGTGATTGGCAAAAGTAGGTTGGCCGCAGCTTGCGCTGCGAAATTCGGGGTGAGCTCGCTGTGGGCGTCACTTTGAGCTTTTCGGAAGCCCACCGAAAATCTCAAAGCTGAGCCTTATTCTAAGCGGCAAAGCCGCTAAGAATAACGACACGGCGATCTCACCCCGAATTTCTCCGCTCCAGCCGCTCAACGTTATAACAGCCGTTTGAGCACTCACGCCGGCTGGCAAACTATGGCCAATTGATGGAGAACCACGCATTTGACGGCCGTGGTTAGTTGTTACAAGCTTTAAATTGGTGACACCAGGACAGTCTATCTGATGAACTAAGGCAAGTTCTTGATGAATCAACTGAATCGGTCGGCTTTCCACACGTGGCTTGTTACGGAAATGAGTAAAAATGTTCAGCCTACGCAAAATGCTCCGACCTCCTAATCCGAATCCGTTGGTGTTGCCGTACCACCCCAAAAATGGGCAATTGATTGACCACCACACTTGCAAAACCACTTCGTCAAATCCTTCGCCTCGATTGCAGATAGGCTCAATTCTGTTCAGCAACCGGCTGGGACTGCGCGGCTCAGTGGTGAAATTGTCCTTGGCGGCTTTGCCGCTTAGGACAAGGCTCGATTTGAAGACAAGCCGCTGGTCTTGCGGATTGGCTTCAAACGACGCCCACCACGTTCCAGTCCGCAACAGCAGTCCCAGCCGGTTGCGCTCACGCGCAACACCCAGCACACCTGCAATCAAACGCCGAACAAGATGTTATCATACCCAAAATCATACAAGCCAAGTTTTTAGCAATAAGTGACCGGCAGCCGCGCGCTGATCAGCAACATCATCGGCCGGCGGAATTCATCGCGCATACCCGGCTGATCCAGAAGCGCCTGTGGTGGTTGCGGTTCAACCACATGCTCGATTTGAAAACCATGGGCCAACAAAGTCTCCAAATAAGTGGTCAAGGTGCGGTGATACTTGGTCATGGTTGTGCCCAAGAAAGTCACTTCCCGTGGGCCTTCGTCGAAATAGCGATCGACGGGGAAATGATCGATCACACCATCAGCCCGGTAGATCCAATCTTGTTGGCCACTGGCGGTGAACAGCGGATGCTCCACTGAAAAAATAAATTGGCCGCCGGGCTGTAAATACTGTTCGATTTGCGACAAGACTTGGTCAAATGAGGGCAGATAGTGCAACGCTAAAGAACTGAAGACCAAGTCGAACCGTTGGCCGGGAAAAGTAACGGTCGCCAAATCACCCTGCCGATAGCTGATATTGTTGGCGTGGGTCAAACTGCGCGCCTGGGTTAACATTTTCGCGGAAAGATCCACGCCAATCACCTGACGCGCCCCGTGATCGCTCGCATAGCGACAGTGCCACCCATAGCCGCAACCCAGATCCACCATCGTTTTCCCTTCAAAGTCAGGAAGCAACGCCTGCAAAGCCGGCCACTCACCGGCGCCAGCCAAGCCCCGTTGACTCCGATTCATCTGGGCATACTGCTGGAAAATTTCGGATCGTCATAAATATTTGTCGCTGCCACTGAAATCACCTCGTTTGTTTTAAGTGCAGGCCAAACCTAATCGTGCGCGCCACGCAAAGAGACCCGGTCCGCTATTCAACTCCGCCAGTGCTACCACACCTCACCAAGGGAAAAAGAGAAAAGAAAATCGACCGCCAACCCACAAAGCAACTTCGTCAGCTCCTTCATCCTAAATACGAAAGAGTCACAACTTCCTAGCAACAAAATTGATTCAAAAGTTGACACGAAGATCTGTCTTGATAAACCCAGCAATCTATCCTGGTGTCACCAATTTAAAGCTGGTAACTACTAACCACGATCGTCGATTGCGTGGTCCCTAATGAGTGGACATGGCCTAACAGCAGGCGTGAGTGACCCAATGACTAAGATAACGTTGAGCGGCTGGAGCGGAGCGTGGCGTTGGTGGTCTGTTCGTTTGTCGGCGGAAGGTCGGGCTGGGGGTGAGTCAGCCGCGATATTATTGTTGGCGATTTATCGCCTACAATAAGGCCGAGCTTGAAGATTTTCGGTGGTTTTCCGAAAAGCTTCAAGTCGTGCCCGCCGCGTTCCACCACCCCCAGCCCGACCTGGAGCCCCACCACATCTGCCAACCACCAACGCCCCGCGCAGCGCAAGCTGCGGCCAACCTACTTTTGCCTGCCAAGTCCCCGCAACGCCGCGCGCTCATGATCAGTATACCGGATTTTGGGGCCAAGAAACTGAGTTCCTGGTTGTTTCAACACTTTTGCAAAACAAGTTCATTTTTCAAGACTTTTTCAAAGAATATCATGGACTTTTTCAGAAAATAATTGAATAATGTAAGCATTGAAAGAATCTGGCAGTGACACGGCCAAGTGGCGTGTGGGGTGCCAATCTGCGAGGGGAGTGGAACTGATGACAGATTTGATGATCGCGCTGTGTGCCTTTGTCGGCGGCGGTTTACGCCTAGGGGCCACTCAGGTGTTGCCATCTCCGTGGGCAACTTTAGCGGTGAATTTGTTGGGGGCGCTGTTGCTGCCCTTGTGGAATGATTATTGGGGTCCGGGATTACAATCGCGGCGGCAATGGTTGCATGTGGGCATCGGAACGGGATTTTTTGGTTCACTGACAACGTTCTCCAGTTTCTGCCTTGATGTGATCAAGTTGCTGGCGGCTGGCGCTTGGCTGACGGCGGAAATCTATCTGCTGATCAGCATGGTTGCCGGAATTTTATTGGCGTGGGCGGGGATCACCTTGGCCCAACATTTGAACGATCAAGGAGGTGTCCACTGATGCAAACATGGTTGTTGGCGGGCTTGGGCGCAAGTCTTGGCGCGTTAGGTCGTTATCATTTCACGGCGCTTTACAAGCGGGCTCGACCGGAGTTAGGGTATCAAGCCACGCTGTTGATCAATTTGAGTGGCGCCTTTTTACTGGGCTTCATGGCGGCCAGTACGGTCACGCAAACTTGGTATACCTTTCTCGGGACCGGTTTGTGTGGTGGTTGGACCACGTTTTCCACGTTGAACAGTGAATTAGGTGGTCAACTCGCCAGCGAGAATTTCCGCCGCGCCTTACGCTATGGTGGGGCCACTTACGGATTAGGTCTAGGCCTGTGCGCTTTGGGTTGGGTGCTGGGCCATCGTCTTTTTTGAGGAAAAATGTTAGAATTAATCAGACTAGCACAATGATAATTAGCAGAGTGAGAGCCACCCCGGGTAGCGGTTGAGCATTAGCCTAGCCATTGTTTTGGAAGCTGGGCTTTGCTTCCGGAACAATGGCGTAGCTAAGCGGAAAGCGCTGGGGAGGCGAACACGTTTCAAAAAGCAGAGTGCGAACCGACCTGGTCAGCTTCTGAGCATTAGCCTAGGCAGGATTTTGGAGGCGGTCCATGCCTCCGGAATACTGGCGTAGCTAAGCGGAAGAAGCTAGGTTGGCGAACACGTCTATAAGGAGCAAAACGATGACACGAAAATCAATCATCACCGGCCTAGCAGCCTTGATCGGGTTTCTGTTCGGCCTGTATTTCAAACATATTTTCATTTACACCATCATGGGTATGGCGGTGGGGTATTTGATTGTTTTCTGGATCCCTTATTTCCGCAACTGGTATCAACGCCGGCGCCAGCAGAAATAAAGCTGGCCGGACTGCGAATCGTGACAGCATCAAGGCCTACACCTTCAGGACTAGTTCGCGGAGGTCACGGCTAAAGGGGAGTTTTGACCGGATCTTAGGTGATCCGGTTTTTTTGTTGGGCAAGTGGATCAGCACTCATAAGATTTAGGCTATGCTTTTGATTGCATATTTGTTGACAGCAGAATACCCATCAGGTTAAAGTTAAGCTACCGATAAGTAATTATTGGTGATCATGTTTAGAAAGGGAGTGTGTTAGTGCTACATTTTGTTTGGGTATTGATCGTGGGCGCGGTCATTGGTTCCTTGGCCAGTGCGATCGTCAATCGCGATTTACCCATGGGTTGGCTCGGTAATATTTTTGGTGGTTTGGTTGGCGCCTGGTTAGGGGAGCGATTCCTCGGTACTTGGGGCCCAATCATTGGCGGCATGGCGATCGTTCCTGCCTTGATCGGCGCAATTGTTGTTGTGCTACTCACTTCTTGGCTCTTCAATAAAACCCGGCGCGCTTGATTCATCTTGTCCCCCCACAAGATCCCCCACAGCAAGCGTGCTGACCTCAACTTCCCCCTTGGCAGATCAATGACGTCCCCCCGTTATTTAATCAGATCAGCTGCGATCAGCTTCAATGAGAATAGGAGTGAACAACATGAGTTTCGCCAGTGAGAAAGATCAAGTCAAAGGTAAGCTTAATGAAACAGTCGGCAAGGTCACCAATAATGATCAACAAGAATTGAAGGGTAAAGCCCAAGCCGCGACAGGCAAAGCGAAAGAGAAATTGGACCAACTTGCTGAAAACGTCGCGGAGAAAGTCAATGAGAAACTAGATCAGCGACACAAGCATGAATAGCGTGTGATGATGGGCTAATTGACGGAAACTTGTTTAACACCAAGAACCGGCTCAGCGTCACGGCGACTTTAATATAAAAAATGGCTCAGCGAACGGACAACGCTTAACGGCGATCTCCGGTTGACTGGGTCATTTTTGTCGATTCATACAAATTAAATTGGACCAGCGGCGGCTACATTCTCGGTAAAAGACGAGGTCAGCTGGTTCACCCGCCAAGATTGACTGGCGGTCAGCGGCCCACCGCTGCGCCGGCCACCTGGTTACTTGGTGAGGATGAACAAGGGCTGCCTACCTGTTACTCCCGGCGGCGTGCTTGAATGGTTATTTGAAGGCGTTGATGATGGCGGCAATCAGCGTCTCCACCCCAATACCAGTGAAGAGCACCCCAATCAATAAACTGGTCCAGGTAGCCCATCCCCGAAAGGCATCCTTCGCTTTGCCAGCGTTACGAATGTATCTGACCACCGCGATCAATTGCCAGACGCCCACACCTGAGAGAATCACACCAATGATTGCCGGCGCGATAACTTCGCTTGAATCCATCCCTAATTCCTCCATTTTCTGCCAATTCCCAATTGGCTATCCTCAGTTTAGTAGACTAAGGGTCATAAAACAAGAGGCTTCACAAATGAATGGCGTCGCCGAAGCCGGCCTGCTGTACGCGCTGGTTGCGTATCGGCGCAGAAAGCAGTTGCGCGGAGCACGTTTCAAAATGCAAAGCGCGTGGTTTCTTAGCAGCGGGCTAACCGAATGACCGGTCACTAATGGCGGCTGCGGGTATCTCAGCGGGCAAATAGCATCCACCAGCTAAGAAGAGATAGGCTGAAGGTCTCCAGATCGAGGCGAACAAAAAGGCATCAAACGAGGGGCGAAGTGGAAGAATCAAGCTCAAATACTTTTGTTCGTTACGGTTTTGTGATAAAATTATTCAATACATTTTTGGCAATGACAGTGATATTCGAAAAGGTTGTGGGGAATTGACAAAAAATGAGAAGTTTATCCGTCAGACACAAGCGGCGGAACAGCGCCATTTAGATGAAGTGATTACGAAGATCGGGCGTGCGCAAACGAAGGCGCGCCAATCGATCGACCAGGCGAAAAACGATACGCAGTCGTTGAATCGACAATTCAATGAAGAAGTCCATTTAAGTTACGGTAGCGATACGACCAATTTGGAGACGGCGCTGTCGATTCGCCAGCAGCAACAAATGCTGCAAGAGCGTGAGAATAGTTGGCAACAGTCGGCGCGGCAGCTGAACACCTTGAAACGGTTGGCGAAAACGCCTTATTTCGCGCGCCTTGATTTCCATGAGCATGGTGAGCCTAGACGAGAAACGATTTATATCGGTCTAGGTTCCTTTAGCGATGAGCACGATCATTTTCTGATTTACGATTGGCGGGCGCCGATTTCGTCGATTTACTACGATGGCAAGTTGGGCCAGGTCAGTTATCAAACGCCTGATGGGGAACAGACGGTCAATGTGTTACTCAAGCGCCAGTTCCTGATCAAAGGTGGCGCGATCGAGTCAATGTTTGATACCACGGAAACCATTGGCGATCAGATGTTGCTGGAAGTGCTGGGGGAGAAATCCAGCACGCAGATGAAGTCGATCGTGACCACGATCCAACAGGAACAGAACAAGATCATTCGCAATGTGGCGGCGGATCTGCTCTTCGTTCAAGGCGCGGCTGGTTCCGGGAAAACATCGGCGATCTTACAACGGGTCGCGTTCTTACTGTACCGTTATCGCGGTAAACTAACGGCCAGCCAAGTGATCATGTTCTCGCCAAACCAGTTGTTCAACGACTACATCGAGAACGTTTTGCCGGAATTAGGCGAACAGAACATGGTACAAATGACCTACGCCCAATTCATTGGCCGGCGTCTGCCGAAAATGACGATCACGGATCCGGCGGCGAATTTCGAGGTGGCGCAAACGACGACCGCCAAAGCCATCTCGCGGGTTAAAACCGATCTGCGCTTTTTCAAGGCAGTAGGAATCTATGCGCGTCATCTTGAAAAACAAGATATGCGTTTCAAAGATTTGAAATTCCGCGGCAAGCCTTACTTCAGTAAAGAGAAAATGGCGGAAATCTATTACAGTTTCAATGAAAACTATCATTTGGCCAACCGGATGGACGCGACTCAAGAGCGCTTGATCCAGTTACTGAACAACAAAGTCGAGCCTGAGATCCGCAAGAATTGGGTCGCTAAAGCGGTGGAGAATTTAAGCGATGAACAGCTACAAAGCCTGTATGCCAAGGCGGATCAAGAGTTCGCTTCCAGTGACGCCGAGTTTAAATATTTGGCTCGGAAAATTGTCACCAAAGAATTACAGACAGTTAATCGGGGGATTCGTCGTTTCCGTTTTATCAATAGCCGCGCCCAGTATTTACATTTCTTACAACAGGTCCCTTATCTGATCGATTTGGCAAGTTTTGGCGTCACTAAAGAGGACTGGAACCAAGAAGTGGCCCAAGTACAGGCGGACTTCCGCGATAAACGGCTCCGGCTTGATGATGTGAGTCCATACTTATACCTGTTCGATCTGATCACCGGTAAGCAGGTCGACCGCAATATTAAGTTTGTTTTCATTGATGAGATCCAGGATTACACACCTTTTCAAGCCGCTTATTTGCAAGCGTCATTCCCGAAAGCCCGTTTCACGATGCTGGGAGATTTGAATCAAGCGATTTTCACCCACGCGACCAGCAGCTCGTTATTGAGCCAAGTTCAGAAGCTGTTTGACCCGGAAAAAACCGAAGTGGTCCAATTGACCCGCTCCTATCGCTCAACAAAACCAATCACCGAATACACCCGGGCCCTGCTGAGAAACGGCCAGAAGATCGATACCTTCGATCGCGCCGGAGACTTACCCAATATTGCGATCCGTGCCGACGAAGCGGCGTTACACGAGTTGCTGTTGCGCACATTGCAGGAGAACGATCAGCGCCAGTTGACCACCGCCATCATTGCCAAGACCAAGCAAGAAAGCCAGGATCTAGCCCAGTTTCTGAAAACGGCTGGTTACCACGCCACCTTGATCCGCTCAGAAAATCAACGCTTGGCCGCCGGCACCATTATCGTTCCCGCCTACTTAGCCAAAGGATTGGAATTTGACGCCGTCGTCATGTGGAACGCCTCGGCGACCAGATATCATGACGAAGACGAACGCCAATTGGTTTACACCATTGCGTCCCGGGCGATGCACCGCTTAACGATCCTGGCCCAAGACGAATTGTCCCCGCTATTAAGCGCCGTTCCGGCCACACTTTATACCGTGGAATAGCCGGTTCTGTTGCTCGATGGGAATTAGCTGGGACAAGCCCTTAAACACGCTGGCTAAAATTGGTGGAGAAGTGCCGGAAAAACGGCTTAAAGAGTCTTGAAATCATCAGGAAAATGTCTTAAAAGACTTAAAGTCGTTGAAGGTATTGAAAGGTGCTGGAAGTACTAGAAACGTTAAAAGTTCTAAAAGTTCTAAAAAGTGCTAAAAGTGAAAAAAACGTCAAAAGCGTCAAAAGCGTCAAAAGCGTCAAAAGCGTCAAAAGCGTCAAAAGCGTCAAAAGCGTCAAAAGCGTCAAAAATATCAAAAATACTGAAAGTACCCATAATACTAAACTCGCCAAACACGCCGAACGCGCAAAGTATCAAAAGTACCGAACGCGCCCCCAAGCATCAAAAGCATCAAAAGCACCAAAAGTGGTCCACCGGAATGGCGATTTTTTCGCGAAAACATCTGCGACCTCTTGGCAAAAGAACTGAATAGTGTAATAGTATGAATGGACTGTATTAGTCGTAGGGCGCTGACGGGGATCTGGTTTTGCATTGCGGTCGCCGTGATCTGCCAATAATTGAAGCGGGTCCACTTAGCACGACCGCGAAATTGTGATTGAAATACTGTTTTCAAGGAGTTATCCAAATATGGCTTTGCCAGAGAACTATGATTATTTTACTCGGGAACAATGGCGGAATTTTCATGGCAAGAATCAACTGAATACGGTCACCGGCGATGAGCTGGCCCAGATTGCCGCCCTGAATGACCGCATCTCGCTGACAGATGTGCAGGAAATCTACGTGCCGCTGCGTCATTTGATCCACGTTTATTTGCGGCGCTATCATCAACTCGTCGAAGATAAAGCGGATTTCCGCGGCGAAACGGTCGCGCCCACACCGTTTCTGATCGGGATCTCCGGCAGTGTCGCCGTGGGCAAAAGCACCACTGCGCGACTGTTACAATTACTACTAAGTCGGTCGTTGCCCAATCAGAAGGTCCAATTGATCACCACCGATGGGTTCCTCTATCCCAACGCGGAGTTAAACCGGCGCGGCATTATGGCGCGCAAGGGTTTTCCAGAAAGCTACGACATGGAACATTTGCTGACTTTTTTGGACCAGGTCAAATCCTATCAACCAGGAATCAAGGTTCCACGTTACTCCCATCAAGTTTATGACGTGCTGCCTGACAGTTACGATGTGATCGACCGCCCGGATATTCTGATCGTGGAGGGAATCAACGTTTTGCAACTGCCGACCAATCAGCAAATCTACGTCAGCGATTATTTCGATTTCTCCATTTATGTGGATGCGAAAGCGGCGCTGGTTGAAGAGTGGTATTTGCAGCGTTTCGGTGTATTGTTGGACACGGCCCTGCAGGATCCGCTGAATTACTATTACCCCTACGCGATTGGCGACCGCCAAGCCGCCTTCACGATGGCGCGGCAGGTTTGGCAGGATGTCAACTTGAAGAATCTCCGCGAGTATATCCTGCCCACGCGTAATCGCGCCGACTTGATCTTGCATAAGACCGAACACCATGTGATTGATAAAATCGGTTTGCGCAAGTATTGAGTAGAATCTAGCTGAAAAGTGCCGTTTCTGTTTCGGATTTCTCGCGTGGTTGCAGGTGTGGTAGGGTTTGGATGTGGACGCAACCGCCTCAGGACGTTTGTCGTGGCTGGAACGCGGTGGGCATCGTTTGAAGCCAATTCCAAAAGCGGGAATTGTCTTCAAATCGAGCCTTATTCTAAGCGATAAATCGCTAAGAATAATCTCACCGCTGAGCCACACGTCCTGAGGCGGTTGCTAGGCAGAATTGAGCCTATCTGCAATCGAACCGAAGGATTTGACGAAGTGGTTTTGCAAGCGAGAGGTCAAAATAATTACCAATTTTGGAGTGGTACAGCAATGCCAACGGATTTGGATTAGGAGATCGGGACACATTGTGTGAGCTGAACATCATTATCGCACTTGAACGGATTCTGGTTGGCAACCGACCGATTTGGCCGATTCATCAAGAATCTGGTCTGTTCATCTGACAGACTGCACTGGTGTCACCAATTTAAAGCTTGTAACCACTAACCACGGTCGTCAATTGCGTGACTCCCCATCAATTGACGATAGCTCGCCCAGTTGGCGTGAGTGCTCAAACGGCTGTTATAACGTTGAGCGGCTGGAGCGGAGAAATTCGGGGTGAGATCGCCGTGAAATTGTCCTTGGCGGCTCTGCCGCTTAGGACAAGGCCTGATTTTGAGACAAGCCGCGTACTTTGCGGATTGGCTCAAAACAGCGCCCACAGCGAGCTCACCCCGAATTTCGCAGCGCAAGCCGCGGGCACGCTACTTTTACGACTATCCCAACCAACATTATGGCCAAGATATTTTTACCAAACATTGCCGGATATTTTCCCCGCAGTGATTGCTTAACCGCGGGAAAATCGTTATGATAAGAACAGTGACTGGCCCCATCAGCGGGGGACAGATATTTTCAGAAAACCAGTTGTTGTGTTAAGCAGAACCAGCATTAAATTCAAAAATTGGAGTGTGACAAAGATGGCGACAGCCGACTTGAAAAGTGTCGACAAAATCATTGTTTTAGATTATGGCAGTCAGTATAACCAGTTGATTACACGGCGGATCCGCGAATTCGGCGTTTATTCGGAATTGCTGCCGAATACGATCACAGCCGCAGAAGTGAAAGCAATCGCGCCTAAGGGGATTATTTTCTCCGGAGGGCCCATGAGCGTTTACGACGAGAATGCCTTCAGCGTTGATCCTGAAATTCTTGAATTGGGCATTCCGATTTTGGGAATTTGCTACGGCATGCAGCTTTTGGCGTACAAGCTGGGCGGCAAGGTCGAATCTGCGGATAATCGCGAATATGGCAAGGCACAGATCGAAGTGACTGATCCGGAAAATGCGCTTTTCAAAGGCTTGCCTCAGGAACAGACGGTTTGGATGAGTCATGGCGACTTGGTCAAGGCCGTTCCCGCCGGTTGCCACGTGGTTGCCACCAGCAAGAACGCGCCGATCTCGGCGTTTGCTGACGACCAGCGCAAAATTTACGGTATCCAATTCCATGCCGAAGTCCGCAACACCGAATATGGCAACGACATCTTGCGCCACTTCACTTTTGACGTGGTCGGCGCGACGGCGAACTGGTCGATGACTGACTTTATCGACCAACAAATTGCCCAGATCCGCGCCACCGTTGGCAACAAAAAAGTTCTGCTGGGCCTCTCCGGCGGCGTTGATTCCAGCGTGGTCGGCGTGTTGTTGCACAAGGCGATCGGCGATCAGTTGACGAGTATTTTCGTAGATCACGGTTTGTTGCGCAAAGGTGAGGCTGACCAAGTCATGGCCAGCTTGGAAGGTAAGTTCGGCTTGAACATCATCAAAGTCGATGCCCGCGAACGCTTCCTCAGCAAGTTGCAGGGCGTTAGTGATCCTGAACAGAAGCGGAAAATCATCGGCAAAGAGTTCATCGAAGTTTTTGACGACGAAGCGACCAAGCTCAACGGCATCGATTTCCTCGCTCAGGGCACCTTGTACACCGATGTGATCGAAAGTGGTACCAGCACCGCCCAAACCATCAAATCCCATCATAACGTCGGCGGCTTGCCAGAAGATATGCAATTCCAGCTGATCGAACCATTGCGCACGCTGTTCAAAGACGAAGTGCGCGACCTGGGCGAAAAGCTGGGCATGCCTAGCGACCTGGTTTGGCGCCAACCATTCCCGGGACCTGGCTTGGGCATCCGCGTCATCGGCGAAGTGACCGAGGATAAACTGGCAATCGTCCGCGATAGTGACTTGATCCTCCGCGAAGAAATCAAAAACGCCGGCCTGGAACGCGAAGTCTGGCAATACTTCACCGTCCTCCCCGGCATCCGCAGCGTCGGTGTCATGGGCGACGGCCGCACCTACGACTACACCATCGGCATCCGCGCCGTCACCTCGATCGACGGCATGACCGCCGACTTCGCCAAGATCCCATGGGACGTTCTCCAAAAAATCTCCGTCCGTATCGTCAACGAAGTCGCCCACGTCAACCGCGTCGTGTACGATATCACGAGCAAGCCACCAGCTACGATCGAGTGGGAGTGAAAAGATACATGTGAATTGAAGCTGAAATGTTGATTTAGCGGCATTTTTTGAGGATACAATTGGCGGGGAATTGTTACGTACCCCGCCAGAATCCCCGCCAAGTCTGGGCCGAATGAGGGCTGAGTTGGCGGGGATTTTTCATAAATATATTGCGACTTGAAAGGCACTACTTCTACATCCTGGAATTTCATATAATAATGATGGATTGGATTGCGGCCGGGAATTGCTGGGAGTGGCTGGTGGATTTTTTTGAAAGAGTATTCGGAGGACTTTTTATGGCAAACGATAATGGCGGTGCAATTGCTCAGAAAGGATTCACGTACCAGAATGCGGTTATATCGTTGGTTGCAATTCGAAATTATCAGAAGCCGGGGTTTCAAATCTTTGTAGAGGCAGATGACGATTTTGAGATTGTTTCTGACAACAATTATCATGCATACATTCAGGTTAAGGGCCATAAAAGAGTGAGCTTGAAAACTCTATTGAGAAAATCGGCTGGTAAGAAGTCGATTCTCGAAAAGAATCTCGGCTCCGGCGATAATAATGCATTACATAAAATTGTAGTCTATAATTTTTCGGACAAAGATCTCAACTTGATGCAAGAAATCGATACTGACGAAATTTTTTGTAAAGCGTATTTGTTTAGTAAAGAACAGATGGCGATGATAAGTCACCCTCGTTCACAGACACTTTCTTTAATAAAAACTGATTTTAATTCTGATTTTTCTGCGGCTACCAAGTATTTAATCGGAGAAATGGCGGCTGAAGGCATTTCTGTCGATAAGAAAGGACAGATAGCTCTAGGCGAACTTTGGCAACTAATTTTGCAAAAGTCGGAAAAGGAAATCCAGAGTAGCGACGATCGTGAGCTGAAGAAAATAACTGCGAACGATCTAATTCCAATTTTCGAAAAAGTCGCTGCACTGGAACTTTTCGATGAAATTTTGAGCAAGTTTGGTTTTAGTCTGTTTAGAAATAAAAAAATCAAGCTAGAGAAGTCGAAGATTATTTTGCAGTATACCACTGAAAAAGCGGTGGCTCTGAAGTGGCTCGGCAACTGTGACCTTGAAAAGACTAATGAAGTGGATTTAATTCGAAACTTTTTGACCACAGGTATTTTACACGGTTTGGATGAAAATACTGTATATGCCATTTGTATTTCGGCTTATTGTGACGTGTTAGGGGGACTTGACGTTGAAACTAGTTATTAAACATATCATGATTATTGATCCTGAGCATGAAGTTGCAAATAAATTTAAATTTGGGAAGTTGTCAAACATATTCCTTAGTGATGATAATGAAGTTGGGAAATCAAGCTTATTAAAGTCGATTTATTATACTTTGGGTGGAAACGTCAAATCGTTTACAGCAGGGTGGGATTTTCAAAATTATATTTTCCAAATCGAATGTGATATTGATGGGCAATCCGTAACTATCCAGAGATTTAATAAGGTCTTTTTGGCGAAAAGTGCTGGGGACATTTATTCTTTTGCAAATGAAAAGGACTTTTCGATTTGGGTACAGGACAAAATGGGGATGAATTTAAAGCTTCAGACCAAATCCTCAGACAAGTATCACACCGCTCGTATGAACGCTGTGTTAGCACCATTTTATATTGATCAAGATCAGTCATGGGCGTCATTCTATCGGGACTCGTTTGAAAATCTGACAATGTATAAAGATCAACCTAAGGCAATCTTTGAATATTATCTTAAGCTTTCAAGTAATCAGCTGATTGCACTTGGGGAGCAGCTAAAAGCACTGAGTAACGAAAAGAATGAGGTTGACGGACAACTTCGTCAGGTGGAGGGTGTACGGAAATCGTATAGCAGCGAAGCAGAAACGGATGTCATGAGTCCAAAAGAGTTCGATGAACTCAGAACGGAACTAAATGAATACGTTGCAATTACTGATGATTTGCAGACCAAAATATCCTCCTATTCTAACCAGGTTTCAAAGACAAAGATGAAGCTAGACAATCATCGGCACGATTACGCGGAAATTCATAAATTGCTATTGGCTACTAATGCACGATTCCGAGACATTGAATATGAATGCACATATTGCCATTCACGGTTAACTAGAGAACAGTCACTAACTAGACTTGAACTTGGTGATAATGACTTCGAAATTCGTCAACGCGAGATAGAGGCTAAGCAGGATATAGAAGTGGATCAGGCCAATCTTGACAGTCTGTTATCGACGTTAACTAGTTTACGTTCTGATTTCGATGAAAAGAACAGACGAGTAAGCAGCCTCAGAAATGCCAGTAATATAGATAAGTATGTCGATCATCAGGTAATAACGAAACTTGGTCAACTCGCAGGCAAGTATCAGGTAAAATTAAGTCAATTGGAAGCGTCAATCGGCGAGAAAAAAAAGATCAGCGTGAGGAGCGTGCGACGCTTAAAGCGGCTCGCGAAAGCAATGAATTGAATTATGAACAGATTAAAAGTGATATTGCCATTGAACTTGGGGTACCAAGCGTGTCTAACAAACCGTTTTTAAACTTTCAGAAGGTGAAGGATGCGGGTACGGCTCTAAATAAGATACTATTGTGCTTATATTTAACGTATTTTGAAATCATGGTGTCGCGCTCAAATACAACATTTCCTATGGCAATGGATTCGTTTGTAAAAAATGAGATTACCGATTCGAATGAAGATAAAATGTTTATGGCTGTTCAAAAGCACTTTATGAGTCTTAATAACCAAACTTTCTTCTCTCTGATTAAACGAAATAAGTCTAAATTAGACTTGACTAATAGCCGGGTCACGATTCTTAAAAAGCCAATTTTAATTGATAGTGCATATAAGCAGTTGGTTTCCGAACTAATGGTTGCAGAAGACAATCCAGATGGTAATGTCGGTAATGAAAGGTGATTAGAGTGCAATGACAGAGCAAGACGTATCAAGGTCGGATGATATTTCAGAGACCCTCATTCGTGAGCGGATGCCTGAAGTACTCGACATTCTGTTGATAGACCGTACAAAATCAACCACCAGAAATATTCAGAATATCATCTGGGCAAATGATAATTATATGCAATTTGGAGCTAAGGCATATGCCCCAGAAGCGCAGATAAAGCCGGAATTGGTCACTGGTGTAATGGATAGCATTATTATGCCGCGTGCACTAAAGCCCAGTGATCTGCAAAAGGAGAGAACCAAGGCAAAAGCCGAGGTCTTTACGCCAACATGGATTGTTAAGAAGCAAAATGATGCCGTTGATGAAAACTATGCGAGCGATGATCTTGAAACTTATACAAATCGGACGTGGCTAGAGATCACTTGTGGCGAAGCACCGTACATGGTCAGTCGCTACGATATGGATACTGGTGACGGAATTCAATTGCTGGATCGGGTAGGATTTGTTGATCGTAAACTTCGTCGAATTAACGCTGAAGTCAATGACCAAGCGACATGGCAAATGCTTGTAGAAGCTGCTTATAAGGCAAGTTATGGCTTTGAATGGAGCGGTGATTCATTGCTCCTAGCTCGTGAGAACTTACTCTACACTTATCGAGATTATTTCATGGCGAAGTGGCGCGTTGAGCCGGACAGTGAGCAGCTGAAGACGGTTGCAGAGATTATTAGCTATAATGTTTTTCAAATGGATGGCCTGAAGTTCGTGGTGCCACTCAGCGAAACTCGGGTAAAGGTTGTCCAGCAGGAAATTTCTTTATTCGATGATCCAGCGGATGTCCAGGAAGAGTGGATTACAAAGCCAGGTAAGCGGGTTAAGGTTATGAATTGGAGTAAAAATAAGATGGAATTCTTTGATAAAGGGGTCGCGTAAGATGGTTGATAAAACAAAAATCAAAACTACAAGAGTGGTTTACCCACAGATTTATGCGTATACGTTACCACAGATAGCCAAAGACAACGGCTGGATTAAGATTGGCTACACTGAACGCGAAGATGTTGGTACCCGCATTCGTGAACAAACGCATACTGCGGCAGTTCGACTGAATGCAAATAAGCTGTGGTCTGAACCGGCCAAGTATTCAAGAGGCGATGGATGGTTCACTGATAAGAAGTTACATAAATACCTAACTTCGCAAAAAGACGTTAAACAACGGCTGAATACTGAATGGTTCTACTACGATGGGACGCCTGAGCGCGCACACGAAGATTTTGTAGACTTTCGAGATCGCAAATCGGATCAGTCTAAAGGTACCTCTGAATATGCTTTGCGAGCTGAACAGCAAGCAGCCGTTGAAAAGACTGTTGCCTATGCTAAAAATCATGTTGGTGGAGAATTTTTATGGAATGCTAAGCCGCGTTTTGGTAAGACGCTGACAACGTATGACTTAGCGCGAAAACTAAATGCTGAAACCGTGCTGGTTGTGACCAACCGTCCAGCAATTGCCAATTCATGGTTCGATGACTTCGAAAAATTTATCGCATGGCAAACAGACTACGCCTTCGTTTCTACGACTGATTCACTCAAAGAACGTCCATCTATGAGCCGCGACGATTATGTTGATCAGTCACTAGCTGGTGGCAAGCAGCGGATGATTGCCTTTATCTCTTTGCAAGACATCAAAGGTGCCATTCCATTTGGTGGTGGAGCGGATAAGCTTAAGTGGGTCAAAGATTTGCATTGGGATTTGTTAGTTATTGATGAGTCTCATGAAGGCGCGGACACCTTAAAGGCCGACGTTGCATTTGATAATATCAATCGTGATTTCACGCTAAATTTATCTGGTACGCCGTTCAAGGCCGTTGCCAGGGGCACGTTCAACGATGATCAAATCTTCAACTGGACGTATGCTGATGAACAGAACGCCAAAGAAAACTGGCCGGCGGATGATGAGGAACACAATCCATATCGGAGATTGCCGCGGCTGAACCTATTTTCGTATCAAATGAGTCGGATGATTACTGATCAAGTTGATGCAGGCGCTCAAATTGATGGTAAAGACGAGGATTATGCCTTTGATCTCAATGAGTTTTTCTTGACGAATGATTCTGGTAAATTTATTCATGAAGACGACGTCCGCAAGTGGCTACGCAGTCTTTGGGAAAATGAAGGCTACCCATTTTCAAATAACGAACTGCGTAACGAATTAAAGCATACGTTCTGGATTCTCAATCGAGTAGCTAGTGCTAAGGCACTTGAAAAGTTAATTAAAGGCATGCCTGTTTTTGATGGTTACGAGGTGGTCATTGCCGCTGGTGATGGCCGTACAGATGATGATCAAGTTCAAAACGTGCGGTCTCTTGATCGAGTTCGCAAGGCCATTGCGGAAAACGATAGGACAATCACACTGTCTGTTGGCCAACTGACAACCGGGGTTACCGTTCCAGAATGGACTGGTGTTTTAATGTTGTCGAATATGAAGTCGCCCAGTTTATATATGCAAGCCGCGTTCCGTTCGCAAAATCCTTGGACATATACCGAGAATGGTATTCGCAAAGAAAAAGCCAACGCTTACGTGTTTGACTTTGCTCCAGAACGAACGCTGACAATCTACGATGATTTCGCCAATGATTTGTCTGGTGAAACCACGAATGGCGGCGGTACAACCGAGAAGCGCAAAGCTAACCTTAAAACGCTGCTGAACTTCTTCCCAGTTATTGCAGAAGATACTGACGGTAAGATGGTTGAGCTTGACGTTAACCAAGTGCTAACGATTCCAAAGAGCATCAAAGCTAAGGAAGTCGTTAAGCGTGGGTTCATGTCCAATCTTCTGTTCCAGAATATTGGAGGTATCTTTGCTTCCACTGAGGCACGTGAAATTTTAGAGCAAATGCCGGCTGTGTCTGAGGGTAAGACTGTTCCTAATCAAAATGCTAATCCAATCGATACCAAGGAAGTTAAGGTGGATGATCAAGGTGATGCGGTGGTTGAACCAGAAACAGTTGCCACAGCTGTTGAGCATCACTTCGGAGAAAAGATTTACGCTGAAGTCGAAACAGTTGCTGAGGGTATCAACGTTGAAGACAGTTCACGAATTGCCAAGAACATTGCTGACACTTTCCGTGCGCAGACGCTTGATAGTATGAAAAACCTAGCCAAAGATAGCGGAATGACCAATAAAGCCGCTGAAGCAGTCACGAATCAAGGTGCAAATGTAATTGCCCGTGAAGTTGAGAAGGTTCAAAAGCAAGCTGAAATCAAACTGAATGAAGCGCAAGTTGAGTATCAAACTAAGGTTCAAGAGGCTGAACGCAACACCGCTATGGAAGACGCAGTAAAGCGTCAATTTGCGGAGGCAGCTAAACGCGAACTGGAACAAAAGCATCAGCAGATTCAAGAAGGCTTTCAGAAGAATGTGACAGCGACCATCGTTGATAAGTCAAAAGAGGTCATTCAGTCATCAACTGAGACATTGCTTAAGAAGGCTGAAGACAAGAAGAAGAACACTGTCGAAGATGATATTCGTTCCCGTCTTCGTGGGTTTGCTAGGACGATTCCGTCATTCTTGATGGCTTATGGTACTGTCGATACAACACTCGGCAACTTTGATATCACAATCAGTGATGATGTCTTCCAAGAAGTTACTGGAATTACGCTGGATCAGTTTCGTAAACTTCGCGATGAGTTCCAATTCTTTGATCCTATTGTTTTTAATGAGTCTTGCCTAGAGTTCTTGCGTAAGCGGGTTGAACTGGCAAACTACTTTGACGATACGCATGAGGAAGACATTTTTGACTATATCCCGCCGCAAAAGACCAACCAAATCTTCACGCCTAAAAAGGTCGTTAAAATGATGATTGATAAGTTAGAAGAAGAAACGCCGGGTATTTTCGAGAACCCGGATAAGACTTTTGCTGATTTATATATCAAGTCTGGGCTCTATCTAACGGAAATTGTTAAGCGCCTGTATACAGGGTTGGCTGAACAGATTCCAGATGAAGATGCCCGCATCAAGCATATCTTGGAGCACCAAATTTACGGGTTTGCGCCATCCGAGATCATTTACAACATCGCGCGAAACTTTATCTTTGGCTTTGATGCCAGTGCAAATGATATCGACGATTCACACGTTGTTTGCCTTGATACCACACCTTATGCGATGGGGAATGGTGATTTTGAAACCAGGTGTGATGAGTTGTTTGGAAAGGAGATCAAGTAATGAAATTTGACGTTGTAGTGGGTAACCCACCGTATCAAGAAGAAACACATGGTCGTGAAACTGCAAACGGTCAAAAACGAGTTAAGAGTATCTTTCCTGTATTTCAAGAGTTGGCGGACACTATTGCCCAAGACTCTGCATGTTTAATTTATCCGGGTGGGCGATGGATTCACAGATCGGGAAAAGGGATGACCAAGTTTGGTTTGGCACAGATCAACGATCCACACCTCAAAACATTGATGTTTTTTAAAGACTCTGGTGAGTTATTTGACGGGGTAGGTATTTCTGACGGCGTTTCAGTCGTTCTAAAGGACTATCACAAGAATGACAATACGTTTAATTATGAATATTTTGACCATCAAGTTCACGTTTCGGTTACCCGCCAGTTTCCAGGTGAAGATTTATTACAATTAAACCCACAAGATGAATCCGTTGTTGCAAAGATGGATGCGTTTGTTGCAGATCACGGTCTGAAATATTTGCACGACAGTATATTCTCGCAAAAGTTATTTCAAATTGAGAGTGATTTTGTTGAGAAGCATCCTAATGACGTTACGCCATATAGTGGTCAAACATTTGACGAAAAACATACGGTCAAAGTTCTTACTAATGATAAGGCTGGAAAATCGGGACGTGCGAAGTGGTTTTTAGTAGATCGAAGCAAGATCCCGGCGAACCACGAACTGATTGACGAATTCCAGGTAATTGTGTCAAGTGCTAACGCGGGTGGACAAAAGCGTAGCAATCAAATTGATATTGCGGACAATCATTCGGCATTCGGACGGGCCCGACTAGCACTTAAGTCGTTCAAGACTGAGGTTGAAGCAGAGAATTTTCTGAAATATGCAAGTAGCACTTTGATCAAGTTTGCGTTTCTGATGACTGATGAATCGCTGACATCTTTGGCGAAAAAAGTGCCTGATTTGATAGATTATACAAGCTCTAACAACTACATCAATTACTCATTGAACGTTGATGATCAGGTAAACAAATTGTTTGGAATTACAGATGAAGAGATAACCTATATGATGTCTCAAATTCCGGATCGTGATTAAATTGTTTCAAAAAACATCAGCTGTGTCGCGTAAAGTATACGGTCTGGCTGGTGTTTTTTGCCACTAAATAATAGGTTGTAGATAATAGGCGTTACCACCACAAAATAATCACCTTCACGAGTTAAAAATACAGCGCATAATTGCGTGATTTTAGTGAAAATCATTAGCGGACAGATTCCAAAGTGATGGGAAACAGAAAAGCTTAGGAGGCTTGCCAATGTATGGCGGACTGGTATTAAAATTTTTCGATGGACAATATCCGGAGCGAGGGAAGCAATTGCTGGACGGAAGATTCTATTGTGCTCCTTTAACCGATTTCAGAATGGGTGAAGCGAAAGAGGAAGTTTCGTTCATTAATGATCCGATGGAGGGATACGTAATCGCCAAGAATCCCAACTATCGAACGCTAAAGGGCGAAGTTGGGGATAAACAATTTCAGAGAATTACCCACACTTCTCTCGAAAACGTAGGGATTTGTTGTTTTGTCTATCTGGATTTGAATCGAGATTTTGTTCACGCTGGTAGAGGGCAAGCTGTGATTGACCCTACAGTCATTGAACAGTTACGCTATTCGTTCTCAGATGAACCAGCTGTAATGTGGTTTGAGAAAGAATTCTCTGAGATGATGGAAGGGATTCAAATTATTGACAAGGATGATATTTGTTTCGCCAATTATGCTCTGGTGAATTATCTTGAGGGAATCGATGGTTCGTATGCGCGTATGGGAACGTCACCTAAAGAAACGCTCGATTATTTTCTGACAAAGGCTGTGTTTCAGAAACAAGCAAGATTTTCCTTTCAACGAGAGTTTCGATTAGCTGCTCTCTCAACTAATATCCGCACGAGTAGTCGAACCCTTGTTAGCCAAAAGTCAGCAAGAGGACAGATCTTTCCGAACCTAGAAACATTGCGTGGTATCACTCTAGATGAAGTGTTTTGAGTAGTGTTTTTGCAGGCCCACGTTCTGAGTGTTAAGGGTGATTTGAATTCACTTTTTCAGTGCATAGCGTCGGCGTGGATGTGGGTGTGCTGAACATTTTGGAGCGATACAGATCTGCTTGTAACATTAAAAGTACATTACAGTTCAACTTTCAGTTTCAAATCGCGTCCTACAAACCGTCTGTATATGGTGAGAGCGAAAGTTCTCACAGATCTTCCGGAAGGGTCTTGCAACGCATCGCCGCCGTGCGCGGCGTGCAGCGCGAAAGCCACAAGCCCCCGGTCTCTAATAGGGGGGCAAATACAAGTAACAAGAAATACGACGGTAGGCATAAAGCGCCCGCGGCACGGCCTTGCCGCATAGGCAAAACACCGAATCGCTGTTAGTGCGCTTGGAAAGGAACTAACATGCTCAAAGACTTAAATTTAATTGGCGGCATGACCAACAAAGATTGACTTGATCAAGTCCACGACGAGATGCGCGATAATGGTATTACACAAGGCCAGCTCGCCGATATGGCTAATTACAGCCGGTCACACCTGAATCAACTGCTGGGTCGCAAGAAGCCACTCAACGATAAAGCCCGATTAGAACTGACGTTGGCGTTGCGTGCGTTGACCGGTCAGAATAATCTGGACGTCTGTATCGACTATCTCGGCGTCACCTTCAAGACGCACGACTACGAAGAACTGATTAACGAATTGTTCCAAATTAGTCCGACCCATTTCAATCTCCACGACGGTGCTCACTACGGCTATTCAGCAACCCTGATATGCGGTGAAATCAAGATGATGTTATCACCTTACCAAGATGTGGATGCCGAAGAGTACAACCCTAAAGAAGATAGTGGCACAATGATTGAACTTAAAGGACAAGGCTGTCGCTACGTCGAATCGTATCTGCGATCACAACATCGAACTTGGTACGATTTTCTAGAAACTTGTCTCAAACTGGATTGCCATTTCACCCGACTTGATCTAGCCATCAACGACCGCAACGGCTTGTTAGATGTGCCAACACTAATTGAGAAGTGCGACCATGATGAATTCACCTCACGTTTTCGCGGATTCAGGGACAACCGCACCAAACAGTGGCACGCGTCAGGACGCACCCTGTATCTTGGTTCGCCACAAAGCGAAGTCAATTTCTGTATCTATGACAAGGCGTTTGAGCAACATCAGAAACACCCAGAAATCGCCATTGAAGACCAACCAATCCGTACCCGCTTTGAAGTGCGCTTACGCCGCCAGCGTGCCGCAACAGCGGTTGAGCATCTATTAGCGACGCGTGATCCCGAGAAAGTCGTGTTCGGCATCCTCAATCAGTATCTGCGTTTCTTGACGCCAAGTCATAAACCCGAAAGCGAGTGGGCGTTAGATCCTCGTTGGGCGGCGTTCATCGGCGACAATCGGGATAAGTTGCGTCTGTCCACTGATCCGGAACCATTGAGTTATGAGCGAACCAAACAATGGTTGAGGAAGCAAGCCGCGCCATCGCTCAAAATGTTGCAGTTAATTGACCAATATAGCGGTACCAGTGAACTGCAAGCCATCATCAAAGCGGCAAGCTAGCGCAACGCCATTGGGATTTGATTCACCACTACCAGCACCAACGCCATGGTGGATTAATCGATTCAGAACAAAGTGAGCAAATCAAAAAGGATGACTATGCCGACCAAAGCAAGTAGTCACCCTTCACAGATAAGATTTGGGTCCTATCTGGTTTGATTATCTCACTTCAATCAACGAGAAGGAAGTGACGTAATTGGATAAGAGTTTTGTCTGCTATCAAGATCTGATGGCATTAGGCTTTAAGCAGCACACCGCGCGCGATATTATTAGACAAGCGAAGCAAAGGATGGTACAAAAGGGTTATCCCTTGTATCTCAACCGAAACTTAGGGCGCGTGCCGCGTTCTGTCGTTGAGTCCATTCTCGGATCACCGATGAATGGAGCTGTTGAGAATGAGTAAAACCAAATATCCAGGCGTGTTCATAGACGCTAAAGGTAATTTCTACTATGAAACTGAGTTAGGCACCGATAAGATGAGTGGCAAGCGCGTCCGCAAGAAAGGGCGGAAGGACAGTCAAGGAATGCCATTCAGTACCGCGTTTGCGGCGAACAAGGAACTCACGCGGGTGAAGCGTGAATATCATGAGGCGCATGGGTTTACGAACTTCCGCATGACCTACCGCCAGTTCATGAAAGATGCGTATATCCCGGCATACAAAACCGACGTGGAGGAAAGCACCTTCGCCGTCCGCAATCGCAGTTTTGATATCTGTATCGCACGCTTTGGCGACCAGCTGTTGCGTGACATCGATATCACCGACGTGCAGAACTTCCGCACGTGGCTGCTCACGGATGAAGATGATGGTGGCGCGGGCTACTCGCAAGGCTATGCTGGATTGGTGTTCGGCTGTTTCCGCAAATCTCTAGACCACGCAGTGCAGATGCAGTACCTGTCCAGCAATGTGTCAAAGCGCGTCAAGGCGATTCCCAAGGCCAAAAGCAGCGTGCCGTTTTGGACGAAAGCCGAGTTTGAACAAGTTATCGCGCAAATTTGCATTAATGATATCTATGGGCATCTGAACTTCGTGATGTTGTGGCTGTACTTCCTGACTGGCGTGCGGATCAACGAAGGAACGGCGCTGTGGTGGCGGGATGTTGATCTCGCCAAGAAGCGGCTACACGTTGATCACATGCTGGTGATGAAGAACCGGCATGACTGGGAACGCCACGACTACACGAAGACAGACAGCGGCAAGCGCATCTTGACGCACGACGATGACACCGTGGCAATTCTGCGGCGTTGGCGTGCCGTACAGACAAGTTTCGGGCTGGGTGGGGTTGATGACTTCATCATGACCTACGACGGCTTGCCGATGACTAAATCGACGATTTCGCGGATTATCCACCGCTATGCCAAATTGGCACAGGTGCACCCAGTCGAAGGCAAAGGACTGCGCCACAGTCACGCGTCGTATCTCATCAATGAGTTCAACGTCTCGGTGCTGGTGTTATCTAAGCGCCTAGGGCATTCGTCGCCGGAGATTACGCTGAAGCACTACTCGCACTTGTGGGGCGGGCTGGATGCAGATATCGCGGAACAGATTGCGGGTAATATTACGATCAAAACGGCGGGTCAGAATCAGGTGCGGTTCGTGGGGAATCAGGCGGTGAAGTACGATCAACTAAGCCCCGCCAAACTCCCCGCCAAAACGGCAGTTGAAGCATAGAAAGCTAGTGGTGACGCGGGTTAGCGCCGCTGAAGATACGCTTGAGTGGGAATAAGAAGAAAAAGCCTAGAAGCCTTTATTTAGTAGGGCTCTAGGCTCTTTTTAGGTGGGATTGCAACCATTTTGCAACCAATTCATATTATTTGTTATTGGTTAAACGTAAAATTCTTGTAAATCATCTAAACGAATTGCACCAAGTAAACCGCCATAACCACAACCGCAGTCAATTGCAATATGATTGTTTGCCTTAAAAATATTGTCGTATTCATGACCACTTTTATCAACGATTCCGCGAGGTAGATTTAATTCTTCTTCACGAATGTATCTTGTTGGAGTGTGCCCAGTCACTAAATATTTAGCATCAAAATATTTCAAGTAGTAGAACGGCTTATTGAAAATCAATTCTTCAATATTGTACTCAGATAATTCTTTTGTTTTAGAAAAATTGTCTATGCCAGCATGAACTAAAACAAATTGCTGACCGTTGATTGTTAACTCTGTATAGGACAAGAGTTCATTCAAATAAAGTAAAATATTCATTTGTTCATCATGATTCAATGATTGAAATTCGTTCATAGTTGATTGACCGCCAATGTTTAGCCATTCAATAAAATTTACAGTTAAGTTTGTGGGCATAGTATCAATCGTATTGTCAGCTTGCGAAATGTCATTACTTGCTAACCAGTTTAAAGGTTGAATTGCCATGTATTCATGATTACCCATGAGCGCAATAACGTTTTGGTGTTTCATAGCAAACTGCAATATTTTCAGTCCTTGACTGCCACGGTCAATCATATCCCCAAGCAAATAAAGTGTATCCGAATCATTGAATTCAATCTGTTTTAGTAGTTTCATTAATCGTTGATATTCTCCATGAATATCAGAAATGACGTAAGTTGCCATGTATTCGCTCCTTATTAGTTCAACTATAATCTATTGTTTCGTAATTCTATTTCTTTCTGTTAGACCATTGGAAGTATGATTTCTGCTTTTAAGTGTAAATCACCAACTAAAAGTGTTTTCATAAAGTACCTCACTTTCTATAAATTGGTATCTCTGATACACTTTGCCCATAGTTTAAGATATTTCTCTTTATTGTCTGAAATCTGCTTTTCGAACCATTTTTTATCATAAGGGGTAAAGTTTTCTGACTGATAATCATAATCGGAATTGTTGAAGTTCCAGATTGCCATGACTTCGCCGTTATCATCAATATATCTTATTTTAGGCATTTTAGGGTCTATCTTCATATCGTCTTCAGATAGGCTAATAGTAATCATGGAATTTCTAAACTCGTTAAAATCGCTCATTTTAATTATCCCGACTTTCATTCAAAATTTTAGTCTGAATATCATTGAGAAGCTTTATTTCTTGTTGACTGTAATCTTGCTCAAATCCGATAATTGAAAATTAGTAACATCATTGAGTAAAGCAGATGTTGTTTTATATATCAAGTTAAGTGTTGGGCAAAAATCGCCCGACTGGCCCCCTCGAAGCGAGCAAAAAGACTCGGACACTCCGTTTAGTCGCTGGAGCGATTACCTCCCTATTTCACTCGCTTCGAGGGAATTCGTTTGTTGTTGGTTGATAATTTTTTCTAGTTCAGTGATAAAATCAATGTCTTTCATAAATGGTGTTTTAAAGTATTTTTCTTCTCATTAGTCCGTCAATCTTAATATATCCGCCACCCTTAACAGAGATTGACTTATGTTCTACACTAGATGAACCGAAACACATCATATTTGCCTCTTTACTGGCTGAACCTAACAGAGTACGGTACCCTAACTGATTGCGTAATGCACCGTCCAAAATGGAACTATCTGGACGTTGTAGAATGATTTCAACAAAACACTGCTAATATTCTCACCTATCTTTTGAACACTTTCAAAATTGGTTTACTTTTCTAGCATTTTAAGTCTTGCGAACTTTCGAAAAGCGCGCGGTGCTGGAAACCAGTTCCTAGTCTAGGAACTACCTAGCTGGCCGTACAGCCAGAAGAGATTATCCAAATGTATGGTCGTCGATGGCAGATTGAATATTACTTTAAAGTTGCCAAACGGTATTTCCGTTTCGGTAATACACATGTTCAAAGTTACGATGGTCTTTGTGACCATCTGGCAATGGTTATACTGAGTTAGGATATTCTAGCACTTTCACAACATGAAAGTATCGATGACCGAACGCTCGGTGATTTGTTCTACGATTATAGTCGGCTCTTATCAGATATTAAAATTGCCACAGCCCTAAGTTGGCCCTTAAAAATAATCACTTGTCTAGGTAAACTAATGAATATGGGTGGAGAAATTCTGAATCAAATTTTTGATGAATTCATCAAAACACTACCAACAAGTTTTGGCAGTCTAATTGTAAGATCAAAAATAATAAGGAAAACTATTTTCGTGTGTAGGAAGTCGTATCAACGGTTGATATCTGTTTTTTTACTTTCAGCCTTTAGTAAAGATATAAACTCGGCGTCATTGCTAACCACTGAAAAGGCACGGTTCACTGCTTGGCATAACGACAATCTGGATTCAGCAGGGATATGACGGAATCAACATTAAGTGAATATATGCCAGATTATACAATTGAAAATCTGTCGGAAATTTTGGATATATTATAGATCGCAATCGTTTTTTCTATTGTTTCCATTGGAAAAGTATTCCAAAATAAATCCGCTGATTTAATAGTATTTTTGACAAAGGTAAAGGGTAATCCTGTGAGTTAAATTTTTGCAAACATTGAATTGTTGACCCAGCGTAATGCTGAGGAAATAGCCGATCATTTGCATTACAATGACGACTATCCGTTTTATGATATGGAAAATGATCGCGAGGATTATGAGGAAATCATTTCGCCGAAGCAACGTCGCGATAGGTACTTTCAAATTTTAAATGCGGCTGGGAATTTAGTAGCCTTCTTTTGCATCGAATCAGAAGATGCAGTGCGGGCTGAGGTTGGGTTGGAAATGGTGCCAGCTTTGATGGGCAAAGGTCTGGGATCAGAACTCATGCGAGTTATTGAGGAATATGTCAAACGCCACACTGATTTTAAAACCATCATATTGTCTGTTGCTAGTTTTAACCAGCGGGCTCTCAAAGTCTACCAACGCGCGGGTTTTGAACGGGTCGGTGTAGAAAACGAAGAGTCTAACGGTGGCGTATTTGAGTTTATCAAGTTATCTAAAAACGTGGTTGATTAATAGGAGACCAGTAAGTGGATAAGGTTCGCGATGAACTTTTCGAAAAGTTTTCTGAAGAAATCTTTTTGAAATCATCTGCGAGAAAGCTAGACAACCGCGAATTTAACGGGGGTTTCTGGAGAAACAATGGATATGATTGGCGGGGAACGGGTTAAGTTTTCCAGTCAAAATCCCCGCCATGCCTGGGCCGATTGTGGACCGAGCTGGCGGGGATTTTTTTGAGATTGTTTTAATAACCGGAATTAGACTTCACGGAGATGGTCCAGTGAAAGACAGAATAATAATGGAATGGTTTAAATCGTGGTTTGATCCTGATTGGCATAATTATGATGAATTTTTTGAATCTGATATTTTTTATAGGGAGTCGCGGGGACCAGAACATTACAATCTTGATGAGATAAAGCTATGGAAGAATAAATGGCATAAAAATTCATATTTGAATGATTGGACGATTATCAAATTGAATCATCTTAATAATACCTCCTTCGTAGAATGGCACTTCTGCTGTTCAAGTAATGAAGCGGTCAATGAATTCAATGGAATATCGGAGATTGAATAGGGAAGAAATGGTAAAATCCAATCTCTAAAAGAGTTCGCTTCTTCCTTGCCCAAATATGATCCGATGGAAATCCGTGATCATGATCTTAGTTTCGACAAAAAGAGTGACGACACTGCTCAAAGCAGGTAGTCACTCTTTTTTCGGATCAGATAGGAATTCAATCTGGCTTGATTAGCTAACTTCACCTCAAGATAAGAAAGTGATGGCATTGGCGAAGCACTTGGTCTTCTAGCATAATTTGTTGGTATTGTGACTTGGGGAAATCCTAGTTTTTTTGAATAATCTATTTCTAGTTTTTCCAATTCCATGGCAATAGGCGCCTAAGTAATCGCATTTTCGCTCATTTTGGCATTTCGACATTTCGGCCATGACAGACGTTAGAAATTGCGTCGAATCAATATTGTTTGCCTTACATGTTTCATCGATACCAAACAGAATTGTATTGGCTGTTGCGCTGGCCGGACTAGTTCTGAATATAAAGTTCTTGCCCCCCATAACTTTTCGTATTGCGTTCTGAATTGTTATTGCTCCAATCCATCGTGCCAATATCGATCATCCTCACAACATGTTCACGTTGGCGCAATGCATATTGTACTGCACGGATCATCGATTTCCTGACGCAAGTCGGTTCTTCCGCTGATATGATTGTAGATGATAAGGATACATTTTTAAACTGTCCTATAATGCCACCTTTTCATTTTTCAAATATATTGATAGATTTATCAGGATGCCCAAATTATTTATCATAAAAGGCGCTTGAATACTCTTTGGAGTACGCGACTAGTGATCATAATTGTGAGCTCAACACCAATGATAATCATCAGTAGAAACCAATATGTGAAGATTTGGGGAAAATAGCTGATGAGTAAAATTGGAATGAATGCGAGCCCACTAAGCAAGATGGTTTGTGGAAAATTTCCGAGTGCCAGTAAAAATGAGTTTTTGACAGTTTGTTTCCGGGAATTTTTGAACATCGATATCAATGGGAAAGCATAGATGAAAATAATTAACAGTAAAAGAGAAGCAGTAATTAGGAAAACTTTAGATACGTTTCCCATTATCCCCTGTATGTGCCCAATGATATTGAACTCAAAGGTCAAGAAGGCTCCCGTTAGCAACATTGATATCCAGATTGGCGTTGCTTGATGGAAATTCTGTTTAAATGCTAAAAAGAACTGCTTTATTATTCCCCCGCCCTTGCCTTTTAGAAGACCGAATGAACATTGGTAACAGGCCGTTAGACTGGCACCAATAGTGAAAATTGGTATGCTGGTAATCAGGAAAAGTATATTCAAAAGCACCAAGTCGCTGAACCTATCTAGAAAAATAAAGAGTTTACCATCAATAGAAAAAATGTCATCAAGTAAACGGTAGAGTCCCGTTTTTTTAGTATTCATCATGAAACAACCTCGTATATTGCGGTTCCAAACGGAGGTAAGGTTGACCTTCCTTTACTTTGTTTTCTTGTAAAAAAATCTAGCATCTCACGTTTGATCTCAAAGGTCACTTCCACCGGTTGATAATTCAATACAAACAGGTAGTTTTTTTTGTTCTTATTTCGCATCACAAGTTCTACTGTTTCAGGCGCATCCACAAAATCTATGAAAGGTCGAAGTATACCCGAATATGAAAGAAATTGTTTCATGTTTTCCCTGGTAAACGTGCTCCCAAAATGCAGTACTTTTCCTTTGCCAATACTATTTTCTGTTAAGGCAGCTTCACCTTGGTAATAGCTGTTTCCATAATTGGCGAGAACTTTTGCGCCGCCAATAGGTTTCAAGACATCATTAAAGATTGGCGCTTCAATTTTTTTACCCTTCCATTCCGCAAAGACCATCTCTTCTGCGGGACTACAAAATGTAAAATCGATAACGTCTGAACCAGTTAACTCAGCAAGTAGCCCAGGCTGAGGCATCATGACGCATTTTCCATTCATATCTTTGTAACCTGAGCGACAACCCAAAATCAAGATTCCACCTTGCTCAACATAATTCTTTAATAAGGTTACTCTCGGTTCGTTTATCAAAACTGGATGAGGGTAAAAAATTACTGGGTACTTTTGTAAAGATGCAAGGTCACTGTCGTTCTGCAAGAAGACAGTATCGTACGGCGTATGATTAAGCTCTGAGGCTATAAAGATTTCTTCTTCACTATATGACTGAACGCGTTTATGCCAGACATCTACCTGAGAATCCCAAACATTGTCATAATCTTTCATCAGAGCAAAGGACGCAGTGTACTCAGAGCCACACAAAGCATTCATTGATTTGAACTTCTCAGAAAAGGCTTTAACTTCAGCCAATTTACGGTTGTCTCTGCTGTCATAATCCAAGATGCCATGCCAATAGATTTCTGTACCGATACAGCTGGTCCGCCAACGAAAGAATGAAATAAAATCTGCTCCATGGGCGACACTTTGCATAGCCCACAGTGTTAGTTGCCCCGGACGCGGCGCAGGACACTCCATCCGATTTGTCCAGCCATTGGCCCCGGACTGCTGTTCCATAATACCAAAATGAGGACAAATGGAGCGGACATCAATCAGATTTTTTGACCAGTGACGATCGTTTAAGTTGTCAACCACCTTCTGCTCTTTGCCAAGCCCAAATGCAAAATTTGGATATGAATCATAGGTATATACATCAATGGCCTTTTTTTCCATCAAGTGATTATCTATGTTTCCAAATAAACCATTTGTGGTGATAAAATCTGACTCTTTTTTATATTTGCGAATGATATTTGCTTGCATCATGCAGAAATTTATAGCACTTTCAGAGATGAAACGGAAATATTCTAACTGTAAATGGGGATTGAGCCCGTTATTTAACGTTGGTCTGGGAACATATAGCTGGGTCCAATCAGTATATGTTTGGTTCCAGAAGACAGTACCCAATGACTGGTTCAAGTTCTCCAATGTGTCATATTTCTTCTTTAGAAAGCTTCTGAACGATCGAGAATCAGCTTCCGAGTAAAATTCATCAGTTTCACAATTTAGTTCATTGTCAATTTGCCAACCAACAACGGATGGGTGCCGCCCATAGTGAACTGCCATCTTAGTTACAATTCTTGAAACTAATTCTTGATATATCGGCGCATTGTAGTTGTAATGTCTTCTACCACCATGGAAATATGGCACACCATCTTTATTTCTATTTAGCACTTCTGGGTATTTTTCCGTCAGCCAAGCAGGGGGCGTTGCAGATGGTGTACCAACAATAACTTGCATATCTTCTTGCTGGCACAGTTTCAAAAAGCTATCGAAGAAATCAAATGTAAATTCGCCTTCCGATGGTTCAAACTTATTCCAGGCAAATTCTGCGATACGGATTACTGAAATTCCCACTTTTTTCATCCGTCGTAAGTCCTGCTCCCAGAGATTACTATTCCAATGTTCTGGGTAATAGCAGGTCCCCATTGTCATACTCTGCCACTGAAAATTCTGTTTAGTATCCATTTATTACGCTCCTTTAGATTGATATCAAGATTTTAAACGAGATGCTGGTACCTACGCCGAGCCTACTTCTTAAATGAAATTCGCATGACTCTCCATACAGCAGCTGTAAACGGCGATATACGTTTTGTAAGCCCAGTGAATCGCTCTCTTCCATCTCTTTGTATTGTTTCATGAGCCTGTTCACACTTTCTTCGCTCATGCCTTTTCCGTTATCGGCAACGGTCAAGTAAAGCCAGTTCCCTTTCTTGTGGATGGAAATGAGCAGAACGCCCTTTTCAATCTTCTCTTCAAGTCCATGTATAATACTATTTTCTATGAGCGGCTGTAGCAAGAAGCTTGGCATAGAACATGCCTCAGCTTCCTCATCAATATCATAAATAACGCTTATCTTGTCTTCAAATCGATATTCTTGGATTTTAAGATAATTTCTGGCAATCTGTACTTCTTCCTTGACGGGAATAGTATCCTTTCTGTTGAGGCTAGCTCTTAACAGGTTCGCTAGGGACACAGCGATATCAGAGATTTTTTCATTTCCATCCATATAACCCATCCAACTAATTGTATCTAAACTGTTGTATAAAAAATGTGGAGTGATTTGTGTTTTTAAAGCATTGATTTCTGCTTCTTTATTGGCCAACTCAAGTGAATAGACCTTTTTCATTAGTCTTTGGATATTCTCAGCCATCTGATTATATGCAAGTCCAATCTGTCCAAGCTCATCTTTCCCTTGAACTTCTACTCGAGAATCAAAATGTCCGTCTCCAAAATCGGACATAGTCTTGAGAACTTTTTGTGTTGGGCCTAATACTTTTTTGATAACCATAATAGTAATCAAAAGGGATAAAAGCAATGCGAGGGTTAATAAAATACCGATATCTCTTATGTTCGACTTAACTCCTTCATGGAATTGTTTCTCACTGACTGTGGAAATCAGATGCCAATCATTTCCAATGGTATCATTTACATAGAAATAACTATCTTCTTTACTATATGGGTCTATTCCGGTTTTCGAGTGTCTCCTCGGTAAAGGATATTTTTCTCCAATAATTTTCTGTTTATTTGATGCAATCACCTGGTCCGATTTGTTGACCAAATACACATTACTAGCGAATGCACCTGAATCCAATGACAATTCACTACTAAAATAATCGTTCTGGCAAACAATTACCATATAGCCAAGCGGAAGCATTGTGGAAGTGTCTAGGATAGCCCGACATAAACAAATGTAGTTCGTTCCTTTGATCAACTCCCAAAGAGTAGCACCATTTCTTTCATAAATTTCTTTGGGGGTCAAAGAAAATTTCAAGTACTCTCTGTTCGTTGTCCCAATAAACATTTCTTTATTGGTCAAGGAAAATATTCGGACTGAGGTGATTCCATTGATATTAAACATACTTCCTCTAACTTGACTAGAAATCTCGTTCTTGTTTCGGGACACACTTCCTTGCCCTGTTTGTTCATTGTGGCTTTGATTACTTTTATTAATGATTTTTAAATTGTCTTGAACAATTGGGTCCACCACAATAGAAACTGAGAACTGATCAAGCTGTTCGATTTTATTGGAAATATTTTCAGAAGACAATGAGGCCACATCCGCAATGTGTGAGTTTGCTTGCTGTTGATAAACTTTGTTGAAACGGATTGTAAAAAAGCCAAAAGCACAGCAACATACAAATATCATTAATGCCATGTATATACAGATAATTTTGAACTGAATACTATGAAATCGATTACTTGTTTTCATCATGACAACTCACGTTTTTCTTGGTAATGGCCTCCAAAATAAAATGAAGGCGCAGTTCTAAACTATCATGAGACTGGGTTTTGAATTCAGAAGGACTACAGTCGAATGCTCTGCGAAATACTTGGGAAAAATACCGTTGGTCATTAAATCCGGCTTGAAAGCAAGCCGGATTTACTTTTTGACCCTCAACTAGAAATTGTGCAGCATTCATTAAACGTATTGCCATAAGAATATCTATATAGGAGTATCCTGTTTCTTGCTTTATTTTTTTTGACAAATAATTTTTTGAAAAGTGATAACGATTGGCAAGTTCGCCCAAAGATATTTGGTCTGAGAACTCAACAGCTATATCTTCAAGTACGGATGAGATCGATTCCGAAACGTTTGAAAAATGATTTCTAACCTGAGAGACCGTATCAAAAACGCCGGTAACCTCTTCATACTCCCGCATGACTTTGGCCTGATATCTCTTTTGCTCAAGCGCAACCTTAGTCCTTTCGACTGTTTTCAATACTTCTTGAGGCTTTACTGGCTTAAGCAAATACTCACAAACATCGTTCTGAATTGCTTGACGAGCATACTCAAATTCTGAAAACCCCGTTAGAAGTACCACGGCTGTATCAAGTGACTGCTCTTTTATCATGGATGATAGTTCCAGCCCGGTCATTCCAGGCATTTTTATATCGAATATGGCAATATCAACGGGCTTACATGTTAAGATTTCGCGAGCTTCTAGACCGTTAGTAGCGGGCAATACTTCTTTAATTCCAATCGACTGCCAGTCAAGACTCAAAAGCCCCTTTCTAATAAATGATTCATCGTCTGCAATCAGCAACCTCATCATTATTCGCCTCTTTCTGAATACTTTATTCTTAGGGTAATTATGAGGTGAAAGATTTAAATTAGCGAGTACATACTATTATCCTTTTACAGCCCCGGCGACCATTCCCTCCATGATTTGTTTATGAAGTAGAATATAAACAATAATACTTGGTACAATCGTGATAATTACTGCGGCAATTTCTCCCACATAATCAGTCGAATACATGGCTTGAAAATTAGTTAATCCTACGGGCAGTGTCATCATTTTATTATCGGTCAAAAATATCCTTGGCAATAAGAGATCATTCCACACGTTGATAAATTGAACAACCGCTACTGTGACGATAGAGGATTTTGCAATTGGCAGTAATATTTTGACGAAGTATCGATAAATTGAGCAGCCATCCATAAATGCCGCTTCTTCCAACTCCTTTGGAATAGATTGCATGAACCCACACATAATGAAAATTGCCATCGGGAATCCAATTGCAATTTGTGGAATGATTACTGCTAAATAGGTGTTTAAGAGCCCCATAGACTTAAATACAGAAAATAGGGGAATTATTAGAGCGTAAATCGGAATCATCATTCCAAGTAGAAAGACATTGTAAGTGATCTTCGAAAGCTTCCACTGCATTCTAGTGATAGCATAGGACGCCATAGCCGATAATATCGCGGTGACTAATACAGATGAAACGGCAATAATCACTGAGTTCCCAAAATACCTAATAACGCCGCCTTTAACAATTGCATTCACATAGTTTGTCAACTGCCAATTTTCTGGTAATCCCCAGGTGTTTACATAGAGCTCCTGGTTTGTCTTAAAAGAAGCAAGAAAGAGCCAAAATATTGGATACAAACACATAATAGTAAATAAAATCATAATCATATATTTGATAATCAGCCATACTTTTTCTGGAACACTTTTTTTCATCGTTATCACCTTCCTTTAAGATAAATCTTTGGTTTTAAATACCGTATTGGAAAGACCCACCGAGAATATACATAAAATCATTAGGACAACCCCAATCGCGCAAGCGTAACCATATTTAAGCACATTGAATGCTTGATAGTACATATAAGTAGACATCAACTCTGTGGCGTGATTCGGCCCGCCTGATGTCATGACTGCAACTAAATCATAATACTTTAAGGAACCAGTAATGATTAGAACGGCATCTATCTTCAAGATAGGTTTAATCAAAGGAAAAGTGATGGATTTGAATTGCTGCCAAGGAGTCGCACCATCCATTTCTGCCGCTTCATAAAAAGAGGGGTCGATATTGCGCATGGCCGCCAGCTGAATTACCATGTGATAGCCTACAAATTGCCACATCACAACAATGATTATGCAGATAAGTGCTAAATGCTTATTCGAAAGCCATACCTGCTGCAAACCACCTAATCCAATCAATTTTAGAAAAGCATTCAGTAGGCCGTAATTACCGTTATATATAAATGTCCATGTTAGACCAACAGCGACACCACAAATGACGCTTGGAAGGAAAAATACAGTCTGGTAGAAGCGAGAACCTTTGATCTTTTTGAATATAGTATTAGCAAAGAATAACGCCAGTGGCAAATGTGCAATTAACGATCCAACCACCATTAACAAATTATTTCTGAAAGAGTGAATGAAAGTATCGTCTTTCAGCAAGTTGAAGTAGTTCTTTAATCCAACAAAAACGCTGGGAGACATTAAATCTGTATCAAATAGTGACATGTAGATGTTGTAGCCAATGGGAAATAGAACAAAAACTGCATAAATCAGGAATGCAGGAAGTACAAACACTGCGATACTTTTTTTGTTTCCTAAAACATTTTTCATGTTAGCCACTCCTTAATCTGGAAGAGCTGCCAAATGATCGGCAGCTCAAATTCTTTACTCTTGTCATTATTGTTACTTAGAAGCGGCATATTCCTGCAGTTTATCAAAAATTTTCTGTGGGTTGTCACCATTTGCAATCGCGATACTGCTATTGTTAAATTCGTTTCCTAAATCGGTATCCATACGATCAAACCACGGGGTCAGAGCCTTCTGCTCATCAAAACGGGCAAGAATTTCTTTGCTTAGAGCTGAGATTTTGCTCTTATCGACAGTAACGGATGTTGATGGCATTTTTCCATAATCGTAAAGTAGTTTAGTAGCATTATCTTCATTGCACCAGAACTTCAGAAACGCTACTGCAGCATCGACGTTTTTGCAGTTCTTGGTTATAGCGAATGAGTTGTCTAAAGAGCCAACTGAAACGTCAGCGTTCTTCTTAGTTACAGGAGGCATCGTAAAGCTGCGCACATCAGCCGCGACTTCGCAGATATCTGGATTATCAAGATTCGCGACTTCCCAAGTTCCATTGAAGTACATTGCCGTTTGACCAGTCTGGAACAATGCCTCGGCCTCAGTAGCACCCACACCGGTAAATCCGTCTTCATAGTATCCTTTACTGACTTCTTTTTGGAAAAGTTCGCCTGCCTGGACCATTGCCTTATCATTCCATTTTCCAGATCCAGCCTTGAGATTTTCGAATAATTTATTGCCAGCAATACCGTTTGATAATTGCTGAATATACTGCGATACCAACCAAGCGTCATCAGCTGTTGAAGCCAGTGCCACAGGTGTTACCCCATTATTCTTCAGAGTTTCACAAATCTTAAGATATTCGTCATATGTGTTGGGGATTGTAAGACCGTATTTATCGAATATGGCTTTATTGTAGTACATGACAGCAATACTTTGTGCAGTAGGTATTCCATAAGCATCCCCATCGTAAGTCAATTGTTCAATGGTTCCATCATTAAAGCTGTCCGCCCACTCTTTATCCTTATCAAGATATTTTTGCAGATTGACAATTTTTCCGCCATTAACAAAATTCTCTAAGTAGCCTAATTCATAGGTGAAAATGATATCTGACTCAGAATCAGAAGCCATCATTGTGGTTAGTTTAGTTTTATAATCAGATGAACTTAAAAATTCCGGCTTAACTGTTACGCCATACTCATTTATTTTATTAAACTTATCAATCATTTTCCTATAACCGTCTACAAAAGCATCAGATTCAGATCCGCTGAGCATTATACTTAGTTCTTCATTCTTAGCAGAATCATTACCTGCATCTTTACTCGAAGGACTACCTCCACAAGCACTGAGAAGTGTAGCGCCCAATATTCCAACTAAAAGTGCTGAAAAAAACTTTCTCTGCTTCATAATAATCTCCCTTTTATTTTTTCATAAAGAGTTTCTTGTGCCTCTTTATCTTCAATATAATAATAGCATCTTTGTGGAAGCGCTTTAAGAGAGTGAAATGCGGAGTTTTGTTAATTATATTATCTACTAAATCTGGTATATCCAAAAATGGCTGAGTTTCTCTCTACTTTTCCGTTTATTAACCTTTTCGAAAGATCATGGATTATTTGCAACCAGTTAAATTGCGATTAATCATTCGAGCGCATATACATTATTACCTAATCATAATTTTCTCGGTTACTTCTGTGGTGAATAGGAGAGAAATCTCTTATTTCCGGTCTGGTGAGATAACATCACACCTAAAAAGATTGGTTAGAATAAGGCATCCTGAATCAAAGCAGGCATTATCTGTAGTAGTAACGTTGGCAGTTATTTCATTTGCTATTTTTTGATGTGTACCTAAGTGGTGTTGTAAACTGATAGAATCCTTTTAAACTTTGGCGCAGCCGTGATCAACATTGATATAGCAGCTTTTATGACGGAGATTAAATACTCCAACTAAATCAATTAGAGGGATAGGGGATAGGTAGCCGGGCCAAACCAACCTATTATCTAACTCCGAGTGTTGCAAATTATCAAATTCCGGAAGCAAGACTCTCGATTATCGAGAATTTGAAAATAATTTGCCTAAACTGGAGAACGAACCGCTGATTCATGAGTAAAAAGCATCAATTAAATAAATGATATTACATAAGAACCGTCCTAAACATATTCATCCTGAGAACCTCCTCTCAAAATTGTTTAAAGGGAATCGCTATCTATACTAGAACTTACGCGTTGGTCTACGAAAACATTTGGAGGTAGACTGAGTTTCTTAAGTTTAAGGCCGATTATGCTGCGATTTCATGGAATATCATTATGGTTTTGACTTGGAAAAGATAATCCGTGACAAATATGTGCGAGATATACCATCAGAATTTCAATTGTAGGAGCGTAAGATACTTATATTTATTAAATGTCAGTGAAACCACCTTCGTGACTGAGCATCGGATGGCAGAGCAACACAAGCGCCGCCGCACAACAAAATGAAAAGCATTCTATTGAATGGTCTTTTACACAGGCGATGAATCGTCAACATAGGTACTTCGTGAAGATGTTTTGAAGCAACAACGAACTCATATATATGCGCTTTTTACATAATTCATAAAGTGTCAATTTATTCGGGTTATGGCCTGTATCGTAGTCGGTATATGTCTAGCGAGTCCTCTGATGTTGCGTTTACGTTTGTTGATTGGTAGTTATTGTGATATCTAAAAGCATACAAAAAGACAGCGATATTCTCGTAATTCAGGATATCACTGTCTTTTCTCATTATTGCCGATTAATAATTATGTTATAAACGATAAAGTGGAGAGGCTGGCATCTGTATCAATAATTGTCAAATAAACCACTATTTGCACTTTGGAAAGAATCAATAATTGTATCACTGGCCAGCTTACGTTTCTTGAAAACCTTGCTTGAATTGATCAATTGCGCCACCAAAATATCCGTGGCAAAGAGGTACATGGCTGAGTTAGAGAACAATAAGGGATGATCCGCCAGCATGCGGTCTGGAATGATTAACTTTACGTCTACCGAATCATTGATTTTAGTGCTGTCGTTTCCCGCTAGGAGAATCACATCGGCGTCGTGGTCTTTGGCCATGCCTATAAATGTTAAGACATCTCGACTGGCAACTGAAGGTACAATTAAAAAGACTAAATCATCGGCGGTAACGTTCTGCATGCTAAGTTGAATGTCTAGCATTTCGGTGTGAATACGGACATTCAGTCCTAGTTGCCGAAGTCTAAAGGAGAACTCATTGGCAACAAATGAAGTTGTATAAAGAGCAATGATGTGAATAACTGTAGCAGCCTTCAGGGCGGCAACCGCGTTATCAATGGCATCCAGTTCCAACATTGCTGAGGAGTTAAGAATCATCGCTCGATAATCGCTAGACATAGATTCGATCACATTGCTATCACGAATCAGCATTTGGTCAGCCTGTTCGCGTTGAAAATTACTTTGCGCTAATGCAACTTTGAAGTTATTGAAGCCTTTATACCCAATTTTTTTACAGAATCTGTTGATACTCGCTTCAGAGGTATCAATTTTTTTTGCCAAAGATGTAATCGTACTGGTGATAACGAACTCAGGATCCTTTATGACAAACTGAGAAATCTCGTTTTCACTAACTGTAAAACTTGATTGTAACGAATAGATCTTCATAATCACTGCTGATTGCATCATATCAGTCCTTAGTCATTATCGTGAAGTGAAATACAGTTGTAACCGAGATTTCAGTCGACACAACATTCATTGTACGCCAAACCAGTAATTTGGACAAGCTCAGTTACATTAATGGTGAAAATACTGTAGTTTAATTTCTCAACAGATGATTGATTATAAAAATTTTCGCCAGAAAGGTTGACATATTTTGAAAATGGCGTAATATTCTATTTGTGATAGCGCTGTCATGATTTTTTCGTAGGGAGGGTAACTATGATTCGAGTTAATCAGAAGGATTTTCGGTATGATGTTGTTGTTGTAGGCGGTGGTATGTCAGGTGTTTGTGCCGCAATCGCAGCAGCGAGGAATGGTGCAAAAACATTGATTATCGATCAGAACGGTTACTTTGGTGGTTCGCTCACAGCCATGGGCGTCGGACCAATGATGACGTTCTTTGCTGGTGAAAAGCAGGTAATCAAAGGGATCGGCCAGGAGATTGTTTCGAATTTGGTTGAACAGAACTTTTCTCCAGGTCATGTTCTAGATACGACAAATTACATTTCTTATGTCACACCGTTTGATGCGGAGGGACTTAAGTTAGTCTTGGATCAAATGATTGTGGCAGCTGACGTTGACGTCTTATTTCACACCTACCTCATTGATGCTGAAAGAACCGATCGACAAACGACAACGATATTTATTTCAAATAAAGACGGTGTCAGACGAGTGGTTGCTGATTATTATATTGATGCAACGGGAGATGCTGATCTTGCTACGGCCAGTGGTGTTAATTTTCAACTGGGACGGGAGTCGGATAACGCATCACAACCGATGACGATGAACCTAAAAGTGTATGATGTTGATTCCGCGGAATTGCGACATGCTGTCTTGGCCGACCCGGAACGTTTTCCAAGACTTAATCGTGATTTAGACGTCATGCGCAAGGTTCCATTCCTGTCGTTCGACGGGTTCCAGGAGGAGTTTAACGCCGCCAAAGCTCGTGGTGAAATTTCGATACCTCGAGAAGATGTTCTGTTTTTCGAAACGAATAATCCCGGAGAGTTTATTATGAATACTACTCGAATTATTGACGAAAATGGTGTTGATGCGCGTAGTCTGACCCACGCCGAAATGATCGGACGTCAGCAATGTAACGAGCTCTATCATTTCTTAGTCAAGTATATTCCGGGATTCGAACATGCAAAAATTGCGTTTTCTGGACCAAGTGTTGGGGTTCGTGGTTCCCGTCAAATTCGTGGTGTTTATACATTGACCGGAAGCGACGTGTTGAGTAGCAAGCCGTTCAAATCAACAATTGCCCACAATGGTTATCCTATCGATATCCATAATCCCAAGGGCGAAGGAACCTCTTCTGTTCATTCGAAATTGAAGACCGAAATGACTGATGATCATTTTGATCGATCGGTGATGGATAATTATTATCAGATTCCTTATGAGATTTTACTTCCCCGTGAAGTCGATAATCTTTTGGTTACCGGGCGATGTGTTTCCGCAACCTTTGAAGCACAGGCCGCAATTCGGACAACTCCTACGATGACTGCATTGGGTCAAGCGGCAGGAACCGCTGCGGCTCAAGCGTGGCATCATGGACAATCAGTTCAGAAGGTTGACGTTGCAGTATTACAGGATACATTGATCAGTCAGGGCAGTTACATTGAAAAATTAACGAAATAATTCTTTATATGGAGGATCAAAATGGAAACTCTACAAGTTGTGGGTATTCTTGCTGTATTTGCTATTATGGTGGGCCTGATGATGGCTCGAAAACTACCTACTTTGTTGGCGCTGCCAATTATGGCCATCCTCATGGCGCTAATTGCCGGTGTACCAATTTTTTCGACGGATGCCAAAGTTTACACGATTGCCAATAATGTTTTGGAGCTTGGCTCAATGCGAATGTCGACCGCCATTTCGGGTCTGATTTTTGGATCATTGTTCGGTCGGGTTCTGAGCAAAGTTGGCATTACAGAAGCAATTATTAAGAAGGCGGCTGAACTTGCAGGTGATCGAACACTTGCTATTTCCTTGGCCTTTCTTGCGGTTAGCTCAGTTATTTTTGCAGCGAGTAATGGCTTAGGAATGCTGATTTTAGTGGGAACTATCATTATTCCAATTATGATTTCAGCAGGGTTATCTCCTATCCTATCGGGGATTGTACTTCTGTTGGCCAATGGTATTGGGGTAACATTCTCGGTTTCGACATTAGCAGTCTATATTGATGTTTTGAAGTTACCTTTAGCGACTGTTACACATTGGTCTTGGATTTGCGGAATTCCGCTTATCATTATCGCGATTGCGCTCGTTGTCTACTTTACTAAGTTTTCAGGCAAAAAGCGACGTGCATGGGCAATGCCAAACCCTAACGCCGGAAGTGGAATGAAGCAGGTTAGGACAATTGCATTGTTATCCCCACTTGTTCCCGTCGTATTAGTTTTTGCATTTAAACTTCCTTTAGTAATTTCAATCATTATTGGAATCTTGACCGCGCTGATTCTGAGTACTCCTAAGAAGCCTGTTCATGTTGTTAGTAGTGCGTTTGTTGAGGGGATTCAGGATGTTGCCGGTGCACTTGGTTTGATGATGGGTATTGGCATGTTACTAAACAGTGTTATGGCGCCACAGGTCGCTGCAATTTTGAAGCCAGCGATTGAAATGATTGTTCCTCATGGTCCTATCGCCTTTGTTTTGATTTTCGGTCTGCTGTCTCCTTTAGCGATTTATCGTGGACCATTGAATGTTTGGGGACTTGGCAGTGGGATTTTAACGCTACTGGTTGCTGGAGGTATGAATCCTGTCGCAGCGATGATTGCATTGCGTCTTGACAGTAATGTTCAGGCCGTCTGTGATCCAACAAACTCACAAAATGTTTGGGTGGCCGATTTCACGAAGAGTGATGTTAATGATATTTTGAAGAAGACATTGCCATGGATTGCAGCTTCTACCTTTGTTGGTTTGATTGTTGCAGCATTTATGCTCTATTAATAGATTTTTGTAAAGGTGTGAATTGTAATGAGTCGCAAAGTTCGAATCGGAATCGATGTTGGTGGGACGTTCACAGATGCGGTTGCCATTGACAACGAAACGTATGAGATTGTTAGCAAAATAAAGATTCCAACGACGCATAAGGAAGGCGTAGCTGTCGGGATCGTCCGTATTGTCAGAGAATTACTTAAAGAAGGTAATATTGCTCCAGACGATGTTGCTTTCATTGCACATGGGACGACGCAAGCTACTAATGCATTACTTGAAGGTGATGTAGCCAGTGTTGGAATTATTGGAATGGGAACTGGTTTTGATGGTAAGGGAGCTCAGAAGGAGACTCAAGTGCCACCAATTGAGCTCGCTCCAAAAAAGTATTTAAGCACGAAAAGCCAGTTCTTAGATTCGGCGAAATTAACGGATCAATCCATTTCTGAGACAATTGAATCGCTTAAGGATGATGATAGTGAAGTAATCGTGGCGAGCGAGGCATACAGTGTCGACGATCCAACTAACGAATTGCGTGTCATTAAGGCTGCGCAAGATAAAGGAATCTATGCAACTGGTGGACACGAGATTTCAGAACTATACGGCTTAAAAATACGAACGCGGACAGCGGTCATTAATGCGTCGCTGATCCCCAAAATGATGCAGACTGCCAATATGACGGAGCAAGCTGTTCTTGATACCAAGATCAAGAGTAACCTAATGATCATGCGCTGTGATGGCGGTGTTATGAATATCAATGAAGTCCGCAAAAGACCAATTCTCACAATGCTATCAGGCTTAGCAGCAGGTGTTGCTGGTGCCTTGATGTATGAAAAAGTCAGTGATGGAATTTTCTTTGAGGCTGGTGGGACAAGTGTTGATATTTCAGTCATCAAAAATGGACAAGTCATGATCAAGTATGCTCAGGTTGGCGGATTCAAAACTTACTTGCGTTCGCTTGATGTCCGAACGTTGGGTGTGGCTGGCGGTAGCATGGTACGGATCGCAGATGGGAAAATTGTTGATGTTGGACCTCGAAGCGCACATATTGCCAACTTGGAATATGAGTGTTTTACGCCTACGGATCAATTTGATCATCCGACAGTTGACTATGTATCGCCAAGACCGAGTGATCCGGCGGAGTATGCTGTTATTAAGACAGATCAAGGCACATTTTCATATACATTAGCAGGTGCTGCAAATTTATTGGGATATGTCCCGGATAACGACTATGCCCATGGTATTGATGAAAGCAATCAGATTGCATGGGAAGTGCTGGGTAAGCATCTTGGCATTTCTGGTAAGGAAACCGCTCGACAGGTCGTTAATAAAGCAATTGAGAAGCTTCGTCCAACGGTTGAAGAATTAATTGATAATTATGACTTGGATCCAAATTTGGTTACTTTTATTGGTGGTGGTGGGAGTGCCACAGTAATTGCCCCAGCACTTGCCGAGGCGATGAAAGCTAAATTTAAAATTGCGAAGAACGCGCCTTATATTTCAACGATTGGTGTTGCACTTGCGATGGTGCGAGAGCAGATAGAACGGTCGATCACCAATCCGACGGATCAGGATATCAAGCAGATCCGGGCGGATGTCATTGATAAGATCGTTCAGTCAGGGGCTAATGAATCAACTGTTGATGTTAATGTGGAGATCGATTCACAGCGTAATGTCGTTCGTGCAGTTGCCACAGGTGCTACTGAACTGCGGCAAAAGAATTTCAATGAATTAACGTTGACCAACGATCAGATCATTAAGATTGCCTCGGATGCTTTAAATGCCGATCCTGCCACAGTTACAATTGCAGAAGCAACTGGACGTTGGAAATTAGTTAACTCAGTTACCACATCCGGATTCCTTTTTTTGAAGCGTCACCAGCAAAACAGCTGTGTGATCGATCGTGAGGGTGTAGTTAGATTCAAACAAAAATTAACATATAGTACAATGTGCACAAAATCAGAAATTCGGTCAAAATTGGTTCCCTTCATTGACGACTATACGACCTATTCTGACGCTAATGCGACAATTCCCAAGGTATTCCTTTTCTACAAGGAAAAGGCTTTGGATTTGACGGGGATGCAAACGATTGAGCAGCTATTGTCTATCGTTGATGTTGAAACGGAAATGATGAAGGATTCAGAAGAGCTGATTGCAGTTGCATACAAATAAGTGATACGAGGAGGTGTAGTCTTGAGCTCAAAATACTCTGATGAATTTTTGGGTGATCTGGAATTGAAACAGGATTTACTTTATGAACGGATTCCAATGGAGCAACGTTCTGAATACGTAGCAAGTGCACTAGAATTGGGACGTAAGTATGCCGAAAAATGCCCCAAGGCGTCAATATCCAAATTGCTTCAGGACGCCGGGGTCGAATTGGAGGAACAGGGGCGCTCTGGCAAACTTTTCTCGACGGAGATTCGCGCGCAATATGAGGATGATCGCCATGGTAAGTCAAAGATCATTTATTATCGTGAGTCGATCGAGGAAATCGCTTCTTCGGCTCAGATCAACTATGAAAGAGCACTCAACATTCACTTAGCACATGAGTACTTTCATTATTTGGAATTAAAGTCTGGAAAACCAATAAATGAGCAACTCCCCGTTGTGGCACTCCCTTCTATCTTTGGCTGGAAACGAACAGCAACAATTCTGCGAACAAGCGAGATCGGCGCGAATGCATTCGCCAAGTCATATCTTCAGCTACCAATTCTACCTAATTATTATGACTATCTCTACCTAATAAATAAAGGCAAGCTAGATTCAAATTGGCTCGATATTGCGCAGCAAGCATATGCTGATCAGACCGAATCGAATAGTTAATTGAAACATGGAAGGAGTGAAGGCGTAAATTCGTGTTCACTCTTCTTTTTTGGAGGGAATAAATTGAATGAATATTTTCTGGCATTTGATATCGGAGGTACGACCGTCAAATATGGGCTTGTCAATCAGGAATTAGAAATCAGCGAGCATTGGTATTATCCGACTCCTGAAAACAGCAAAGACGGTATCGTCTTGAGTATGGTTCATGTATGGAAAAAATTGAGGGACAGATACGATATTGTGGGAATTGGTGTGAGTACAGCGGGCATCGTTTCATCAGAAGGTACCATTGATTATGCGAGTCCCACTATTCCCAATTATGTAGGAACCGAAGTCCGTAAAATGCTTGAAGAGCACACCGCATTACCTGTTGCAGTGTTGAACGATGTGGATGCTGCCTTGTTGGGTGAATGTAGTAAGGGAGCAGCTTTGGGGATAGATTCAGTTTACTGTCTCACGTTGGGCACAGGCATTGGTGGCGCTTATTATTGTGATGGTCAATTGGTGCATGGGGCACATTCCCAGGCGAATGCGATTGGCTACTTGCCCGCTACAGAAAATCTGAATTTTGAACAAGCAGCGTCGACAACGAATTTGGCCAAAGGATTGATCAATCAAGGCTTGGAAATCAAGCAAGTATTTGAGTTAGCCCGAAAAAATGATCCACGTTGTCAAAGATTACTGGGATTATGGGCCAATCAAGTTGCCAAAGGACTTGTTGCAATTATTTTGATACATGATCCAAAAATGATCATTATTGGTGGATCCATTGCGCAGCAAGGGGATTTCCTAGAGAATCTTTTGACAGAAGCAGTTCTAAATAATTTGCCGGCTGGTTTTTTAAAAACTAATATTCGTGTGTCGAGTTTGGCGAATGACGCACAGTTGATCGGCGCAACAATGGCAATCATGGCGCATCAAGGCACCAAAATGGAGGATGTAACAATTGAAGAATGATTTTCTAAAACAGGTCAAAGGAAAGCTAATCGTTTCCTGTCAAGCATTACCTGACGAACCATTATACAGTTCGTTTATTATGGGAAGAATGGCCCACGCGGCCACTTTGGCGGGAGCGGCAGGTATTCGTGCAAATTCAGTAGTTGATATTGAATCAATTCAAGATGAAACAACTTTACCCATTATTGGTATTATTAAGCGTGAATACGCTGACTCACAAGTGTATATTACACCAACAATAAAGGAAATGCGCGCAGTTGCGACAACGGGTGTTTCTGTAGTGGCCTGTGATGTGACTCGGCGTGAACGTCCATGTAAGACAGACCTTTCAGAGATTGTATTGACAATGCGTGAGGAGTTTCCAGATACGCTACTAATGGCAGACACTGGTTCAATTGCAGATGTTGAGACTGCTATTTCACTAGGATTTGATATCATTGGAACGACAATGCATGGGTATACTTCGGAGACAGCAGGTATGAATATTGCGGATAATGATTTCTCCTATTTGAAACAGGTTCTGGCTACGTCAGATCGCCCGGTTATTTGTGAAGGTAAGATTGATACTCCAGAAAAAGCGCGCCGGGTTCTCGAGTTGGGGGCGTATGCTGTTGTTGTCGGTGGCGCAATCACACGGCCACAGGAAATCGCCAGTCGGTTTATTGATGCAATTCAAGCATAGATCAAGTTTTGGAGGCATTTCATGACAGTTAGATTGGCTAATTTCGGTAGTCAAAACGGACGCTCCCTATATGCCATAACAATCGAAAATGACAATGGCGTTAGGGTAACAATTATCAATTATGGGGCAGCCATCTGGCGACTGGAGGTGCCATCCAATCAGGGACACGAGAACATCATTCTTAGCCTGCCCAAAATAGAGGATTATTTGAATCAGCGAACTTACTTTGGAGCGATAGTAGGTCGAGTTGCTGGCCGCTTACCGATGGCAGTTTGGAAAATTGGTGGCCGCTCAGTTTCTTTAGAGAACAATGATAGTGGTCGACATAAACATGGTGGTACTGAAGGTTTAGATCGACGCATATTTAGCATCCAGTCACTAGGAGATAACTCTGTGACTATGCGGCTTCTTGATTCTGATGGAAACAATGGGTACCCCGGAAATATGATTATTTCGGTAACGTATAAACTAACCGATAATGATATACTGCAGCTCCACATCGAAGGATTGACAGATAAATTGACGCTCTTTAATCCCACTAATCACACCTATTTCTCATTGGATGGCCCGGGAACAAATATTCTTGATCAGGATATTGCCGTCAACTCAAGTTATATTCAACCGGTTAATCAAAACAACACACCAGTTTCTGGTTGGACTTCAGTTGCCGAAAGCGTCTTTGATTTGAAGAGACCCAATTCGCTTCGCAAAATATTGACTAGTCAAAATCAACAAATCAAGCTTGTTGGCGGGCTCAATCACGCGTTCTTACTTGATTCATCAGCGGGTGATGCCGTTACATTAATGTCTAGACGAAATTGTCGTCAAGTGACATTGCAAACTGATGCGCCTGCAGTTGTTATCTATACAGGAAACCATTTCAGGGAGTCTCTTACTAGTGCAATTCCACATTGGGGTGGAATTGCACTAGAAGCTCAGGTGGCACCGGAATACGATGAGGATTGGTCAGATATTTCGTTACTACCAGGATCCATGGCGGAACGAAACATCGCATGGCATTTTAAATATTAGCCCAGCAATAAAAATACGGCCAGTGCTTACCAATAGCAGAATATTAGGTAAACAGTGGTCGTATTTAATTTGCTTTTTTGAAGTGAAAATCATTGTGCTGGTAGTAGGTAGTAAGAATGTATGACAGTTGTTCGTATTGTTCTTGTTGGGTTGGACCGGCCAATGCCGTTAAAACTCATGTATAGTGGTTACCATGTTCGTAGCAGTCAAGCCAATTGAACGAAATCCACGTGGTAACTCACCATAACAATTGTATCCGGAAACATTTCCGTAGATTAATCTGTGACCCAAATAAACACCCTCGAAGTTATTATCATGATCATGCCCACAAAAGATTCCTAAAATGTGATGATTACCGAATATATGGCTAAATAGCCCCGTATTTAATTTTGGGGAGGAGATTCTTGGGTTTAGCTCCCAGAAATTGCCATCAATAATATGCTCGCTTGCCTGTTTATATTCAGGTAGAGGGATGTGAAGAAAGCATAAATCGTTGGTAGGGTTGATTGTACTTAGTTTTTTATACGTCTCCTCATACCATTGAATCTGCTCCAAAGAAACCCAATCGTAACTTTCGTAGTCAATCAAGGCATCAGCGCCGGAATCAATGAAATACAAAACATTAGATAGTCGATTACCTCGATTTATTTCAATTGTAAAACACTCTTTCTGGTTGGCATCGTAGAAACGATTGGTCTTGACGGCTAAATTATTAAAGAGTTTGGCCTCGAGCTCGTGCAGATCTGATCGGGTCAAGGATGCCTCAGAATCATGATTGCCATAGGTGATGGCCACAGGTATTGAATATTTGTTGAAAATCTTAGCTAATGAAGCCAAGCCTTTTTCTGGGGCGGTTACACCATCGGACCAGATTAAGTCACCGGTGATAACAGCAAGGTCGGCCGGAGTTGTTGCCAGTGTCAGGTCAATCATTTTGAGCGTTTTAAGATCTTCTTTATTCAAAGGTGTCTGACCAATATGAATATCTGTAAACTGCAATATTTCTAAAGATTTGTCGTCGATAACATTCATTTCCGAGAACCTCCTTAAGGCTATACCGTTAAAATAATTCATTAAGAAATTTAATGCAAGCGCTTCAATAACAATTTGATAATTGAAAGACATAAAAATTTGTTACCCGGAGCATTGAAAGCGTTTTATTTTTTTGCTAATCTCAGGTTGTGATTAAATGTCAATCAGAAGAGGGGCTTTAGAATGAAACAAGATTCATATACGGTCAAGGATGGAAAGGTGATTTTGTCAAAGCTGATTCTTGGATCAAGCGATTATCTAAAACTTGATAACATGGAGAAAGTGGATAAGATGTTTACGCTTTATGTTAGCAAGGGCGGACGTACATTTGATACGGCCAGGCATTATCGGGAAAGTGAGTCAGTAATAGGGAAGTGGCTCTCAGATAAGAAACGTGAAGATTATACGATTATTACCAAGGCGTGCCACCCAATTCGAGGAAAACTAGATGTTCCACGAGTTAATCCTGAAGCTATTTTGGCGGACATTGAGACAAGCTTGGAGATGCTACAGACTGACTATGTTGATGTGCTACTTTTACACCGAGATGATCCGACGCAACCGGTTGGGCCGTTGATGGAGACACTTAGCAAACTTGTGGATGATAAAGTGATTCGAGCATTCGGCGTTTCAAACTGGGAGCTACCGCGAGTGATTGAAGCCAAAAAGTATTGTGAAAATAACAATCTGAATCCACTATCTTTTAACAGCCCAAATTTCAGTTTAGCAAAGGTGAATGAGCCACGGTGGGAGAATTGCGTTACCGCTGATGAGACAATGCTTGCTTGGCATGAGGAGAATAACTTTCCACTCATTTCTTGGTCGGCTCAAGCAGAAGCGTTTTTCGGGAATAGATTTACACCTGAAGATGTCAATGACCCGGCTAAGAAGGAGTTTGTACAAGTCTATTTCAACGAAACCAATTGGAAGCGCTTAAGCGTCTGTGAGAAGCTTGGAAAGGAAAAAGGGGTAAAACCGATTCAAATTTCATTGGCATATGTGCTGAACCAAGCCTTTCCGTCATATGCAACTATTGGACCAGAAGAGGAATGGCAATTGCTTGAATCCGTCGAAGCAATGAATTTACCACTCTCCCCTGCTGAAATTGAGCAACTAAAAATGGGAGGAAACTAATTATGAAAAAAGCTAAAATTGCAGCGCAAATGTATTCTGTTCGAAAGGAATTGGAAGCCGATCCTGAGTTGACCTTCCGAACGCTTAAGGAGATCGGCTTTGAGGCGGTTCAATTGGATGGTATGCGCGGGCATGAACCGGAGGAAATAAAAGAGTTAGTTGATAAATATGATTTTCAGATTGCAGGTATGCATATCAAACATGATCGCTTTTTCAACGATTTAGATGGCATTATTTCTGAATCACTGCTATTTGGGTGCAAAACCATTTATGACAAATATATCGATGATGACGACCAATATTTGGAGGGTTATGTAAAAACAAAGAAGCAATTATTGGATGCTCAAACGTCATTACGCGGTCTCGGATTCAAAATCGGATTGCACTGTCCGGAATATGATTTCAATAATACGATAGATGGACGCACCGTGCTTGATTATGTCACGGATCCGGTTTATGGCATGGGGATATATTCAGAGCCAGATACCTATTGGATTTCCGTCGCGGGCAAAGATCCTGTCGAGGAGTTCAAGAAGTTCTCCGGAAGGGCCCCTATCGTTCACCTAAAAGACTATATCAAAGGGTTTGCGCCGGATGATATGGATCATAACCTGACAGAGTTAGGAAGCGGCGATTTGGATTTTAAGTCAATTGTTTCTTGGGGCGAAGAAAACGGAGTCGATTATTATTGCATTGAGCAAGACTATTCAAAAATCGGCGTTTTCAACAGTTTGTCGAAAAGTTTTGACTATTTGATGTCCATCTAACAAGGAGGAGTAAAAATGAAGAAGAGTCATATTCTGGTGTTAGCCATGTCCTTTATGGGGGGAGCAATGCTGGCCGGATGTAGTAACGGAAATGCTTCTAATACCGATAAAGTTGAATTATCAATTAATTATTATAACGGTGCGATCAGCAAGAAATCGATGGCCAAAGCAAAAGAAAAGTTTCCAAATTACAAATTAAGCTTCAAGCAAATTCCAGCAAATGATGATTTTGACACAAAACTAAAGGCGAGTTTAAATTCCAAGTCGGCTCCTGATATTACAGCTATTAATAGCAATATTTCTGACTACATGCCATACGCGGACAAATTTGTAAACCTTCGGGACTATGACACGGAAAAATTGGCAGATGATTTTGTGGAGTGGAAATGGAATTCCTGCTTTACAAATGACAAAAAGTCACAAATTGCGATGCCAATCGATATTGGCCCGACTGCTTTGTTCTATAACGTTAGTGCCTTTAAAAAAGCTGGGTTACCAACCGATGATAAGGAAGTCAGTGCGTTAATCAAAGATGACGACAGTTTGATGGCTGCAGCGAAGCAATTGAAAGATAAGACAGGAATGCCCTTCTTTCAATCGTCATTAGGATTACTCCAGGCCAAATCACGAACCATGACCAAATATATTTATGACGAAAATGGGAAACTTACATTTGGCGATGGTCAGCTTAAGGAAGTTTGGGATTATGCCGTAACTGCCGAGGAAAAGGGGTATGCGCTTGGTGCAAAAGGAAACAGCGCAGATGGTGCCAATGCTGTTCAAAAGGGACTATTTGGCGGAACGGTACAGGCTTCTTGGGGCATTAATGATCTAGGCGAAAATGGCGTTAAACCAGAACAATGGATGATTGCGCGTACACCATTAGGTGCTTCTAACTATGGCGGTTCATACTTGGCAGTCATTAAGACTTCAAGTCATCCGAAAGAGGCCGCAGATGTTGTCAAGTATCTGACGAATGAGGCGAGTCAACGTGCAAATTATGAAGAATTGGCATTATTCCCAGCTAATAAAAAAGTTTATGATCAGGCATTCAAGACAACCAAAAATAAATTGTTTGGGGACGAAGAGTTCAATCATTACTTTATCGAAGTTGCGAATAAATTAAAATATGTGCCATCCGATCCTCGTGAAACGGCTGCATTCAAGTGCTTTGAGGACCAAATCATTTTGGTTGCTGAGCAAGGAAAGAATTCAGATAAGGCATGGCAAGATGCCGTTAAAAAAGTAAAAGAGATGTCAAAAGAATAGAAGAACAGATACAAGAATATGGCATTGATCAAGCAAAAGAAGCAGATCAATGTCATAAACTTGTCTGGAGAGGCAAGGATGGAGAATAGTGAAATGATGAATTCTGAATCTAAATCAAAAAGAAAATTCAATTTTGATAAGATTGCTCCTTACGTTTTTATATCACCGTTTTATATTTTGTTTTTGATCTTCGGCTTATTTCCAATCATTTTTTCAGGTGTCTTGGCCTTTAGTAAGTGGGACGGATTAGGAAATATTAAATTTGTTGGTTTATCTAATTTTGCGCGTTTATTTCGGGATGCCGATTTCTTCTTGTCAGTGAAGAATACGCTGATTATTTGGGCTATTGGTACATTTCCAATGTTGTTTCTAGCGTTGATCTTAGCCTTCCTGATCAACCTAAAATTTATTAAGCATAAGGAACTTCTGAAATCGATTTTCTTTTTACCAAATATCACGTCGGTAGTTGCGGTCACAATCTTATTCGGCCTAATCTTCTCTAATTTGGATGGCCTGGCTAACTCGCTTTTACAGTGGTTTGGTCTGAAACCTATCAACTGGATCACATCTCCTTTTTGGGTTCGAATAGTGATTGCATTGATCAACTTCTGGATGTACGTCGGCTACAATATGATAATCTATCTAACTGGTATCACGAAAATTCCGAATGATTATTACGAAGCGGCCGTCATTGACGGTGCGACCAATATGCAAATATTCTGGAACATTACAATACCACAGCTTAAACCAATTATTTTATTTACCGTTATGATGTCAACTATTGGTGGGTTACAAGTGTTCTCGGAGGCACAAGTATTGGTGCCACAAGGGGCAACTCCTGAGGGAGGGGCCATGACAATTGTCTATTATCTTTACAATACTGCCTTTACCAATAACGAATATGGATATGGATCTGCTATTGCATGGGCATTAGTGTTGATCATTCTAGTATTCTCATTGCTTAACTGGTATCTAACGACTTATCGGATTAAGGGGGAGTGAGCGTGAACAACCGTTTATTCAAGTTTCTTGTCAGATTGTTTCTGGGAATCGGTGTTTTCCTTTCTATTTTTCCTTTTTACTGGATGATCGTTATGGCAAGCAAGGACAATAGTGAGATTTATCAGATTCCACCAAGCTTATTGTTGGGAAGCCAGTTACTAACTAACATCAAAACCGTTTTTACTGAAACAACATTCTTCAGCTCATTGTTTAATACATTATTTGTTGCTTTGACTTCTACCATTTTGATCTTATTCTTTGATTCCTTAGCTGGATTTGCGTTTGCGAAGCTTAAATTCAAAGGAAAGACGTTTCTGTTCATGTTTCTACTTGGAACGATGATGATTCCTGGTCAATTAAATATCATTCCTTCCTTCTATTTGATGGATAAAATTGGCTGGGTCGGCTCTTACAAGGCTTTGATTATTCCGGGGATGGCAAATGCATTTGGTATTTTCTGGATTAAGCAATACTGTGCCGATGCAATTCCTGACAGTCTGATCGAATCTGCGAAACTAGATGGGTGTACTTTATTTAAAGCATATTACAAAGTCATTTTGCCAATTATGCGACCAGCCTTAGCATTTCTGGCGTTGTACTCATTTATGGGAGCCTGGAATGATTATATGTGGCCATTAATCATTTTGAATGATGAATCAAAATATACATTGATGCTGGCTCTAACTCAGTTACAAGGATTATATAAGACAAACTATCCATTGGTAATTACGGGCACTTTACTAGCAACGCTGCCTCTATTGGTTGTATTTGCATTCTTTAGCAAACAACTGATCTCTGGTATCACTGAAGGGGCGGTTAAACAGTAGACAGGAGTATTCATGAAAGAACGATTTATTGCCCTACAAGCAAGATTAATGGATGTCATCATTCTCAGTGGGATAGTTTTGATTGGAGCATTGACCATTGTAGGATTCTTCTACGGAATTGTTGCTGCCCATGTTTATCTACAAGAGAATAAGACCGATAAGTGGCAAGTCCTAAAAAAACGTCAAACCATTATCACATGTCTCTTGCTGGAAATTTCAGCTCTGTTTGTTGGAATTATTTTTATACTGAATCTGAATTTGATACCACAATTGAGTGCCGGATTCACAATAGTTCTCACTTGTTTTTTGACGATGGGGATTTTGATTGTTTTACCTCTTTATTCGATTTTATTACAGGGATTGGCACAGGGACGAAGTTATTCGAAAGATGTCTTATTGGATGGAGTTAGATTGATTTTAAGTGGGATTCCAGTTTGGATCGGGGACATCCTGCTGCTCCTAGTTGCAGGTCTAATTACCTATCTCTTTCCTGCGTTAGCTATTGTTTCCATTGGGCTTCTTGTGATTTGGACTGACCGAATAGTTAATGCTCAGAGAGTCAAAATCTTCGGGTTCCAGGAGGAGCGCTAATGAAACTTGGTCAGCGAGAAATTGATCTTCTAAGGTTTGCTCTGAACGAAAATGAAAAGGTTACCGTAGCGAAAATCCAAAAGAAGTTGAAACTTTCTGCTAACCAAATTCACTACGCACTTGGAAAGATCAATTATTTCCTAAAAGAGAAGAAGTTGGGTCAGATTTTCATCATCAAGGATTGTTTAGTGATTGATCGATATGACGAGGTAAAGAAAGAAATTGAATTCTTTATTTCACATACAACTCCAGAACAGTTTAAATACACGGCAGAACAAATCAAGTATTTCATTGAGTTGAAGTTGTTGCTTGCAGACGAGCGGGTTCCGATTAATTACTTTGTAGAAACACTATCAGCATCACGAACAACGATTGTTAATACAATTGACCAGATTACTGATGAATTTGAAAACGAGAACATCTTGCTATCAAACGTTGCACGAAAAGGTTACTTGATTGAAAAATATGATTTTCGGCGTTTTTCATACTTTATCGAAGTTCTAAAAAAGATGATTAATATCCGCGAAATTTATAGTTTTTATTATCAGGACAATATATATTCCAAGACCGGGGATTTGGTTTTCTTTGATATTTTTGATTTGGATATTTTGTTTAGTTCGTTGGACCAGACGATTCTATTTTCACGAAAGTCATTGAGTGAGATTGACGATACAAATTTTCTCTTCTTGATGATTTTGAACTATAAGTATCTAGAATTGATTAAGCATTCAGAAATCACCGCACGCACAAAGAAACTACAGATAATTTCAGGGTTGATTGATGAAGCTAAGCAAAACAACCCTAGTCCACAAAAAAGTATTAATCTTGCTAGACGACTAAATCGTTATATTGACCGAGAATTATCCGATACATTCGAAATGAATAATTTCAAAGTGGAATCACCGTCACTGATCAATCATATTCAACGTTTTATTTTTAGGTATGAAAATAATATTCCGTTTCATGATTTAGATAGTGGTACGTTGATGGGCGAATATAAGAACCTATATTATGTTATTTTTACTGCGATTCAAACATTTCAGAACGGAATTTTTGAAGACGTTGAGGCATCAGAAGCAGCATTAATTACTTTGTATTATATTAATGAAATCGAGCAAAATGCACCGAAAGCCTTCAAATCGCCGCGGATTTTAATTATTTGTGGTGAAGGCCGTGCAATCTCCAGCGTGCTGAAGAGTAAGGTTAGCAATTTAATTGATTCTGATCATATTGATACAACTTCGGTTTTTAAATTTGAAGCACCGATGGTAGCACATTACGATTTGATCATTTCAACAGTGCGCTTGCCCGAGGTTGATTCTGAAAAGATTCTTTATTCGGATAAGGCGTTCTCGGACGACTTCTTCGTGCAGATCAAACACCGGCTTCTCGCGAATGGGTATTCATTCATTCCTCGTCGACTGGGGAAATTATCGCAAATCATGAATGCTATTTCTGAAGAAGTCCATGTTGAAATCAACATGACCAAGTTAGAGTCAAAAATTATTAAGATTTTAGCATCGAATTTACTGGAGGAAGATCAACCCAATCTACCCGACTTTATCTTTGATTCGACCATGCTAAAGTATCACCAGTCACAACAAACTTGGCAGAGTGCTATCCGGCTTAGTGCCAGTGAACTTCTAGCCAAGAAATCAATCGATCCGAAATATACTGAGAAAATAATCAGTAATATTGAAAGATTTGGTCCATACATGATTATTACACCAGGGATTCTACTGGCCCATGCTGGCGAGCAAGACGGGGTTATCAAGAATGGCTTCAGTATGCATGTGTTTCACAATCCGATTGCTTTTCCTGGGAAAAATGTGTTTCCTGTCAGTGTAATTATCACGATTGCAGTTAAGGATCATCGATCATATCCCGTGGTTGAGAAAATAGTTCAATGGGTCCTCGATGATGAAACAATCTTTTCATTAACTGATGAAGAAAATAGAAAGCGGATTGAGAATAAAATCAACAATATTCTGCGGATTCAAGAGGTGCAACATGGAAATGACGACTGAGGAAATTTCATTCGCATTGATTTCAAAAGCTGGAACTGCATTCACGATGCTGGTTGAGGCTTTGCAAGATGCGCGCGAAAAGGATTTTGAAAAAGCGGCGGTGAAAAAAGCCGAAGCGGAAACATTAATGAATGAGGCTCATAATCTTCAGACGGACTTAATGGTAAATGAGGTAAATGGTGAGGGTAATGAAATCAATGTTTTACTGATTCATGCTCAGGATACGCTGATGAACACCATTTTAATGTCCACAATTGTAGATGAATTCATAAAACTTTATAGGTTAGAGGAGAAATAATGGAAAATTTGTCGATTTGTTTAGCATGCAATTTAGGTGCTTCCACAAGTATTCTAGTAAAAAAAATGAATGAAGTTGCAGCAACTAGTAAAAAATTAGCAGCGGTCCAACTGAAAATCGATGCTATTCCAGCCGGAAATATCAGTATGGAGACAGCTAAGTCATATCAGGTGATCATGTTAGGACCTCAAGTTGGACATCGACATCAGGAAATTGAACAAAAGGTTGCCGGGTTAGATATTCCTGTGGTTGTAATTGATGCGGCAGATTACGGCAGTATGAATGCCGCAAATATTTTAAAAGAGGCAATCTATCAAATTAAAACTCATAATTAAGGACTGATAGCATGACCTTAGACAGACTAAATCGTTCAGTAAGCAAAATTCAAATCAAAATTATGCCAGTCTTAGGGAAAATTGAGAGTAATCAGTATTTCAGAAATATGAAAAATGCTTTTCTATATTTCAACTATATACTGTTAGTTTCATCAGTGATTGCAATTGCCAAACAGTTGAATCTGATGTTTATCCATAATCACTCGTTCGAGTTGCTGGTTTCAAAGGCTTTACTGTTATTGACTAATAATTGCGGTTGGTTATTTTTAGCCATTTTATGCTTTTTACTTTATCGCGAACACGGGAATCTGTATTACTATATTTGCAGCTCTGTAGTTTATCTATTGGTATCTGGAGAACATCTAAGTGATGCTAGAACAGAATTATTATTGCTACCGCTTCTGGCCTTATTAGTTGGTTTTGTACTGATTACTGGTTATCAATTTATACTAAAAAGTATCAAGAAAAGGCTGAATATTCCAATGAAGTTTTTAGACAACCTGTTGCTCATGCTTTATTTCGGTTTTGCCTTTCTCGGATGCTATCTGTTAACTAGATACTGGAGTCAATTAGGAATTAGGAACGTAATCAATGAAATCAATATTGATAATCCGTTTATGGTTTTCTTGATAGTTTTTCTTGAGACGTTCCTTTGGTACATCGGAGTCAATGGCTATGGGATCTTGGCACCAGTAGTATTATTGTTCGCGACCAGTAATTTGAATGCGAATTTTCATGCAATGGCACTTGGGGAAACACCGAAATATATTTTTACTCCTAACTTTTGGGATTACTTCTTAAGCGCCACTGGAGCTGGAATCACTGGTGCACTAGTCATCCTTACATTGCTAAGCAAAAAGGCTAAGTTGCGGCAATTAGGACGATCATCAATTGGTGGGGCCTGTTTTTCAGTATCTGAGCCAATTATTTTCGGTATCCCAGTTGTAATGAATCCCTACTTTTTCTTTCCTCTAGTAGTGGGAACACCAATATTAGGCGTTGTTCAGTGGTTTGTTTTCAAAATGGGATGGGTCGCACTCCCGACCTATTTTGTTGCGGATATGCCGTTGCCGTTTGCTGCTCTCTTAGCAACTTTGGATTGGCGGTCGCTAATCTTAACACTGGGAACGATTGGATTAGCGACATTAATGTATTGGCCATTTTTTAAAGCTTTTGAAGCAAATTATGTTGAAACAAAAGGTAGTCATAAATATGATGATTTAGATTTAGATTTTTAGATTCTCGGAGAATTAGAATAAATGACAAAATCATTTTTAAAGATCTTTTTTGGAAATTCCATACTGGGATTGGCATATGCAAAGTTAATGGTACCAAATAAAATTATAAATGGCGGTGTTACAAGCCTATCCTTGATATTCAGTAAACTAACGACTCTAAACATCACGATATTTACAAATGTGATCACAGTAATTTTACTAGTTGTTTCATTTGTCTTTTTGGGAAAATTTTTCTTTTTTTCATCGGTAGTCAGTAGCGTATCGTATCTCTTTTTCTTCAATCTCTTTTATCGGTTGCCATTCACTTTACACACTAACCTTGTGATAGATTTTATTCTGGCCGTATTAATGATTGCAACTGGCTATTATTGTTGCCTGTCAGAGGACTCATCTACTGCTGGATTGGACGTTTTTGCAGTTGTTCTGAATCGGCGGTTTCCTAAGTTTTCTGTGGCAGTTTATCTACGTTACATTAATTATTTAGTTTTGATTTTAGGATTGTTTTCTTATGGAATAAAGGAAGTACTTTTGGGTCTATTATTCAGTTATTGTTTTACTAAAGTGGTGGACTTTTTTATGAAGCGAGATAAGACACCTACTGATCTTGTTTCTTGAAAGAAAAATATTGGAGGAATCATCAATGAGTTTGTTCTATCTTAAAGAAAAGCTATCGGCTCGGATTGAAGAGCTGGCAGGATATCGGTTTTCAGAAGTCGAATCATTCTCTGACTGGACGGTACTTGAGGACAAGACGAAGGAAGAAAAATATCCACCGCATGATTTCTCTAAGGCAACACCATTTAATCTTGGAGACTCATGGGAGGGACGAGATTACTATCTGTGGGTTCGGCGGGAGATTGATTTTCCTGATCAGGATAACTTATTTCTAGTTCTTGATTTTGGTCATACGGGTGGAGGCTATAGCTCCGGCTTTGAATCGTTACTATTTATCAATGGCAAACCGTATCAAGGCGTGGATTCAAACCACAAAGAAGTTAAGATTTCTAATGAATTACGAGGTCAGAGGGTTGAAATAGTTTTGAAGCTTTGGTCTGGTCTGGAGGGGGGCGGGGAACCCCGGATTCAAACTCATGTATTTAAACAGGCCGCTATTTGTCGGAAAATGGTCGTTGTTGATCAGTTGTTTTATTATGCGGATGCAATCAACAAAACAATCAATCAGTTGAGTACAGACAACCCAATTAAGTATAAATTATCTGCCGTGTTGAATGAGTCCATCAATGAAATCAATTGGTCCCAACCAAAAAGTAAAGAATTCTACGAATCAATTGATCTAGCCTTTTCGAAGGTAAATGAAGGAATTGGAAATATACCAAAGGAAGAGATGGTTACAGTAACAGCGGTGGGTCATACGCATATTGACGTGGCCTGGTTATGGCGATTAAAACATACTAGAGAGAAAGCCGCGCGAAGCTTTTCAACGGTATTGCGGTTAATGGATGAGTATCCTGAATATGTTTTCTTACAGACTCAACCCCAGTTATACCAGTTCGTTAAAGAAGACTACCCAGAAATATTCTCTGAGATAAAGAAAAGGGTAAAGGAAGGCCGATGGGAAGTTGATGGAAGCATGTGGCTGGAAGCAGATTGCAATATTCCATCTGGTGAATCTTTGACACGCCAAATACTCCACGGCGCGAAATTTATTAAAGAGGAATTTAATCAGGACATCCACTACCTATGGCTACCAGACGTTTTTGGATATTCATGGGCGTTGCCACAAATCTTAACCAAATGTGGTATTCATACTTTTATGACCACTAAAATCAGTTGGAATCAGTTCAATCGGATGCCTCACGATACATTCAAATGGCGTGGCATAGATGGTTCAGAGGTTCTAACTCACTTTGTAACCACCCCGGAACCTGGAGAAGAGAATTCTTGGGAGTCAAATTGGTATTACACTTATAATGGCGAGTTAGAACCAGAGACCGTTTTAGGCGTATATGATAACTATCGGGACAAAAACATCAATAGTGAAATGCTGATTTCATATGGGTTTGGTGATGGTGGCGGCGGCGTGGGTCGCGATATGCTAGAAAAGCGACGGGTGTTGGATAAGATTCCTGGCTTACCAAACGTTAAAACTGGGAAGGCAGCAGATTATTTCGATAGATTACAGGAGACCTTCAAAAATACGAAAGAATATGTTCACACTTGGGATGGGGAATTGTACCTTGAGTATCATCGCGGAACATATACATCCCAGGCTTATGTGAAGAAAGCCAACCGCCGGAGCGAACTCATATTACGGCAACTCGAGATTCTATTTTCATTAATGGAAATGTCCGGGCAACAAAAATATCCGAAAGATGAAATCTTTTACATGTGGGAAGTAATCCTACGGAATCAGTTTCATGATATTATTCCAGGATCCTCGATCCATGAGGTATACCAGGACAATCATGTTGAAATGGAAGGCCTGTTCGAACAAGCAAGAAGCCTATTGGCCCCACTGCAGCCGACAAAAGATGATTTAGCAATCTTTAATCTGGCGAATTGGCAGCGCTCACAATTGGTGGAATTACCTAAGGTATCTTTAGGTCAAGTGTATGTTGATGAAGCAGGAAATCAGATACGATCTTATGAGAGCAATAATAAGCTGTTCGCACTGGTTGAAGCAGTACCTGCACTGGGTAAGAAAGTGTTAAAAGTAGTAAATGGTGAAAATGAGGCTAAGACTCCCCTACCTGTAGTGGCCAGTCATATGGGAATAGAAAACGATTCCTACTTAATCAGCTGGAATAAGGAAGGCCAACTTACTTCGATTTTTGACAAAAGGCTTGGCCGTGAAATTCTGAGTGGAACCGGAAATGTTTTTCAGTTATTTGAAGATAAGCCGATGAACTTTGACGCTTGGGATATCGATATTTATTATCAGGAAAAGTTTAAGGAGTTGGTTGCCGATCAGGTGACAATCAAACAGCCAAATGGCATTTTTCAGGCAGTTGAATTTTCGTTTAAATTTGGTCAGTCGATCCTTAAACAAGAAATGCGTCTATATCACCATACGCAGAGAATTGATTTCATTACCGATGTTGATTGGCAGGAGAGACAACAACTTCTCAAGGTCAAGTTTGATGTCGATGTTCGGTCGACGTATGCAACATATGATATTCAGTATGGAAATGTCCGGCGTCCAAACAATTGGAATACGAGTTGGGAGATGGCAAAGTTTGAGACTGTGGCTCATCAATGGATGGATCTTTCTCAACATGATTTTGGCGTCAGCCTACTGAATGATTCAAAATATGGTTGTGATGTTAAGGGTCAAAGAATGCGATTAAGTCTCCTAAAGGGCGCAATTTATCCGGATCCAACGGCAGATATTGGCAAACATCATTTTGTATATAGCTTATTCCCGCATCAGGGTGACTTTGTTGAGGGGAGAACTGTCCAGGAAGCGTGGGAAATCAATGAAGCACCTCTGGTATTGAGAAACACGACTGACCTACCGAAAATTGTAATCAGTGCTAAGGCCAACATTGTTGTCGATGCGTTAAAGAAAGCTGAGGATGGAAATGGATGGATACTGCGTGTCCATGAGTACGCAGGCGGGAGTGATGTTGTCTCAATGAATATTGAGACGCTAAAGTGGTGGAACGAAACAGACCTTTTAGAAAGAAACATTAGCGAACCCAGCGACTCGTCAATTGACCTAACTTTTGCGCCGTACGAGATCAAAACAATTCGCTTTGGATAATCCGTTCATCATTGTGCTCATAGTGTCACAGATATCTATTGAATTTAGGCGTTTTATTCGCGGAGCACTGAATGTTCATATGAGCGCATCAATAAACGTGAGTGGGTTTTCGGTGCGTTAAGTAGGGCTGATAACATAGAAGTTCAGGGTCTTTCGTAACGAGTGTCAGTCGTTGATGTCAGACCCTATCTTTTTGGAGAGGTGTAAACATGAATTTTTTAAAGCAACCGATTTTATTTCCGATAAATAGTAAAGTTCGTTTGGTTCAGTACATTTCAGGTGAAAACAGTGGGTTGAAGTATGTAGAATTCTCTGTTTATGAGATTGAACCGGGCGGTGAGGTTGATTATTTTGATTCTGGCAAAGAAAGTTGTGCCACTATTCTTTGTGGAAGGGTGACTGTTGAGACAAGCAGCGGAGAAGCATTTTCTTCCATTGGGACGCGTTCTTCTGTTTTTGACAAAAAACCGACCCATAGCGTTTACGTTGGAAAAGGGAACGCATACAAGATTATCGCTGAAACCAAATCTAGAGTGTTGATTGCGGCAACAAAGGCAAATAAGGTTCATCTAACACGGCTCATCAGTCCTGATGATGTCTTAATTGAAGTTCGAGGTGCGTATCAGAATAAAAGGTATGTACAGACGATATTGTCCGATCAAGATGCCATTAGTGAGAAGCTATTGATCGTCGAGGTTTATACGGAGGGCGGAAACTTCTCAAGCTACCCACCACATAAACACGACATTAGCAATCCGCCAGAAGAGTCTTTTTTGGAAGAGGCATACTACCATGAAATAAATCCGTCCCAAGGATTTGTGTTCCAACGTATTTATTCAGATGATCGTATGATCGACCAGACAATGTCGTGTACGAATCAAGATGTCGTTATTGTGCCGAGAGGATATCATCCTGTAGGAGTTCCCGATGGCTATACCTCGTATTACTTGAATATTATGGCTGGGCCTGATAAGCTCTGGCGTTTTCATGATGATCCGGAACATGAATGGGTAAAGAATCGGCAATGATGTTTCTCCAGTATGATCTGGATTGGTAATTGAGAGAGGAAGTTTATGAATGAGAAAGTTTGCTGTTGTCACGCTAGGAAGAGCCTGTGTTGATCTAAATGCTGTTGAAATTAATCGGCCGATGGAGGAGACAATTACTTTTAAGAAGTATGTTGGCGGATCACCGGCTAATATTGCCATTGGGTTGGCAAAATTGGGACAGTCTGTCGGGTTCATCGGAAAAATCTCGAACGATCAGCATGGCCATTTTGTAAAGGGATTTATGGAAAAGGCGGGTGTCGATACGACTCAAATGATACTTGATGATTCTGGTCACAAATCGGGTCTTGCTTTTACCGAAATCAAAAGCCCACAAGAATGTAGTATTCTAATGTATCGCGACAATGTCGCGGATTTATATCTTACTCCGGATGAAGTATCGGAGGAGTATATCAAAAACAGCGAGATGTTGTTGGTTTCAGGAACGGCTTTGTCACAAAGTCCATCACGAGAGGCGACTCTTTTGGCCATTGAGTATGCGCAAAAACATCAAGTGAAGGTTGTCTTCGAATTGGATTATCGGCCTTACACATGGAAGTCGAGTGAGGAAACGGCCTTGTATTATCGTCTGGTGGCCCAAAAAGCACATATTGTCATTGGTACTCGTGATGAATTTAATGTTCTCGAGCATAGTACCAATGGTAATAATCAAGAAACAGTGCGTAACCTTTTTCAGTATTTCCCAGAACTCATTGTCATAAAACATGGTGTTAAGGGTTCCTTCGCGTATCAAAGGAATGGAAGCATCACGCGTGGTTTTGCCTACAAGGCCAATGTTCTGAAAACGTTTGGAGCTGGAGATTCATATGCTGCGGCATTTTTATGTGCGTTGATTCAAAAGAAATCGATTGAACAGGCGCTGCAATACGGAAGTGCGGCCTCGGCTTTGGTTGTTAGTCGACATAGCTCATCTGAGGCGATGCCCAGTGAAGCTGAGATTGAACAGGTTATTGAAAATCAACCATGGGGAGATGCAAACGATGCCTAGAACAATCAGATTAACAACTGCACAGGCTTTAGTTAAGTTTTTGAATCAACAATATATTGTGGTTGATGGTCATAGGACCCCGTTTGTAAAAGGTGTGTTTCATATTTTCGGTCATGGGAATGTTCTAGGGATTGGTCAGGCTTTGGAACAGGATCCTGGTCATTTACAAGTTTTTCAAGGTAAAAATGAACAGGGGATGGGGCAAGCGGCGATTGCGTTTGCAAAAGAGAAACTCCGTCATCAAATTTTTGCCGTGACCTCGTCTGTCGGGCCCGGGGCGGCGAATTTGGTGACTGCAGCTGGAACTGCCCTGGCCAATAACTTGCCCGTATTGTTTCTTCCAGGAGATACATTTGCGAGTAGGCAACCTGATCCGGTTCTCCAACAGATTGAACAACCTCAGTGTCAAGGTATATCCACCAACGATGCTCTGAGGCCACTTTCACGTTATTGGGATCGGATTGAACGTCCTGAGCAATTAATGAGTGCTTTGACAAAGGCGTTCGAAGTCCTCACCAACCCCGTTAGCTCTGGGCCAGTAACACTTGCACTCCCGCAGGATGTTGAGGGGGAAGCCTATGACTACCCAGAGACTTTCTTTGCTGAGAAAACGTATTATAGTGATCGCAGGTCGGCCACGCAGAGAGAAATAGTAGAAGCCGTGAAATTAATTCGAAATAGTCAGAGACCAATAATTATCGTTGGTGGTGGTGCCAAGTATTCGGAGGCAGGTGATATTCTGCAGCAAATTTCTCAGACACACACGATTCCCTTGGTTGAAACACAGGCGGGTAAGTCAACCGTGTCATCGGAATACCATCTCAATTTGGGTGGTGTTGGGGTCACCGGGAGTGCATCAGCAAATAACATTGTTAGACATTCAGATCTAGTCATTGGGGTTGGAACAAAATATTCGGATTTCACCACTTCTTCTAAAACCGCATTTGATTCAAGCAAAGCCCAATTCGTTAATATCAATGTATCTCGTGTGCAGGGTTATAAGATGGGTGGAGTCGCAGTTGTGGCTGATGCGAGAACTGCGCTAATGCAGATTGAGAAAGAACTACCTGGGAGTTTTCATACACAGTATGGTGGTCTTTTAGAAGAAGAAATCCAGAATTGGCAGATTGAGCGAAATCGATTAGCGCACACCTCTTATGGCGCAGCAAATTACGTGCCAGAAATAAGTGAGCAATTTTCGAATGAAGTATTGACCGAATACGCAAAACGGTTACAGACTAATATTACGCAGACAGCTGCCTTAATCAAAATCAACCAAAGGATACCGCTTAATAGTGTCGTTGTTGGTGCCGCCGGTTCTCTTCCCGGAGATATGCAACGCCTTTGGCAGGCTCGAACGGTTAATTCCTACAATGTGGATTACGGTTATTCGACAATGGGATACGAAATTGCTGGAGCATATGGCGCAAAAATTGCACATCCGGATAAAGAGGTTTTTGCATTGCTAGGTGATGGTAGTTTTAATATGTTACACTCTGAATTGCTTTCAAGCATTCAGTATAAAAAGAAAATTAATGTTCTCCTATTTGATAATTCGGGATTTGGCTGTATTAATAATTTACAAATGGGGAACGGTATGTCTTCCTTTGGAACGGAGCTCAGGGACTATCAAGGCAAATTGATGACGGTTGACTATGCTAAAGTAGCAGAGGCATATGGCGTTGAGGCATATACCGTTGGCAGTCTGGACGATTTGGATGACGCGTTGGCCAAGATGATCGAGTCGGATCGAAGCACACTTGTCCATATCAGAGTATTACCTAAAACAATGTCCGATGGCTATTCCTCATGGTGGAATACTGGTGTCGCTCAAGTTACGGCCGACGGATCCACAAAAAATAGTCTACGGGAAAAAGGCGAGAAACTTACGGATGCCTTTGCCTATTAAATTACCTTAAGGAGACATTTAAAATGTATCAAATAACCATACCTCAAAAAATTATATATGGCGATAAAGCAATTGATGAAATTGGCAAGATCAGCGATTCGTTTGGTAGTAGAACGGTAATTATTACCGATAAATTAATCGTTTCATTGCATCTATTGGATAATATCTTAGCTAGTTTGAATGAGCAAAAGGTTCTTTGGAAGATATTCGATGGTGTCGATCAAGAACCGACCGATACCATTGTGAGTGAAGCATTGTCTTATTGCAAAAAGTACCGTTATGATTCAATCATTGCTGTTGGTGGTGGTAGTTGCATTGATACTGCAAAGGCAGTGGCAGTTTTACTTAATAATTCTGGCTCGTATGAAGAATTTGCTAATGGTAAAAAGGTTAATAATGCCCCAGTTCCATTAATCGCCATTCCCACAACCGCCGGAACAGGTTCAGAAGTGACAGATGTTACCGTGATTACCGATACTTCAGAAAATGTTAAATATATGATTAAACAGTATGCCTTCTTGCCTCAAGTTGCCATTGTTGATTCAATGATGAGTCGGACTAGTCCAGGTGCAGTTACTGCAGCCACGGGATTAGATGCACTGTGTCATTCACTGGAAAGCTATATTTCTAAGAAGGCGCAGCCAATCACTAAACTTTTTTCTTTATCGGCAACAAAATTAATTATGGAAAATTTGTTGATAGCCTATCAGAATCCAGATAATATCATTGCCCGAACAAATCTAGCAGAGGCAGCTTTGGAGGCCGGGATTGCTTTTTCAAATTCGTCGGTAACGTTAATTCATGGAATGTCCCGACCATTAGGAGCACTTTATCATATTCCACATGGTTTCTCGAATGCAATTTTACTCGAAGAGGTCATGAAGTTTACCAAACCACAGATAATTACGGAACTAGCGTCAATCGCACGGTATATTGATCCGGAAAATGATGGGACAGATGAATATTTGGCCGATTATTTCTTGTCAGAACTACACGATTTACTAGACAACTTGAAAGTGCCAAATTATCGAAATTTCAAAATTGATAAATCCGAGTTTCTGGATTCATTGGATAAGATGGCGAAAGATGCTATCGCCAGTGGTAGTCCTGCGAATAATCCATCGATACCTACGATCTCAGAAATAAAACAAATTTATTTGAAAAGTTGGAAAGATTAGCTAGGCCTTATTGCTTTTTGGGGAGGCATGTATATGGAAATGGGAATCGTAGTAGATTCACGCGGCTCAGAAGAATTAGCCAAATACCTGCTGACGATATTAGATCAGCAACAACAAGAGGCTTTTCCATCACATCAATCATTCAATCAAAAGGTTTCGATAACAGCCTGTTCAGATCATTCAATAATCGGTGGCTTAACAGGCGATATCGGTGATGAGAGTTTATATGTTTCGCTTCTCGCGGTTGATCCCGGGTATCAAAAGTGTGGTATCGGCAGTCAGCTGTTACGAGAGGTGGAGAAAGTTGCTCGCAAGTATCATGTTAGAAATATATTGTTATCTACGAGAAGTTATCAGGCTTTGGGATTCTATCAGAAAAATGGTTTCGAGATTTATGGAGAGCTTGCCGACATGCCTTTTTATGGTGTAGATACTTATTACTTGGTCAAGCGCTTGGCAGTTAAAGTGAGAAGATGAAATACGAATTTATGGATCGAGCTGAATATGATGAAATTCTATTAGTCGTTTGTATGATCCATGGTCGAGAATTGTGTGACACAAAATAACCCTGTTGAATTGTCGACAGGGTTATTTTATTAGGGCCTACAGCCCCAGTTGAGACCGCGAAATAAAAAACCACCTAGCAATAGGGTTCTCTCAAAGCGCCTATCCAAGATGTCGGTTGTACATAAGACGAAAATAGTGTTTCCGAATGTTGAATCTTTGCTTCAATCGTCCTGATGAGTCAGGATTATTCCAAGTATTCCGTATAATGTTAGATTGGAAATTTTCAGTCTATTAATTATAGGATCAGCCAAATATAATAAACAATTTAATAATCTGTCGATCTCAAATTCAAAATAAGTTAACAATTCTGCGTTGTTTGCCAATAATATTCTAGCATTAAGAGGAGTCTCCCTTTTTATCTTTGAATAATCTACCCACTTAAACTTTACGCCAACTGGAAAAATGGTTGTACCAGGTGGGTAGCTAATCAAAGTTTGCTTTGGCCGTTATTAGACTACTAAATTACCAAAAATTTTCGAAATATTGCTCTGAAGGAATTCGCTCAATGGAAGCGATCAGCGCTTCTTTTTGCTAAATATTCAAGGACAGAACTATGGACAGCTCGGCAATCTGTTGAGCGTGAATTTTTGCAGTCTGTTTATTGTGAGAAAACCAGTTTGAAATTTTGAACGTATCCAAGGCCAATTCTTCGTTCATTAAAACCTCATGCTTGATTGCTGTCATTCTCCATCAAAGCGCCGTTCCTGCAACCAACTAGCCAGCCGTAAATATTGGCGCTGACTGATGCGATTAGCGCGCCAAGATTCCAGAAGTTGGTAAGCAGCGTCAAAATTGTTTGTTTTGGTTTCTTGGAGGAGAGCTTGTTGATAGGAAACAAGACTAGTTTCGGCGTCGGGAAAGACGATGGTGACATCGTCGGCTCCGGCGCCTTTTTTCTTGGCTAGCATGTAGCCCAGTCCTTCGGCGAAGCTCTTGATTTGACGCATTAAAAAATCATTCTCATCGTTCATCGTGCAACATCCTGAGCTTGATTTGAATTTGCGATTAGCGGTAATTTTGTAATTCTTAACAGAGTAAGAATCACGAGATGTTGATTTAATAAGCCAATTATACCACTGAGGCGACTGGATGGATTCGGAGAGCGGGTTCCTTAGAGGTTGCTGCACCGATCAGTTCCTAGGAGGTAGTAGGTTATCGTTCAGGCCAGTTCAGGCATCTAGACCGCTGGGAAGATAATAATATTGGTCATCTCTGGCAATCAGCTCAACGTTGCTTTCAAAGTTGGCTAGATTTTGTTGCGCGGAGGAGTGGTCGCCGTGAAGTTGCGCTTGGATCGTCGCGCGCAATCCTGGGGCCAATGGCTTGTAGTTTAGATCTTCTTTAAAAAGACCTAGGGGTTTTGCGACTAAACCTTGAAATCCCGATTTGTTTAGACGGTTATGATCTAATTGAATCTTGAGGTGGTCAATCTGAGTTTCGTGCCAGTTGACAAGGGCCTGAGCGTTTGTCTGGGTGAGTTTGGTGTAGTCGGTCAACGCGGCTGTGGCCAATGCTTTGGAGACTTCACCTTGCCCCAACAGGTAATGAAGTTCCCCAATTTTCGCGATTAGGGCCATCAGCGCGTTTTGATAGCTAGTTAACGTAGCGAATTCGCTGGTTAGGGCTTGATATTGGTCGTAGTTAACTGTTGGATTCTGGGTGATTAAATCGGTGACGGTCAAATTGACTTGCTGGAGCAGCTGGGTTACCTCAGTTTCCAAGGTCTCCAAGACTTGTAATTTTCGTTGGGTCAAATTGCGATTACCGCTGATTTCCAGACTAAATTGCGAGATTTCGCCAGTCCGGGTAATCAAAGCCAAAATGTGGCTTTTGAATTCACGCTTTTGGAACTCGCTGACTTCCTGAAGCGTGTTGTTGATGTCCGTCAGTTTCGTATTGATTTCATCTAGATAATATTCGTTAACAATTAATGACCCAACAGCCATTACGGCGGCAAAAACATCGCCGGATGGTGTCAGATTCGTAGTTTGATTTATCGTCGTTGAGTCCACCTTTGTCAGCGTGGCCTGATGGGCGATTTTGCCATTTTTTCGGGTGAAACCGCGGAACGTGGTTGGATTATTCTTGACATGGGCAAGTTCACTGCCGGCGGGAATGTTGATCCGATAGAGGTCCCCGGTGTTCGAAAGTTGCTTGGCGCCGGTTGCACTAGCGTGTTGAGCGACAGTGATTAAGGCTGGAAAGGCAGCGTTGATCCGGGCGATGAGCATCGCATCCTTGATTGGCGCCAGTCGTTTTTCTTGTTGCTGAGAAAGTTGGATTTTCTCCACAGGCAGCGGTTCGCCATTGATCAGCGCCTTGATAGCGGCTGGGTTCTGTTTGTGTTGCCGCGGTGAAGTTTGGGGGTTGGTGACGTTGCCCCTATCCGATCGCCATTTGTACCATCCAAAAATGGCGGTATCAACAACGATGCCGATCAGAATAATAATGAGTGTATTTTCCATTTAATTCTCCTATCTGAGCCTGACCTTACCAAATCATTCGTTTTATTATAGCATGTTCAGTCAGTTAATCCCGTGAAAATTCTTGTTAACGAACATTGGCTGGACCAGCAAAACTGTTCGTATGCTAGCAAAAATCAAAATAGCCCGTCGTCCTCGAAATGAGCTCGCTGTGCGCTGTGTCCTTATTCGATTCGTTCTAACATTTGGTAAATGGCCCAAATAATTGCTAGGCTAATGCCCAAAGCCAACCCGTTGTGTTCCGCATTGAAACGTGTTCGCCGACCTAGCTTCTTCCGCTTAGCTACGCAACTATTCCGGAGGCACAGACCAGCCTCCAAAATAGTTGCTAGGCTAATGCTCAGGAGCTGCCCAGGTCGGCTCACACTCTGGCGTTGAAACGTGCTGCACACAACTGACTTTTCCGCTTAACTACGCCAGGCTTCTGGAGGCAAAGCCCAGCCTCCAAAATCCTGACTAGGTTAATGCTCAAAGTCAACCCGTTGTGTTCCGCACTCTGGCGTTGGTGGGCTGTTCATTTGTCAGGCGGAAGGTCGGGCTGGGGGTGAGTCAGCCGCGATATTATTCTTGGCGACTCTGCCGCCTAGAATAAGGCTCAGCTTTGAGATTCGCGCGGGTTTCGCGAAGCTCAAAGTGATGCCCGCCGCGTTCCACCACCCCCAGCCCGACCTGGAGCCCCACCACATCCGCCCGCCACCAACGCCCCGCGTAGCGCCAGCCGCGGTACCACATTGCAAGCAGCTACCTGGGATCATTTCAAGTCTAGGTGAATTTCCGCCTAAATTAGCTGGTAAGTGCTATAGTTAGTTTATCGATTTTTTTGCTGAGAGCTGAGAATGGAGGTCAACGATGACCAAAACAACGAAGCGAGTGCTGGCCGATAATTTGAAGATCATGATGACGCAGCAGCCACTGGCGCACATCACGATCGACGCGCTGACCAAGCGAGCGCATGTCAACCGCAATACGTTCTATTATCATTTCGAGGATATTTATCAATTGTTAGAGTGGACTTTCGATCAGGAGATCGTTACCCAGATCCAAACCAATTTGTCCGCCGCGAATTGGCAGGAGAAATATCAACAAATGTTGACTTATGTTCAGGATAACCGCGACTTTTGTTTGGCGGCGGCGAATTCGGTCGGGCGGCATTTTTTGGAAAACTTTCTCTATTCAGTTGGGGTTCTAGTGGTGCGGCCGGTGGTCAAGGATATTGATGATCACTTGGCGCCTGCGGTCGCTGACGCCATCGTCGATTTTTATGCGGGCGCTTTGGCGGCGCAATTACTGCGGTGGTTGGATGACCAATTGCGCGAGACCGAAGCGCAAATGTTGGCGCGGGCCAAGTTGATGTTGCAGGGGACGATCGAATTGATCGTTCAGAAATCGCTTGATGAAAGTGATTCGGCGGCGGATCACTAGAATGTTTTACGCTTGAATTTTTTGGGGGGAGCACTAGTGAGGCCCCTTAAGTGCGTCCGCTTTTCTACAGTTAGAGCACAATAAATTTCCTATCAAAAAACAGGTCGAGCGACGTTCACTCGATCTGCTTTTTAATTTAGGCGCCCAGTTTGGCGGTTATTACGGTTTAGAGACCTTGACCATTAGTTAAGGTCTCGCGAATATAAACGGGTTGCTCAGCGGCCGCCGAATTATTGGTCGCCGGGGCATCACCGCAGTGTTCGTTGATCGCGGCGGCGATGGTGTGACCGAAACGATGGCCAACATAAATACCAGCGGCCAACACGATGGGGACCAGGATCAAATTCTTATGTTTCATGAGAAAACCTCCTTCAAAATCAATACAGATAGCTACGAGCCAGCTTAAATCAATTTCGCGTCATGCAATAATTGTTCGATATAGGTGCCTTTGACTTTCTTCAAGAGGGCACTGACGCCCAGCTGTTCCGCTGAATTTAATGGTAATTCTTGCAGGGATTTGTGGTCGTTCAAATAATAAACGGCTCGCATCAAGACCCGCACGTCGAAGGATGAATCAAAGACTTCGGGCACGCCCCGATCCACATTCAATAATTGATAGACGGCTTCCATCGCGGTCCGGACGGAATACTCGGTAGTGAAAACAGTATCTCGTTCCGTTTCCGCAAAGTTACCAATAAAGGCCAGGTTGGTTGACCCAGTTGGCACAACCAGCGGCCGGTCACCTGTGGACCGTGGCATGAAGTAGCTGGTGATGTAAGGCATGTGTTGGGGAATCGAATTGGCATCGGCGGCGATGTCGGCGATGTCATCGGTTGGTACGCCGATATGGTACAGAAATTCCTCACAGATTTCCTGACCGGTACATTCGGTGATCTTCTTATGAATATAATTACCAGGTTGATCAGAGAACAGACCATATAACCAAACAATCAATTCATTGTCTTTTTGTTGTTGGAAATGGGGCTGGCGGCTGATGGAGATGCCTAACAGCCAATTAGAATCGCGAATAGTTAGGGGACCACTGGTGACGATCGAGCCACTGTGGGGATCTTTGCCAGTGATTTTCTGAATGTAAGGAACGATGCGATCATCGCTGAAGGTACAAGTGGCGGACATGACCCAGTTAGCCGCCGGGATGTTCCGATAAAACTTCTCTGGATGACCTAACGCTGGTTCCTGTTTGGCTAAGTTTTCCCACAATTGCCAGCTGGCGCCGACTTCGTGTTCCATTGGCGCCGGATGATCGTTGTCGCCATAAGTGGTACTCTCGGTGATCGAACCATTGGTGACGAAAACCAGATCGTTTGGTGTCAGCGGAATCGTCGTCGCTTTACCCGCAACGGTCAAGTCGATTTGGGTGGCGGTCAGGCCGTGATTGTCGTGATTCAATTCAATGTTGTTGACCACCGTGTCAAATTGGAAGTCCACGCCGCGATCTTGCAGGTACTTGATCATGGGCTTGACCAGCGATTCGTATTGATTATATTTCGTGAACTTCAAGGCGGACATATCTTGCAACGTTGCGACGTGGTGAACGAAACGCATCAGATAACGGCGCATTTCCGTGGCGCTGGCCCATGGTTCGAAGGCGAACATGGTTGACCAGTACAGCCAGAAGTTACTTTGGAAGAACTCCGGACCGAAAACATCGTTGATTTTAACATCTTGGAGATCAGCTTCCGGCGTCATCACCAAATCGATGATTTCTTTGATGGCTTGTTTGGATAAGGTCAACTGACCATCGCTGGCCAAACGTTGACCGCGATTTTCAATGACCCGGCAGGCGGACTTGCTAGGATCCTCTTTGTTGAGCCAATAAAATTCGTCCAGCACAGAAACTTTCGGGTCCTCCAAGGTCGGGATCGAACGGAACAAATCCCACAAGGTTTCAAAATGGGGCTCCATTTCCCGACCGCCACGAATGATGTAGCCGCGGCTGTTCAGAATACCATCCATGCTCCCGCCAGGTAGGCTGAGCTCTTCTAGAACGTGGATCTTCTTTCCTGCCATTTGACCATCACGAACCAGAAAAACCGCAGCGGCCAGTGACGCCAGACCAGATCCAACTAAATAAGCCGATTTTTGATCGACATTTTCCGGCTTTTTCGGCCGTGCAAAAGCTTCATAATTACCATTTGAATAGTACATATGTTGCCTCCTTAGTGTGATTCCTCGAATCACTTGCCTCTAGTCTAGAGCGATTTACCAGCAGCAACAATGGACAACTCAGCATGTTTGTCCAAAAATCAGCAGGGCAGCAGCTCTAATCACCACACCAATGAAGACCGCCACCACAACGAGATCTCAATTAAAAAATACCCCATAACGCCCAGTTCAAGCAGCGAATCCGATCAGAAAACGAGTCCCTAAGCCAAGCCCGTAAATCGACAAAGAAAATTTGAAAAAACACTTGCCTTCTACCTACTACAACGTTGTAGACTAAAATCAGAGTGTGAGGCGACCTGCACAGCTTCTGAGCATTAACCTAGCTAGGATTATGGAAGCGGGTTTCGCTTCCGGAATCCTAGCGTAGTTAAGCGGAGGAAGCTAGGTCGGCGAACACGTTTAAAATCAGAGTGCGAGCCACCCCGGGTAGTGCTTGAGCATTAGCCTAGCAACTGTTTTGGAAGTGGTTTTACTTCCGGAACAGTTGCGTAGCTAAGCGGAAAGCACTGGGGTGGCGAGCACGTTTAAAATCAGAGTGCGAGCCGACCTGCACAGCTTCTGAGCATTAACCTAGCTAGGATTATGGAAGCGGGTTTCGCTTCCGGAATCCTAGCGTAGTTAAGCGGAAGAAGCTAGGTCGGCGAGCACGTTTCAATAATGCCCACGGCTTGCACTGCGAGAATCGGGGTGAGCTCGCTGTGGGCGTCACTTTGAGCTTTTCGGAAGGACGCCGAAAATCTCAAAGCTGAGCCTTGGTCTAAGTGGCAAAGCCACTAAGACCAATTTCACGGCGATCTCACCCCGATTCTCTCCGCTCCAGCCGCTCAACGTTTTAATAGTCGTTTGAGCACTCACGCTAACTGGCAAACTATGGCCAATTGCTGAGGAACCACGCAATTAACTGCCGTGGCTAGTGGTTATTATCTTAAAATTGGCGACACAGGCAAAGCTTGTTTCGTGAATGTGGTCTGGGTTGTCCATGAAGTTAGTCAATCGTATGTTGCCCGCAGCTTACGGTATCCTATTCATTCAGGTGCTCACGCCGACTGACGATCTCTGTCCAATTGAGAAGCTCCATGCAATGGATAACCGTGATTAGTTGGTTTAATCAATAATTGCGTAGTTAAGCGGAAAGCACTGGGGTGGCGAGCACGTTTAAAATCAGAGTGCAGAGCGCAACGGTTTGACTTTGAGCATTAACCTAGCCTGACCTTTGGAAGCGGGTTTCGCTTCCGAAGATCAGGCGTAGTTAAGCGGAAAAGTCAGTTGCGCGGCGCACATTTAAAATCAGCGCTCACCCATCTTAGCGGTTAGGTCGGCGTCCATTTATCGAAAAGGAGTGTCTCAGATGAAAGCAGGAATTTTTGTTAAACCTGGTCAAGTTGCAGTTGCGGAGGTGGCCAAACCCGAATTGGAAAAGCCAACCGACGCGATCATCCGCGTCTTGCGGGCTTGTGTTTGTGGGTCGGATCTGTGGTGGTATCGGGGGATCTCGCAACGGGCCGCCAATTCGTTGATCGGTCATGAGGCGATCGGCATCGTCGAGTCAGTGGGGTCCGCGGTCAAGGCCGTTCAGCCTGGTGATTTTGTGATCGCGCCGTTCACCCATGGGTGTGGGCATTGTGCCGCCTGCCTGGCTGGTTTTGATGGGGATTGTTTGAACCGTGAAGCTGGTGGCAATGGTGGTTATCAAGGCGAATATCTCCGCTTCACTAACGCGAATTGGGCGCTGGTCAAGGTGCCCGGCCAACCCGCCGATTATACGGACGCACAATTGAATTCGCTTTTGACCCTGGCTGATGTGATGGCTACGGGTTACCACGCTGCCACTTCCGCCGAAGTCAAGGCTGGCGATACGGTGGTTGTGATGGGCGATGGCGCCGTAGGGTTATCCGGTGTGATCGCGGCGAAATTGCTGGGCGCTAAGCGGATCATCGCCATGAGCCGCCACGAAGATCGTCAAAAATTGGCCCGGGAATTTGGCGCGACGGACATTGTGCCTGAACGGGGCGATGCGGCAGTTGCTAAGGTGCTGGCCCTGACTGCCAACGCTGGCGCGGATGCGGTTTTGGAATGTGTGGGGACCGAACAGTCTGTTGCGACCGCGGTCAAGGTCGCGCGTCCCGGCGCTGTTGTTGGTCGTGTCGGTGTTCCCCAGCAAGCCGAGATGAATACCAATGATTTGTTCTGGCGTAATGTTGGGTTGCGCGGCGGGATCGCTTCCGTGACCAGCGATGACAAAGCCGTTTTGCTGGAGGCGGTGCTAACTGGAAAAATCGAGCCCGGCAAAGTCTTCACCCAACGCTTCGACTTGGATCAGATCCAAGCTGCCTATCAAGCTATGGATCAACGTCAGGCAATCAAATCCTTGTTGATCATTAGCGAAGCGTAACGATCCAGCGAGATTCGCGGGGTTCAATCTCAATCACGTTATTTTCCGGTCAGCACGTCGAACGCGTGCTGACTTTTTGTATCCATGGCCGTCTTGTGGCCTAGCAAAAACCGATTACCGCTGAAAGACCAGCTTTGCCTCGCGAAAATGCTGGCTTGACCAGTACGACTGAAATAAATTTTGAGAAAGCGTTGACAACCTGGCCGTAAGGGTTTATTCTATAAATGAAAACGGAAACGTTTCCAAAATCAATCGATCACAGCAGACTTCCAGTGGTATCAAGATTTCCACTTTTTTATTGGGTTAAAGTGGAAACGTTTCTAAAAGGAGGAGGAACTATTGGAAAACAGTTCAGAAATTCAGAATCAGCAATCGCTCAAGGCGACGTCTGGGGTCAGAATCAGTAAATGGACCAAGACGAAGAATCGACTTAAACGCGATAAATGGTTATACGTCTTGTTATTGCCCGGCGTGATTCTGACAATCATCTTTAAGTACTTTCCAATGTATGGCGCCATTATTGCATTCAAAGATTACAATCCGATGTTAGGAATCACGGCTAGTCCTTGGGTCGGCTTGCAACACTTCAAAGATTTCATTTTTTCACCAAATTTCAGTATGTTATTGACCAACACCTTGAAAATCAGTATTTATGGGCTATTATTGGGCTTTTTGCCGCCAATCATTTTGGCGATTTCGCTGAATCAGATCATCAGTAAGAAGATTCGCCAGAAACTGCAACTGATTCTCTATGCCCCCAACTTTATCTCGGTGGTCATCATCGTGGGGATGCTGTTCTTGTTCTTGTCCGCGAACGGTCCGATCAATAGCTTGATCACGAAGATAACGGGGCATCCGATCTTGTTCATGTCGAATCCTGGCTATTTCCGGTCGATCTATATTCTTTCCGGAATTTGGCAAGGCATTGGCTGGTCATCAATTCTGTACACGGCAACCTTGGCGGGGGTCAATTCGGATCTTTACGAAGCAGCCAATTTGGATGGGGCTAATATTCTTCAACGGATCTGGCACATTGATTTACCTGCATTAAGACCGATCATGGTCATTAACTTTATTCTTTCGGCAGGCAACATTATGAATGTCGGCTATGAAAAGGCGTTTTTGATGCAGACCTCAATGAATATTCCCACCTCTGAGATCATTTCCACTTATGTTTACAAAATCGGGCTGCAATCCGGGGATTACGCGTATTCAGCAGCAGTGGGCTTGTTCAATATGGTGATCAATGTTGTCTTGTTGGTCATCGTCAACGGCATTACTAAGAAATTAAACGACGGGGAAGGACTCTAGGTGAACGCACATGGATATGCAAACGTATACCAAATTTGATAAACGCATCATGCGGGTCAACCGCATCATTATCGCCTTCTTGGTTCTGATCACGATCATCCCGTTGATTTACGTTGTGATTGCCTCTTTTATGGATCCGGCGACGCTGATCAACAAGGGCATCAGTTTCAATCCGCGTGATTGGACCACTCAAGGGTACCGTCGGGTTTTCGCCGACTCATCGATTCTGCGTGGCTTTATGAACTCGCTGTTCTACTCGTTCACTTTTAGTTTCTTGACGGTCTTAGTGACGATGCTGACGGCCTATCCGTTGTCCAAAAAGGACCTTGTTGGCCGCAATGTGATCACGATGTTCTTTGTCATCACAATGTTTGTTGGGGGCGGTTTGATTCCAACCTACTTGATCATCAAAGATCTGGGTATGCTGGATACACCTTGGGCCTTGATCGTTCCTGGGGCCGTTAATGTTTGGAATATCATTCTAGCACGGACTTATTTCAACGGGTTGCCGAAAGAGTTGTCGGAGGCGGCGACGATCGATGGGGCGAATGATCTGCAAATCCTTTTCAAGATCATGTTGCCCCTAGCTAAGCCGATCATGTTCGTCTTGTTCTTGTACGCGTTTGTTGGGCAGTGGAACGCCTACTTCGACGCCATGATTTACTTAAAGAATCCCGACTTGCAACCTTTGCAACTGGTGTTAAGAAATATTCTGATCCAAAATCAGCCTTCCCAGGATATGATCGGCGCGAATACGGCTATGGCCGAAATGAAACAAATTGCGGAGTTGATCAAGTATTCAACGATCGTTATTTCCAGTTTACCGTTGATCGTGATGTATCCATTCTTCCAGAAATATTTTGATAAGGGCATTTTGGTTGGCTCGATCAAGGGCTAGACCAAAAAAAGGAGAGAGAAAAATGAAGAAAAGTATTCTTGCGTTATCATTACTTGTTGTTACGGCGCTGACCCTGACAGCATGTGGTAAATCTGGGGCTGCTGCGTCAAAATCCAGTCCAGATTATGAATTGACTAAGGTCAAATTACCATTGAAGAAGAAAGTAACGTTGAAAATGATTTCCCAAGGAGCAGCGTTGGCCCCTAAAGATCCTAATAGTAAACTGATCTTCAAACGCTTGGAAAAAGATACGAATGTGCATATCGACTGGACCAATTACAATGCGGATTTTGCAGAAAAACGAAACTTGGACATTGCCAGTGGTGATTTGCCTGACGCCATCTTTAACGCTGGCGCAAGTGATTATGATCTGTTGAATTGGGCGGATAGCGATGTCATTGTGCCGGTAGAAGGCCTGATCGACAAATATATGCCTAATCTGAAGAAAATATTCGCCGAGAATCCGGAATATAAACAGTTGTCCACTGCGCCAGATGGTCATATTTATTCATTCCCTTGGATCGAGGAATTGGGTAAAGATAAGGAATCGATCCATACGGTCAATGACATGGCCTGGATCAATACAAGTTGGCTAAAGAAATTAGGCTTGAAAATGCCGACCACGACAGCCGAATTGATGACGGTTTTGCAGGCTTTCAAGACCAAGGACCCTAACGGCAATGGGAAAGCCGATGAAATTCCGTTCTCCTTTATCAATAATGGTGGCAATGAGGATCTGAAATTCTTATTTGCGGCCTTTGGTCTAGGGGACAATGATGACCATTTGATCGTGGATAATAAGGGGAAGGCAATCTTTACGGCGGATAAACCTGGTTATCAAGCGGCAATTAAGTATTTTCACGAGATGTACCAAGCGGGCCTGATCGACTCGGAAGCATTTGAACAAGATTGGAATACTTACGTAGCCAAGGGTAAGGCTCAGAAGCTGGGGGTTTATTTCACCTGGGATAAGACCAATATCACGGGGGATAATGATGATTATGATGTGTTGCCAGTCTTGGCTGGCCCGAGTGGGGAAAAGCATGTGACGCGGACGAATGGGATGGGCTTCTCACGGGATCGATTTGTGATCACCAGCGCCAATAAGAATCAAGAATTGACCGCACGATGGGTCGACAAAATGTATGAACCGTTACAATCCGTTCAGAATAACTGGGGCACATATGGCGATAAGAAGCAGGCCAATATCTTCGAATTGAAGGATGGGATGTTACATCATTTGCCCCTCAATGGTACGGCACCCGGCGAATTGCGGCAAAAGACTGAAGGCGCTGGTCCGTTGGCTGTGCTGAACAGTTACTATGGTAAAGTGACCACAATGCCAGATGATGCCCAATGGCGCCTGAACTTGATGCATCAGACTTACACGCCATATATCACCAATGACAATACTTACCCTAAGGTTTTCTTAGATAAGAAGGATACCGACCGTTTGGCAAAAATCGAAACGGATATGTGGGATTATATTTATCGTAAGCGGGCTGAATGGATCACCAATGGCAAGATCGATAAGGAATGGCCAGCGTATCTCAAGGAACTGAAACGAGTTGGGCTTGATGATTGGTTGCAGATCAAACAGAAAGGTTATGATAAATTTGTGAAGGGGGCCAGTGCCAATGATTGAGCAGCATAATTTGCTGGCCCAAGCTAACAGCTTCGTCGAACATCAGCGCAATAAGGTCAATCCCCGATATCGGAATCACTATCACTTGATGGCGCCAGTCGGCTGGATCAATGACCCCAATGGTTTTATCTATTATCGCAATGAATACCACATGTTTTATCAGTATCATCCTTATTCGGCTGAATGGGGCCCGATGTATTGGGGACACGCGAAATCTAAGGACCTGATCCATTGGGAACACTTACCCATTGCGCTGGCGCCAGATCAATGGTACGACAAGGATGGTTGCTTCTCAGGCAGTGCCTTTGAGTATGAGCAACGGCTATATCTGATGTACACCGGTCACCGCGTGGAAGCTGGGGTAGCCTATCAAACGCAATGTCTCGCCGTTTCTGAAGACGGGGTTCACTTTGAGAAGTTGACTAGCAATCCAGTGATCAGTGGGACGGAATTAGGATCAGTCGGTGATCTTCATGATTTTCGTGATCCAAAGGTCGTTATTCATGATCATCGCTTTTACGCGCTGGTTGCATCAAAGACAGCAGATCAACGGGGGCAGGTCTTGCTTTTCACCTCAACGGATCTACTGAAATGGGACTATCAGAGTGTTTTGTTAGCGGGTAATGCTGACCAGGGTGTGATGTGGGAGTGCCCGGACTTCTTCGACTTGGATGGTCAGACGGTATTATTGGTCTCACCAGTCCAAATCAAGGCTCAGGGCCAAGAGTATCAGAATATTAGTTCGACCGTTGCTTTTATTGGCGCGATGGATTGGGCCAGCGGTCAATTTAGTCCGCAAACTTATCATGAGGTGGACCATGGTTTGGACTTCTATGCGGCCCAAACCTTGGTTGATAGTCGTGGCCAGCGGATCATGATGGCTTGGATGCAAATGTGGGGACGAACGATGCCCACCGCCGAGCTGGATCATCATTGGTCGGGGTCCATGACACTACCGCGCGAACTGCATATTCGCGATCAACGCTTATTACAAAAGCCGTTAACGACTATTTATCGTGATCTTGAATATAGCTACGGCTCAGAGAATATTGAAGTGACGACACAGCCGGTGACCTTTCATAAGTTGGTGCAAGAGAATACTTATTTCCAGGCCGTGATTGATTTGACTGCGGCGCAACGCTTTGAGATCGACTTTGCCAAGAGCCACAGCGGCTGCTTGAAGATGATCTATGACCAGTCCCTGGGCACCTTCACCCTTTCCCGGAAACAAATGGGTTATGTGATCACCGGAGACGAGCCAGGTGCTCATGATCAGCGGACCGTGACGGTGCCGTTAGTCAGTGAGCAGCTAGTAATCGAGGTCTTTCGGGATACGAGTTCCCTTGAAGTTTTCATCAATGGGCTTGAGACGATGTCGATGACCTTCTATGAAGTTGAGCGGGGCGAAGATATTGAATTCACCGCTACTGGTCAGGCACGAATTATTTCTTTTGAGATTGGACGGGTTAAATCATGACATTATATGGTGCGATCGAGGCAGGCGGAACTAAATTTGTTCTGGCCGTCGGTGACGAGAAATATCAAATCGTTGATCAGTTGACGATTCCCACTGAAACACCAGCAATTACGATGGCCGCAACGATTGCGTTCTTTCGAAAATATCGATTGACGGCGATCGGTCTGGGGACATTCGGTCCAGTTGATCTGAATCCGCAGTCCCCCACATACGGCTATATCACGAACACACCTAAGCAAGCTTGGGTCAATTATCCAATCGTCGCGACGTTGACCGCGGCGTTGCAGATACCGGTGATGGTCACCACCGATGTTAATGTTTCGTGTTATGGGGAATACTTTTTTGGTAATGCGCAGCAGCTCAAAAGTTGCCTGTACTATACTGTCGGAACAGGTATCGGTGCTGGGGCGATCAATCGCGGTCAAATCGTCGGCAACTTAGCACATCCGGAAATGGGGCATGTTGCGTTGGCAATCGATCCTCGGGATACTTTTGCTGGTTGTTGTCCCTATCATGGTAATTGTCTGGAGGGGATGGCTAGTGGCACTGCCTTGACGCAAAGAACCGGGCAGTCGGGCCGAGCGATCCCGGCAACTGATCCAGCTTGGGAGTTGATCGAAAACTATTTGGGTCAAGCCATTTACAATGCCAGTCTAACCTTGGATCCGGAAGTGATCGTTCTAGGTGGTGGTGTGATGAAGCAGCCGCGGGTCATCGAAGGCATCAGACGAAAGTTTCTCGCCTTGGATCATGGCTATCGAACCATTGCCATAACCGACTATATTCAACCAGCGCGCTTGGCGGATCAGCAGGGCATCCTAGGTTGCTTGGTCTTAGCCATGGGGAAAGTCAATTGACACTAGCTAATCTTTAAACCTTACATTATACTTTGGTTATGAATGTGAGGGATCGCGGATATGAAAGTAACGATGAAAGAGGTCGCCAGATTAGCAGGTGTCGGCGTAGGAACTGTTTCTCGGGTGCTGAACAATGGCTCAGTCAAGGCGACCACTAGGCAAAAAGTTGAAGCGGCCATTGCTGAATTGGGCTACCAACCTGATTTTTACGCCCGGGGGCTGAAGACCAACCGAACGCAGACCGTTGCTTTGATTCTGCCCAGTGTCTGGCACCCTTTCTTTGCTGAATTTGCTTTCCGAGTTGAGAAAAGCCTCGAAGCACGGCATTACAAAATGTATTTGTGTGATTCAGATGGTAATGCAGAGAAAGAAAAGGATTATATTCAGTTGGTTGCTCAGAACAAAGTTGATGGGATCATCGGCATTACTTATTCTGACATTGATAAATACATTTCGAGTAACTTGCCATTTGTGAGTATCGATCGTTATTTTACTGAGGATGTCATTTATGTCACGGCGGACAATTCCACCGGCGGCAGAATGGCGGTTTCGGAGCTGGTCGCGCGGGGTTGCAAAAATATCGCCTATATCGGTGGCTATCAGGAAACCCCCAATGAAACGAAAAGTCGACGCAAATATTTTGAAATCGAGTGCAACGAGCGCGGCCTCAACTACCATGTCCTCGATATGTTGGAGCCCATCACTTGGCCAAATCTAGTGACGCAAGTGGTGGCATTGATCGGGCAACATCCAACCATTGATGGGATCTTTACGATCAATGATGGGATGGCCTTAGATGTGATCAGGATTTTGCGCCGGCAGGGCTATCGTATTCCGGAAGACATACAGGTCATTGGCTTTGATGGTCAGCGGATCAATGATGGCGCTGATTATCTGGTTTCAACGATTGCACAGCCGGTCAAGGAGATGGCCGAGCAGGCGGTGGCGCGCTTGATCGCGGTGATCGAGGGTCAAACCGTCCCACAACGCACGGTCTTGCCGGTGCATTTCGAGGACGGGGGAACAACGAAACCACGGCAAATCGACCTGAAGTAAGGGGCAAGCGCCAACGATTACGGTTATCAATAGTGGCAACAGTAAAAGACCAGCTCATCTGAGCTGGTCTTTTACTCTCGGATTAAAGGGACTAGCGCTATTTCAAGCAAAATACGATCACCCTTTTGCGCTGGAGACTAATGAGGGCGCTTTGATCCGTGATTTCTCCGCGGGAACACCATGACGCCTAAGCCTAACAGGGCCCCACTAAGCAACAGCATGCCTAGTTGCTGATTCCGCCTGTTGCGGGTCTCGGCAGTCTGGGGCAGTCGATCGGGTGCGCCAGGTTCAGCCCCGGTCGCAGGCAAAAGTGGCCGTTCAGGATCCACCGTGGTTTCGTCAGGATCGGCCTGATTGTCCTGCTCAGTCCCGTCATCGCCAGAATCATTCTCGATATCTTGATCATCATCAGGCTCTGGTGCGATCGTGTCGTCGTCACCGTCGTCGCCGTCATCAGGTTGTTCACCGTTATTGTTCCCATCGTCACCATCATCGGGACTTTCGGAACCGCCGCCACCGGGAGTCTCGGAACCGTCACCTTCATCAGGCACTTGCCCCCAAGGCACATAGGTTGCTGCCCGTGGTGATTTGTTGTATAACGCCATCAATTTCTCATTGGTGAAAACCGCAGCGTCATCGTCAATTTGTTGCCATTTGCCGTCTCGTCCCGAGGATTCCGGCAGGCCAACCGCGGTCGTTAATTTGGTGGTTGCACCAAGCTTCAATTTTTTCAAATTAACGAGGCCAGTCAGCATCATATCCAGTCCATCGTCGTCTAGTTGCGTGGTGGTCAGCCCCGAAATGTCCAAATCTTCCAGTTGACTCAAGCCACTAGGCTCACCTGTGTTCAAATTTATCGATGCGAACATGCCCATCGCAGTGGTCAAGTTTCCCGTCTGGAAGTGGCTGAGGTCCAGTCGATGTAATGAATTGGTGTTTAAAAACATCGTGTCCATGGTTTTGGCATTGCTCGTATCCAGACCGGTCAAATTTATCGATTCCAAACTGGCGCAATCAGAGAAGGTATGTGACAAATCACCTAGCGGCTTATCCGCAAAGGGTCGAAGATCTAATGCGGTCAGGCTTGAGCACCCTGAGAACATTTGATCCAATGAATAGGAATAGGGTGGTTGTATCGGTGTGTCAGACAGCGAGGCAAAAGCACTCAAATCCAGGCTCTTTAGCTGTAAGCAATCGGTAAACATGCTATAAATCGCCGCAGCCTGACTGAAATTGAAATGCGTGATATCTAACTCTGTTAATTTGGAACACCCTTCAAACATGGCACTGAAGTTCGTGACCTGAGTGGTGGTCATTTCATCTAAACCAACAATTTCGGTTAGGGTCTTGGTCCCAGCGAACATACCAGGCATATAAATAGCGGCACTAGTATCCAAAGGTGAGACATCTAAACTTGTTAGGCTCGAACAACCCGAGAACATTTGTGAGAAATCGGTGGCGGCACTGGTTTCAAAATGGGTCAGGTCGATTGCTGGCAGTGACGCGCAATCGTTTAAGAGATAGCTCAGATCATTGACTTGGGCTGTTTGTAATTGCGAAATATTTTCAAGGACGGTCAGAGACCGCATATTATCGAAAAGGCCGGCTAAACTGCGAAAAGTACCCGTACTATCCGTTGTTGCCTGGGCAGTCACGGGACCCTCAAAAACAACTTTTTGAATCTTAGCTTGCTTGCTTAACCAAGGTAATTTGGAACGCTGGGATGGATCGGTGATATTGTAATCAAAAGCAATCTCGCCTAATTCACCGCCACCTAGGTAAAGCACCAATGTTCCAGCTTGATCCTCCAGACGCCAAGCGACCGTTCCGAAGGTGCCGTTCTCCAAAACTTGGTCTGTTTCCGAAGTTACTGGTGTGGGCGTTTCGGTGGTCTGTGATTCGGTGATCTCGGTGGACGCGGTGGTGCCATGGTCACCCTGATCGGCCTGTGCTTGTTCGTCAAGTTTTGCCACTGTCGCCGTAACTGAGGGGACCGGAACTGGGTCCGTTGTGATCGGTGTTGCCACCAGCTGATCGCTGCCAGGGATAGACTCAGCTGATTGTAAAGTGGCATTGCTACGAGGCTGGGTGTTGCTTGTTGCGCCCTCTGATGGCGATGTCGTGGCCGTCGCCGCCAAAATCGTGGCCGCTGGCACAGTGATCGGATTGGATAACATCAAGCCGCAAAGACAAAACCAGCCAGCATAAAGCAGTCGTCGTGGTTTGTTCACGGCGACCGTTTGCTGGCCAGCGAGTGGTGGTTGCTGTTTAGTTTTCATGGTTTCCCCCTGTTTGTGTCAAAGCCGATAATCAAATTCTTCCCCAAACTTTGCCGAAACATAGCTAGACATAATGCTTGCAAGCTAAACATAGCAGATGACCAGAAAAAAGTAAAGATTAATGCCGTGGAAACGCTGTGGGTGGACTTGCCAGCGAATGTGCGCGCGGCAAATCTTGATCGGTCCGCGCAGATCATAGAAGAACGGGCTGGATTGGCTGTAATTTGTTGGGGAAAGTTGTATAATGAATCTATTAATTTTTCTCATCAAATTATTATTATTGGAGGCAATCATGACAGAAACAACGCGTTTTTATCAGGCATTTCAACCAGACCATTACCAAGTTTATCTCGACATCGATCGCGGCACGAAGGTGATCAGCGGGAAAACCACGATCAGCGGGCAGGCGAGCACGGCCCAAATCGCGATCCATCAGAAGGATCTGGCAGTGACCACCGTTGTCGCAGACGGCGCGGCAGTGCCCTTTACCTTGGATCAAGCAAATGATGCCCTGCGGATCGCATTACCACAAGCAGGCGCTGTGTCCGTGACGATTACCTATACCGCGCCGTTGACCGACACGATGATGGGGATCTATCCTTCCTACTATGAATTGAACGGTGTCAAGGAACAGATCATTGGGACGCAATTTGAAACCAACGCTGCTCGGCAAGCCTTCCCCTGTGTGGATGAACCCGAAGCCAAAGCGACCTTTGATTTGGCCATCAAATATGATGAGCGACCAGGCGAAACCACTTTGAGCAACATGCCAGAACTGCGCGTGGAAAATGGCGTCCATTATTTTGCGACCACGGTTAAAATGTCGACATACTTGGTTGCCTTCGCGTTTGGCGAGTTGCAAAGTAAATTGACGACGACCAAGAGTGGCGTTCAAGTCGGTGTTTTTGGCACGAAAGCTCATGTGGCCAAAGAACTGGATTTTGCTTTGGATATTGCCAAACGGTCGATCGAATTTTACGAAGACTTCTATCAAACACCTTATCCACTGCCCCATTCTTGGCAGTTGGCCTTACCTGACTTCTCCGCCGGCGCGATGGAGAACTGGGGTCTGGTAACTTATCGCGAAGCCTACTTGTTGATCGATCCGGACAATACGGCCTTACAGATGAAGCAGTTGGTCGCGACGGTGATCGCCCATGAATTGGCCCATCAATGGTTTGGCGATTTGGTGACGATGAAGTGGTGGGATGATCTGTGGTTGAATGAAAGTTTTGCCAATATGATGGAATACGTGGCAATCGACGCGATCGAACCAGATTGGCATGTTTGGGAATTATTCCAAAAGTCTGATGTGCCGGCGGCTTTGACGCGGGATGCCACGGACGGCGTGCAATCTGTCCATGTTACGGTGGAGGATCCAGCCGAGATCGATTCCTTGTTCGACGGCGCCATCGTTTACGCCAAGGGGGCGCGGATGTTGGTGATGGTTCGGGCACTGTTAGGCGATGAGGCTTTGCGAGCTGGTTTGAAGAATTATTTCGCCGCCCATCAATATGGCAACGCCACCGGGGCTGATCTGTGGGCAGCTTTAGGCGCGGCTTCAGGAATGGATGTTGGCGCGATCATGCAGTCTTGGCTGGAACAACCAGGCTATCCAGTGGTCAGCGCCAGCGTGGTTGCTGGACAATTGACCGTTAGCCAGCAACAATTCTTCATTGGCGCTGGTCAAGAGTCTGGCCGCCAATGGCAAATCCCATTGAACAGTAATTATGACGCCGCCCCAACGATCATGACTGAGAAGCAAGTTGTGCTCGGCGATTATGCCACCCTGCGCGCCGCGGTGGGCCAGCCGTTCCGTTTGAATGTAGGGAATAATTCTCACTTTATCGTCAACTATGATCAGACGTTATTGGCCGATCTTTTGCAACAGGCGCCAGCAATGGACCCGATCTCACAATTACAGATTTTGCAAGACTTGCGCTTACTTGCAGAAGGACACCAGATTTCCTACGCTGACTTAGTGCCACTTTTACCAAAATTCGCCAACAGCGCCGCGAGCCTGACCAACGCGGCCTTGTACCGAGTGGTGAACAACCTCAAGAAATTCGTTCAACCAGACTCCGCCGCTGAGAAAAACTTACAGGCGTTTGTCGATCAGTTGAGCGCTGGGCAAATGGCGCGGTTAGGCTGGACGGCCCAAGCCGGTGAATCGATCGATGACCAAATGACCCGACCATTTATTTTGGACGCGGCTCAATACGCTAAGAATCGGCAAGCCATTGCGGCGGCACACGAGATTTTCAGCGCGAATCAGGCTGATCTGGGGTCCTTGCCGGCGGAAACACGGCCGTATATTTTGGCCAATGAAGTGGTCCATTACGGCTCGGCAGCACTCTTCGACCGCTTGTTAGCGGATTATCGTCATTCCGCTGACGCCAGCTACAAGAGCAGCCTGTGCTTCGCGTTGACCAAGACGCCGGATCCAGACTTGATTGCCCGACTGGTAACCGCCTTTGAAGATGCGGACACCATCAAACCTCAAGACCTACGAGCTTGGTACAGCAATGTTTTGAATAACAAAGCTGGTCAACAAGCGGCTTGGGACTGGTTGCGCAACGAATGGTCCTGGCTAGGAAAAACCGTTGGTGGCGACATGGAATTCCCAACCTACATCACGGTGACCACAAGCGCGTTCCGCACCCCAGAGCGGCTGGCTGAATTCAAGGCTTTCTTTGAGCCGAAAATCAACGAGTCCGGCTTGATGCGGGAGATCAAGATGGATACCAAAGTGATTGAAGGTCGCGTCGCCTTGATTGCTGACGAACAGGCGGCAGTCAATGCTGCTGTAGCAGCTGTTGTTGCTAAATAACATTGTTGGATAGTATTTGAGTTGCTTGCTTAGATTGCAGGTGTGGTGGGTTTGGATGGGAACGCAACCTCCTAAGGACGTTTGTCGTGGCTGGAACGCAGTGGGCATCGTTTGAAGCCAATCCGCAAGCCCAGCGGCTTGTCTTCAAATCGAGCCTTATTCTAAGCGATAAATCGCTAAGAATAATCTCACCGCTGAGCCACACGTCCTGAGGCGGTTGCTAGGCAGAATTGATCCTATCTGCAATTAAGGCGAAGGATTTGACGAAGTGGTTTCGCAAGCGAGAGATTAAAACAATCGCCAATTTTTTTGATGGTGCGACAATGCCAACCGATTCGGATCAGGAGTTCGGGATATTTTGCGTAGGCTGAGCATCTCTACTTGTTTCCGTAACAATCCGTGCATGGAAAACGACTGATTCGACTGATACATCAAGAACTTGACTTTGTTCATCAGACAGACTGTACCGGTGTTACCAATTTAAAGCTTGTAACCACTAACCATGGTCGCCAATTGCGTGGCTCCCCATCAATTGGCAATAGCTTGTTGCCAGACGGCGTGAGTGCTCAAACGGCTGTTAAAACGTTGAGCGGCTGGAGCGGAGAGAATCGGGGTGAGATCGCCGTGAAATTGGTCTTAGTGGCTGTGCCACTTAGACCAAGGCTCAGCTTTGAGATTCGCGGGTTTTGCGAAGCTCAAAGTGACGCCCACAGCGAGCTCACCCCGATTCTCGCAGCGCAAGCTGCGGCCAAGCTACTTTTGCTAGGCCAATGCTCAGAAGCAATTCAGGTCGGCTCACACTCTGTCGCGGAGCCAGATTATTTTTGGTGAAGGGGCTTTACAATTCAGACGAATCTGGTAAGATTAAATTCACAGAACAAAAAAACAAGAAGCAAGACAAGTAAAACTCGCCAGCCTGACAGTGAATTGGGAATAGTGAAAACCCAACCAGTGCCTGCCCCGTTTGAAAAACACTTGCTTAGTTGCTCGTCAAAATGATCCGCGGATCAAAGTAGGTCGAGCCGTTGCCGGTACGTTACCATCGGTGGTGTATGTTTGTACACTATTGAGGTGGTCTGTTCGTGAACAGGCAACTTGGGTGGTACCGCGAAGTCTTTCGTCCCTAGATTTAGGGATGAGAGACTTTTTTTTATGGAAAAATCGAGGAGGAAAATGCAATGAAATTAGTGATTCCCACGGCCTATGACCCCAAATTGTCGATACCAGAAACGCAAAAAGCGATTCGTTTTATTCGGGAGACTTTCCAGGATGAGTTTGGTCGGGAAATGAATCTGTCCCGGCTGTCGGCGCCGATGTTCGTTGACCAGGCGACAGGGTTGAACGATAATCTGAGCGGTGTGGAGGAGCCGGTCCATTTCACCATGGCGGATCTGCCGGATCGACGGATCGAGATCGTTCATTCGCTGGCGAAGTGGAAACGGGTCGCCTTGAAGCGTTATGGTTTCAAAATGCACGAAGGCTTGTACACCAATATGAACGCGATTCGTAAGGACGAGGAGCTGGATAATATCCATTCGGCTTACGTTGACCAGTGGGATTGGGAGAAAATCATCGCCAAAAACGAGCGGACCTTGACCACGCTAGAGGAAACGGTCCAGACGATTTTTAAAGTGATCAAGCATATGGAACACGAAGTTTGGTATCGCTATCCGCAAGCGGTCCATCATTTGCCTGAGCAGATCCATTTCGTGACGACGCAGGAATTGGCGGATCGTTATCCTGATTTCAATGATAAGGAACGTGAAAATGCGATTTGTCGCGAACTGGGGTGTGTTTTTCTCATGCAGATCGGCGGTCGCCTGCGCAATGGTGAACGTCATGATGATCGCGCGCCGGATTATGACGACTGGCAATTGAATGGCGATATTCTCTTTTGGTATGAGCCGTTGCAAATGGCCTTGGAGATTTCCAGCATGGGCATTCGGGTGGATCAGGATTCGCTGGTGTCGCAATTGCGGGAACTGAATTTGGAGGAACGGCTGCAATTTCCTTATCATCAACAGGTTTTGAATCACCAATTACCATACACGATCGGCGGCGGGATCGGCCAGTCGCGGTTGTGCATGTTGCTGCTGGGCAAAGCACATGTTGGTGAAGTCCAAGCGAGTATTTGGCCGCAAGCGATGTTGGATCAATGTGCGGCCAAGCGGATCCAGATCTTGTAAGTGAATCTAAACGTTGATTGGGGTCTGATGATCAGAATTTTGTAGCGATAGTGTCAAAATACGGTATTTTGAACGGGAAACTCGTTTGAAATACCGTATTGCGAATGAATGACGGTGGGCTTTTTTATTATTTAAAAATTTTCTGCCAAGCGCTTGCCTTCGTCTTACTCTAAGGGAGTAACCTAAGCTCATTGTTAAAGTGAAACAAAAACGATGGAGGCACATGAGATGAAAACAAGAGAAGTCATGATTGTAACTGGCGCTGGTCAAATCGGCCTGGCGATCGCCCGGCGAATGGGTGTGGGGAAGAAAATTATTTTGGGTGACAAGGTCTTGGCCCATGCCCAAGCGATGGCTAAAATCCTGAACGAGGCGGGTTTTGATGCGCTGCCGGTGGAATTGGATTTGGCGTCACGGACGTCAATCAAACAGTTGCTGGCTACCGCTCAAAGTTTTGGCGTGATCAAGTCCTTGGTGAACGCGGCTGGTGTTTCGCCAAGCCAAGCGTCGATCGAGACGATTTTACAGGTCGATCTTTACGGCACGGCGGTCTTACTCGAAGAAGTTGGCCAGGTGATCGCACCCGACGGTGTTGGCGTGACGATCTCCAGCCAATCAGGCCATCGCATGCCGGCGCTAACGGCGGCGGAGGATGAACAGCTAGCGTTGACGCCGACCGAAGAGCTCTTGGATTTGCCCTTGTTACAACCAGAACAGGTCCGCGATTCGTTGCACGCTTACCAATTGGCTAAACGATGCAATGAGAAACGCGTGATGGCCGAAGCAGTCAAATGGGGTCAACGGGGCGCGCGGTTGAATGACATCGCGCCGGGAATCATTGTGACACCGCTAGCCTTGGATGAGTTCAATGGTCCGCGTGGCGATTTTTACAAAAATATGTTTGCTAAATCGCCGGCAGGGCGCCCCGGCACCGCTGATGAAGTCGCGAATGTGGCCGATTTATTGATGAGTGAGTCGGGAGCTTTTATTAGCGGGTCCACTTTCCTGATCGATGGTGGCGCCACCGCCGCTTATTTCTATGGACCCCTGCGACCTGGAACAACGAATTAAGCGTGCTACTGCCTTATTGCGGAAAGAATCTCAGGATAAATTAGATACACGAAAGCATGATCGTCGGTTGGCGAGCATGCTTTTTTTGAACCTGTGCTTGATTGCGGGTGTAGTGGGTTTGGGTGGGGACGCAACCGCCTCAGGACGTTTGTCGTGGCTGGAACGCGGTGGGCACTGTTTTGAGCCAATCCGCAAGCCCGGCGGCTTGTCTCAAAATCAGGCCTTATTCTAAGCGATAAATCGCTAAGAATAATCTCACCGCTGAGCCACACGTCCTGAGGCGGTTGCTAGACAGAATTGAGCCTATCTGCAATCGAGGCGAAGGATTTGATGAAGTGGTTTTGCGAGGTAGAGGTCAAACCAATTGCCCACTTTTGGGGTGGTACGGTAACACCAACGGGTTCGGATTAGGAAGTCAGGACATTTTGCGTAGGCCGAACATCTCTATTTGTTTCCTTAATGATTCATGGGTGGAAACTGACTGATTCAGCTGATTCATCAAGAACCTGTCCCAGTTCATCAGACAGACTGGACTGGTGTCACCGATTTAAAGCTGGTGACCACTACCCAAGGTCGTCAATTGCGTGGCTCCTCATCAATTGACCATAGCCTGCCAGTAGGCGGGAGCGCTCAAACGGCTGTTAAAACGTTGAGCGGCTGGAGCGGAGAAATTCGGGGTGAGATCGCCGTGAAATTGTCCTTGGCGGCTCTGCCGCTTAGGACAAGGCCTGATTTTGAGACAAGCCGCGCACTTTGCGGATTGGCTCAAAACAGCGCCCACAGCGAGCTCACCCCGAATTTCGCAGCGCAAGCTGCGGACATCATAGAAACCATCAGAGTAACGTTGATCGCATTAAGGCAAACACCGGTTCGACATTATGTTACAATCATGGTAGCAATTGAGTGACGGTCAGGTTTTGATAAGTTAGGTGATTATAATGAAACAAGCGTCCTTGTTCGATGGCGCCAATGATAACAATACGCCTTTAGCCAATCGAGTGCGGCCAGATACATTGGCGGATTTCGTGGGGCAACAACAATTACTCGGTCCTGGCAAGCTGTTGCGCAAATTGATCGATGAGGATCAACTGAGTTCGATGATTTTCTGGGGGCCACCCGGTGTGGGCAAAACGACTTTGGCCCGGATCATCGCCCAGCAAACGGCTTCGCAATTCATTGATTTCAGCGCAGTTACCAGTAGCATCAAGGATATTCGTAAAATCATGGAAGAAGCGGAGCTCAATCGGGAGATCGGCCAGCGCACGATCGTCTTTGTGGACGAGATCCATCGCTTCAATAAAGCCCAGCAAGATGCGTTTTTGCCTTTTGTGGAAAAGGGCAGTATTATTTTGATCGGCGCGACGACAGAGAATCCCTCCTTTGAGATCAATTCGGCGCTGTTGTCTCGGTGTAAGGTTTTCGTGCTGAAATCATTGACGGTGCCGGATCTTGAACAGTTGCTCCAACGGGTGATCACCCAGCCGACCAGCTTTCCCGGTGTGACCGTGACCATGGATGCCGAGGCTTTGCGAATGTTGGCGGAATTTGCCAATGGCGATGCGCGCGTGGCTTTGAATACCTTGGAAATGGCCGTGCTTAACGCCGATCAGAGTCATCAACGAGTTCGGTTGGATAGCGCGGCGTTAGACCAGTTGATCAACACGAAATCCTTGCGCTATGATAAACACGGCGAGGAACACTATAATATTATTTCGGCGTTGCATAAGTCAATGCGCAACAGTGATGTGGACGCCGCGATCTATTGGCTGGCGCGCATGCTGGCCGGTGGCGAAGATCCCCTTTATATTGCCCGTCGCTTGGTTCGTTTTGCAAGCGAGGATATTGGGTTGGCGGACACCCACGCGCTGACCTTGGCCGTGACGGTGTTCCAGGCTTGCCAGCAGATCGGCATGCCGGAATGCGAAGTTCATTTGACGGAAGCGGTGATCTATTTAGCGACCGCGCCGAAATCCAATGCGGTTTACCTGGCCAATGCCCGCGCGAAGAAAGAAATCAAGCGGACGGGCAATCTGCCGGTACCTTTGCAGATCCGTAATGCGCCGACGAAATTAATGGCGGACTTAGGTTATGGCGATCATTATCAATATGCCCACGACAATGCCGACAAATTAACGACGATGAAAACAATGCCGCCGGAACTAGCGGGGCATCAATATTATGAACCAACCGAACAAGGCAACGAAGCGCGTTTCAAGAAGCGGCTGGCCTATTTGCAACAGTGGCACCAACAACATGACCAGCCGACACCGTAAACAAATGTCGAGCCATTAATGCTGGTGACGATTAAGCGCCGGCGCCGGTCTCGCTGAGGCGCTGAAGTGCCAACGAGAGTAATCACGCGTGAAGCCGGGTGACCAATCACAGAACAGAGGGAAAATATGGCGACAATCAGTGTTGAACAAACTTTATCGATCAGTAATCACCGGGTTTTTGCGGCGGATCTCAACGAACACGAAACCGTTTTTGGCGGTAAAATCTTGGCGATCGTTGACGACAACGCCTCGATCCCAGCCTCACGAGTGGCGCGAGTGGAAACCGTCACCGCGGCCATCGATCGCGTTGATTTCATCCAGCCCTTTCGCTTGCAAGACTCGCTTTGCGCCGAGTCTTATGTGACGGGGATCGGTCACCGGTCGATCGAAGTTTTCACCAAGATCATCGGCGAGCATTTACAAACAGGCCAGCGCTTCTTAGGGCTGACGTGCTTTGCCACCTTTGTGGTGACCGAACGTGATTTGGTTCTACCACAACTAGTTGTGGCTGGCGAAAATCAGGAGTATCAAGCACTTTGTCAAGGTTACGCGCAACGACAAGCGGCACGGCGCGTTCATTTACAAGCACAAGCGGCTTTCCGTCAACAAATCAGTCTAGATCTGCCCTGGCAGCGTTAAATTTACGTGCGCAATGGGCATTGTTACTAGGCAGTCAACACTCGAGGTCCTTATGAAAACAAAATTAACTTTACAACTAGAAGCAACCTTGTATCAATTTTGCTTGGAGCAGGGCGCCTATGTGGTGGAAGAAGTGGCGATGCCCGCGGATCAGGGCATTGTCGACACTCTAAGTTATCAACAGTTGGCCAACGGCGAGGTCCAGTGGCGCTGCTACGAATTGAAAGTGACCAAGGCAGACTTCCATTCGCAAGCCAAACTGTCCTTCATTGGTCACTATAATTACTTCGTCCTCCCGCAAAAACTTTACGAGCAAGTCGCCGGGGAGATCCCTAGCAAAGTTGGCGTCTTGATCTATCGTGCTTTTGACCAAGAAGCCGTGGCGCTGGCCCCACAAACCTTGCGGGCGCCAGGTTTCTTAACGGTGGCGAAAAAAGCACAGTATCAAGAACTACAGGTCGACGAACAGGAGCTGACCAGTCACTTCATCAGCTCGTTGTTTCGCGAGGTCGACAAGGCCAAACGGGTGGCCAAGGGATTGCAACTGTATTCTGATGACCAGTTGTATAAGGAGTTACGCAAGCGGTCCCAGGTGGGCTATGATGTTTACCAACCGGAGGCCAATTTGTTCGATCGCTTCAATGAAGAACTGGAGGATGAGAAGTTGACCGCGCTGCAAGAAGAGTTGGACGCGCGCAACGCGGAATATCAAGCGTTACAATTGCAGTATCGCCAACTACAACACCCAGATCTGGGCACGCAACTATGAGATATTTCCCATATTTACGTGGCCGCATGTATGATTTGCGCGGATTAAAAGCGTTGGTCACCAATGGCGAGCTGGCGCCGCAGATCGTTCCGATAATCGAACCAGTCCGTGATTCCCGCGAGTTGCAACAAACAGTGGCGGCCTTGATCACGGCCCGCCATCCCTTTAGTGTGATTGCTAACCCTCAAGTCAGTGTTTACGGTTTGAATAGTGAGAAACTTTATCCGCTGCCTGACTTTAGCCAATTGCCTTTTTACTACCCTAGCGCGATTTTAGCGCCGGACTTTAGCCATGACTTCTTGGAGACTGGCCCGAGACAGCGGAGTTTGTTGATCGCGCCGAATTACGAATTGTTGCGCGCTTATGCGGCGACCAATGTGTTCCAACAAGTCAGTGGTATTTTGGTGCCAGATGAAGCTCGCTTGCGTCAACTGGCGGGGACGAAGGCTTTGGCGCTGACCGACCCCATGCCGTTTGTGGGTCAGGTTGAGGACTACGCCACCTTGCCTGATGCTTTTTTCGCGCCGGCTAATTGGTGGCGCACGATCCCTGACCGTGAAGGCTTTGGTGACTATGGCATCAGCGGCAGTTATTATTTCGACAAGGGAATGCCGTCCCGCGCCATCGCCATCCACATCGTTTACGTCACGGCGGATGGCAGCTTGCGCGTCCACCATTTTATTTCCGACAGCAACGCCACCATGTCCGGGCAAAAGCAGAAATTCTTTGAAGCCTTGGCCAAGCTGGCTGTCTGGGTGCCGGAACATTTGCGTGGGTTGAATCAAACACCAGCCTTATCAGCTTTACTAGCCTACCACACTCAACAAAAGTTTCCTGGATTGGGCATCGTTAAGCAACTCAGTTTGATGCATCATTTGCAGCTGATGGGACGACTGTTGAACAGCTGATTAGTGTTAATGGGGGTTCTTTGTTGAGAGTTGGTCTTGTATAATTAACTTATAGAATGCTTTTTGGAGGACTGGAAATGACAAGTAATTTTGAGTTTCTAAATCAAGATTCAGATACGCAAGCCTTCTATAAACTCGCGGAAGAAGCCGAAGAACACTATTTGAACGCGTTTTTTGCTGCTGAATTTGTTGCAATTCGGAAGATTGGCGAGCAAGTAGTTCGCGATTATTTGGATTTATATTATGTCAATGTGCCAAGCATGGCGTCGTTTAATGATTGTCTCACATTATTGCGCGGTCGGACACAAGCTCCACGTGATATTATCGATAAACTATATGGAATCAAGCGCTTCGGAAATAGTGCTGCTCATACAATTACTCACGTTTCAAAAGCGGATGGACTGCAGGCGCTTAGGAATGTTCGGGATATTTTATTGTGGTTTGCCAGCTATTTGCAAGGCAGCGACGTGAATGTCTCGGAATTTCAAGAACCGAAAAACAAACTTTATCAGACTTCGGAACGAAAACTTATCTACGTTCAGAGCCCGGAGGATAATAAGAATCTGTGGCCGGCATATACCGGCTTGGAAAAAGTCGGTGATGCTTCAGTTGATGACTTTGAGGAAGATTCTCGACCGAATAGTGATTATTTACGATCTGAGGCGGATAAACGCGTTCGGCAGTATATGAACACTGCTGGAGTGCCCTATAAAATTTGGTGGGCTGAATTAGCCTACCGAAAAAAAGATCATAGCTGGTTTCGTGATTACGATGTCCATGATGTTCTTGAACGTTCAGGGGTTAAGCATACGGAAATAACCACAGGTAATGAATGGTTCAAAACCGATGTAGAGACGGTCAAGGCGGCTATTAAAGCCGTCAAGGAAGGCCGTCAATCAATTAATGCGGTAAAAAACAATTCTGAAGTAGTGATTCGACTTCGACCAGAACAACAAGAAGCGGTCAAGCAGACGAGAGAGGTCTTAAAAAAACATAACGAAATGTTGTGGAACGCTAAAATGCGTTTCGGAAAGACTTTGACAGCGCTACAGTTGATTAAGGAAGAACATTTTGCTCATGTCTTGATTATGACTCACCGTCCGGTTGTGAATGACGGTTGGTTTGAAGACTTTAATAAAATCGGTCTCAACTCATTGGGGTATGTTTATGGGTCGAAGTCAAAAGGAGAAACTCTAGAAACTCTGAGTAAGCAGACCTCACCTTTTGTTTATTTCGCCAGCATTCAAGATTTGCGTGAGTCGGCGGTATTTGGTGGTAAATATCCTAAAAATGAACTAATTACTAAGATTGATTGGAATCTTGTAATTATTGACGAAGCGCATGAGGGCACACAAACGGATTTGGCTCAAAAAGTCATTGATAGTGTCGTCAAAGAGCAGACCAAGTTGCTTGAATTATCGGGAACACCGTTTAATTTGCTCGATCAGTATGATGAGGATCAGGTTTACACTTGGGACTACGTGATGGAGCAAAATGCCAAAAAAATCTGGTCGCAAAATCACCCCAATGAGGTCAACCCCTATGAAGGTCTTCCGAAAGTTTCAATGTATACATTTGAAATGAAGAAGAGTTTCCAGGATGCTAATTTTCTCGATATTGACCATCAGTCCTTTAATTTTAAAGAATTCTTTCGTGTCGAAGAGAATGGTAGCTTTACTCATGAATCTAAGGTTAAGCAATTTCTTGATAATATTACAAATTCTGATCAACGGACAAACTATCCGTATTCCACGGAGCTCTTCCGTAGTCGGTTGCGACATACATTGTGGGTTTTACCAGGAATCAAAGAGGCCTGTGCGTTAGAACGATTATTGAAACAACATCCAATTTTCGGCAAAGAATATCAGATTATTAATATCGTTGACCATGATACGCGAGAAGAAGTTGAGGCCAGTGAAAATGATGTTCACCGGGTTCTCGCGGCAATCACTAAAAATCCAATGGCAACCAAGACAATTACCCTGACAGTCCGTAAATTGACGACTGGTGTCACAATTAAACCGTGGACAGGTGTGTTATTCTTAGCCAATACTAACAGCGCCATGCAATACCTACAGGCCGCTTTTCGCGCACAGACGCCCTATCAAGAAGAGCATTTTGGCCGCAAGACTAATTGTTATATCTTTGACTTTGCTCCAGATCGTGCCTTACGAGTCATGGCTGAATCGGCGCAAATGAATACAGGCGTGGGAAAACTCATTTCTGGCGCACGCAAGAATGCGATGGGCCGACTGCTGAATTTTCTGCCAATAATTGGTGAGACCGGTCAAGGTATGCAGGAATATCAAGTTGATTCCTTGCTGACGAAGTTGAAACGCGTTTATGCAGAAAAAGCGGTTCGGACAGGCTTTGATGATGACTCGATTTATAGTGATGAGTTATTGAAGCTGGACAAGCAAGATTTGAATGACTTCAATGACTTGAAGGCTCTTGTTGGCTCGACACCATCAGAGAAGAAAAAAATCAAAATTCCTGTTAATGAGCAGGGCTTATCCAATGAGGAATATGAACAAGCTGAGAATGCTAAAAATAAGAAACCGCGTGAGCGGACGCTAGAAGAGCAAGAAGCGCTTGAAAAACTAAAACAGCAGAAGAAACAACGGCGGGTCATGATTTCAATTCTGCGAGCGATTTCAATTCGTATTCCGTTAATGATTTATGGAATGGATATTGACTTGGAACAAGACGTGTCTTTCATTGATTTTGCCAAACGCGTTGACGATAAATCGTGGGCAGAATTTATGCCTAAAGGTGTTACCAAGGAGAAATTCCGCCGTTTTGCGAAATATTATGATGGCGAGGTATTTATTGAAGCGGGTCGCATTATTCGACGCCGAGTTAAAGAACTCGATACGCTAGATCCAATTGATCGGGTTGAGAAGATTGCTGCCTTAATGGGTACTTTCAAGAATCCTGATAAGGAAACAGTTTTAACACCTTGGCGTGTTGTTAACTTACATTTAGGCAAAACTATTGGCGGACTCTCCTTCTTTGATAGTGATTATTCGGACTCGACTCGCAACGGTCTCAGTACGCAGTCATGGGTGACAACAGATATAACTGATCGCGCCTTTGACCCAGATAGTCGTATTCTAGAAATCAATTCCAAAACAGGACTGTATCCGTTGTATGCTGCGGCATCGTTGTATTGGCGTGCCTTTGAACGGATGAATGAGGAACGTGCTGGCAAGTTTGATTTTGAGGATGAGCTCAATCTCTGGCAGGATATCCTAAAGAATAATGTTTATGTGTTGGCCAAGACCCCAATGGCCAAAACGATTACTGAGAAAACATTGTCAGGATACCGGAGTACAAAGATGAATATCGCCTATCTTGATAATATTGTTGAGGACAGTAAAAATAATTTGTCAGGTGTCGTGCAACAGATACAGGAGAGAATGAATCTTATGAAATTTGATGTCGTGATTGGAAATCCACCTTATCAGGAAGCTGCTAAGGGAGAAAGTACAAGATCTGAACCAATATATTATTTGTTTATGGAATTGGGGTACAAACTGGCCACCATTGCAACTTTTATCACTCCAGCACGCTTTCTCTTTCAAGTCGGGCAGACTCCTAAATCTTGGAATACTAAGATGTTAAAGGATGATTATTTTGAAGTTACATATTACGAGGAGGACAGTTCGAAAGTCTTTCCAAATAATGATATTAAGGGCGGTGTTGTTGTTACCCTACGAGACTCGAGTATACGAAAAAAGAGTATTGGTGTATTTGCTCGAAATAATGAGTTGAAGAGTATTCTTCCAAAGATCGATAGTGGGGGGCGTAAACCAAACATGGATTCGCTTGTATCTTCTAGAGGAATGTATCGCTTTACCACTGAATTCTTTGATGATATTCCTAATGCATCGAAGAAACTGGGGCGTGGGACAGGTAACATGATCGTGTCTAATGCATTACAAAAATTCCCAAAGGTATTTGAGGATGTGAGTGGTCACTATCCCCAATACAAGGTGCTTGGTCGATTAAATAGTACACGTGTATATAAGTATATTGACCAAAGATATGTACAAGATACTGATTATACGGATTGCTATAAAGTTGTTGTACCGAAGGCAAACGGAAGTGGAAAATTTGGGGAGAGGTTGGCCGAACCGGTAATTGAAGGTCCACAAGAAATTAGTACTGATTCATTCATAAGTGTTGGGAAATTCGAGAAAGAATCTGAGGCGAAATCATTACTGAAATATATTAAGACGCGTTTCTTAAGGACACTGTTAGGTACGTATAAAGTTACACAGGATTCCTCAAGGTTTGTGTGGGGAATGGTACCCCTTCAGGATTTTACGTCAAATTCGGATATTGACTGGAGCAAGTCTGTTGCTGAGATTGATCAGCAGCTTTATCGAAAGTATGGGTTAAATCAACATGAGATTGATTTTATTGAGACCAAAGTTAAGGCGATGGACTGATGGCGGAACGTTTAATTAAGTCTAAAGCACGTGTGCGCAGTCATGGCGAGGTATTTACTCCAAAACGGATTGTTAAACTGATGTTAGATCAACCTGGGGTAAGGGAAGCAAGCGAGACGTTAGATAAGACGTTCTTAGAACCATCTGCTGGGGAAGGCGCGTTTCTAATCGAAATCCTTAAACGCAAGACAAAAGTTGCCCTTTCTTCTAGTCACACTAGGTCGGAATATAATCAAAACGTCTTGATTGCGCTGAGCTCACTTTACGGAATAGAGTTGTTGCAGGATAATGTTAAGATGTTGGCAATGAACATGTACGCAGAATTCGAACAAGCCTATCAGAAGGGGTGCTTAAGTCTAGGTGTGCCACCAAACCCCCATGTATTACAGAGTGCTGAAACAATTATCCGAGCGAATATGGTTCAAGGAGATTCACTGAAACAAGTTAACAATTTGGGACAACCAATTGTGTTTAGCGAATGGAAGACACTTCCAACGGGGAAGAAAATTGTACAGGTACAGCGAACAGAATACACATTGGAGGCTATCTTAGAAGGTGGAGGCCCAATTGGGCAGGCATCCGCGTCAATTGATCGAGAAATCGATCTTTTTGCTGGCACGGGTGAATTTGATGATGCCGATGATCTGGAGACTCCCAATGAGGTTCCTCAAACTTTCTTGCCAGTCAAGTATGTTGACATCTATCGAGAATTGTTAACTGAACCTTAAAAATCGTAAAATTAAATTAGTCGGTGACAAAGCCTTGTGCGTCACTGGCTTTTTATTCAGAAAAGGAGTTGGGACTCAGTGGCAGTCACCTTCAATCAACTAGAATTTGACGACTATTTAACGGCGTTTACAGCAAGTCTGGATTATCGCGAATTACAGCGCAACGATCAAAAGCAAGTGGCTCAAATCGTGATGTTCCTATTTAAAGGTGCGCCGCAAAAATTTGGCTGTTCCTTTGACGCGCTGACGTTGGAGCAGCTACTTGAATTAGCGCTGAACCTCCAACCTCAGCCGTTGTTCCGCAAACAGGTCAAGGCTTTCCCCCAGGTGCTCAAGGCGACGTTGCGCTACCAGCAGTCACCCTTATTGGTTCCGATCCGTGATTGGTTAAAGACTAATAAACAGGAGCTAGCCGCCAGCCAACACTTGGCCGTGGATCGTCGGTTAGGAGACTGCTTGGCCACTCGGGTTCACCGGCAGAACGTTGATCCACTAGTGACCACGTATCTACCGAATTGGCTGGCCCAATTCGCCCAAGATCCCCTGATTGCTGCGATCCTACTAGACCAGCAACGACAAGCGACCACTGACTTGCAACGTTTCTTCCGAGAAATCCAGCGGCAGACAGGGTGCAACGCCTTGAAAGCTCCCAAGCAGCAAGTTAGCGCGGTGATTGAGAACCTGTACCCGGCTACCGCCGCTGAAACCCGGCGTCAGTTTTGTCTGAGTCTGTATTTGTTTCTCTATTTGATCAATGACAATTATAATTTGGCCGCGTCAGCCATGAGCGGCGCGGTAGCTGCCTGGTCCGCAGCCGTTAATCATGTTTCGAAAGATCACGGCGGGACCTGGGGGAACAAATTTTATCACGAACTTCAGGTAGGCTTGGCACAGGTCGGCGGCCTTCATCGCCTGCCTGCCAATCCTCGAACGGTCTTTACCCGCGCGGTCAAGAGAATTGAGGTTCGCGCTGATTGGTCAGATCATGATGACGAGTACGTTGACGCGGAAATACGGCGTTTAAGCGGAGAAGACAATGTCGAGCCCTTCCCGGCAGCGGAAACTCGTGATGAGGAGTTACCATTTTGAAGTGATGCAACTAGAGCCTTTGTGAAATCGAATGATTGTCCTGACCTCTCTCCCATCACCGTTTGAATCCGAAATACATCGGTCCAGATGCTTTTTTTGGGCGTTGGTCATTTGTCTTTTTGCTTGCAGTTACTTTGAACTAAGAAATTTTTGCGGTATGATATAGTTATAAGTTTGTGAGTTATCCGGCCATCATTTGAGAAATTGACCGGATTTCTGGGTAGGGGGCATTAATGGCATTGCCTGGGAGAAGCCAGCAATCTCGCAATGGCCAAAGTTGCGAAATAGTAACAACCGTTTGAGCAATAATGTGAATATCTATTTTTTCAAAATAATTCGAAGGATCAGTGAGAATATTATGCTAAAACCAGATTTTCAAACAGTCAATGATCAGTGGGAAGCATTCGCCCAGAGTTCTGAGTATGCCGGCCTTTATAAGTATGAGCAGCATGAGGCGGAGGAGATCATTGCCGCGCTATCGCTGACGGCGATGTTGAAATTCAACGAGCAATTGGATCTTCTTTCCGTTGAAGAAATGGATGCGCTTTGTTTCAATTACGCTCCGGATGGTGGAACGAAGAAAGCAGATGCCAAGGCGTTTCCTGGCTTAGTGTTGGCCTACCTGCGTTATATTCGCTGGCCGGCGCTCAATCAATTCACGGTGCGTTTGAAAGGTGAAAAGGACTTGCTGGCGGCGAGTCAGAGCTCTGGGGTGGACCTCAAGTTAGATGCGTTGGTGACGTCAACGCAGGCGCAAACCACATCAGATTCCGTTGAAAAAGGCGCCCAGCTGGCGAAACATTATTTACCGTTGTGGTTGACTCTGTTTGATGATGATTCGTTGATGCAAACCATGATGACAGAAGCGGAGCGAACTCACGCTAAGAAGAATTTAACTCAGTTTTTCCAATATTTCGCACAGCGCCCGGCGCAAACGCCTTTTCAAGCCAGTGCTGCAGAAGTTGAGGCCGCAATTCTTGCTGTAATTCCAGCAAAGTCACAGCCGAAATTAGAAAAATTTTGTCGGGCATTGTATCTGTTGCTTTATCTAGTTGGTCGTAATTATAATTTAAAAAAGCCATTGATTCGCCAGGTTTATGCCAATTGGTCGCAGGCGGTCGCCGCAGTGCTAGTGGATCAGGGGGCTCATTGGGACAAGAAGTTCTTCAAAGACTTGCAAAATGGGGTTGGGAGGGAACCGTTCCCCTATGAGCTCAAGCAAATCAAGGGCGTACCTGATAGTTCCCTAGATATGATCCAACTTTTCTACAGCCAGCTCCTCACGAACATTGATCTATCTTCTTTGCTTGACGAGTACGACGCGGATGACACAGACGATACAGATGACGAAAACGATTTTGAAATGCAGAGGCTACAACCGAATTTCCCACCGAAGTTGATGATCGATCAACTAACCGATCAATTGGATAAACTTATTGCTGATAACCATTTACAGGTGAGGGATGATGGTTACGGACGCAAGACGCTTAAAAAAATGCCGAAGAAACTCGAAACAACAATCATGGTTCTTGAAGACGAGCGCCGCTATTGGGTCCGTCAATATCTGGTTGATGAATTCTTGTTGTTCCTTCCAGATAACGGTTTGACACAAACGGAGCGTTCCATGGCGCCTGCGATGATCCAGCAGCTCGACACCTTAGTTAACCGGTATACCCAAGAGACCTTAGCGGGAATGAATGCCACTGGCTGGAATTTCTTTACCCACGTTTTGTTGCCGGTTGCCAATTTGAGCCCAGATGGGGTAAAGGCAGTTAGTCCAATTATGGCCGCGTTTTACGATTTTCTTGAAACAAATGATTTTAGTCCGAACGGCCGCCAAATAGCGAAAAACATCAAGCGCGATGCCACTAAGTTGACGGCCTATTTAACGGATGATGAGCAGCGATTGAAAGCGGCGCTGTTTTTGATGGTGGGACCTGTGGACTATGGAAATATCAATGATCCGCAGGTTTATCAAGATTATGAAGCCCAGCTTGGGTTGTTCCAAGATGACTTTGAAGATGAGGATGAAGAGCCATCGTCGTTTGTGCCCAAGTCGAATCCACACAAGATCGTTTCCTTCAAAAAAAATAAGAAATCGAAGAAACGGAAAAAGAAATAATGCCGCCAAGCCACCGCGTCTGCGGAAAAGCTTCACTGGGATTGATTGTTCTTTCCTCAGCAAATAAGGCAAAATAAAATAGCGTGACCGCTCTGAAGTCATCAAATGCGCATGACAGTGCACATGGCATGATAGAGCGGTGGCGCTATTTTTTCGTTCTGACGAGGGTTCTTGTCAGCTGGTTTTGACCGTGGTTCCTGGTTCGTTTTTTAGGAATTTTTGGTGATCAGGGCCGGATCCGACCCGTGCAGACGCTGTTACCAGCCGAAGAGATGGCTGAACGTGCCACTTTCCCACATGACATACAGACCTAGCAGGAGATACACGATCGCGGAGATCCAGCGGCCATATTTGGCCAGGACGGCGGCGATTCGAGGTAGGCGGACCAGTTCGTAGCCAATCAGGCAGAAGAGACTTAACATCACAAGAAAAGTGAGGAGGACCACGCCGATTTCTCCGGCTGAGAGGGGGACGAACAGGGGCACATAAATGCCGATATTATCCGCGCCGCAGGAACTAGCCGTGATCAAAATGACATTTAGCATCAGGCTTCGCTGGTGCTTGATTTTCTGCTGGATCGCATCTTGATCGTCATCGTCAGGTTCGATCAGGAGACGGATCCCCAAGTAAATCGGAACCAGCCCTAAGAAACCCAACAGCCAAGTCGCCGGGACGAAATGGAGCACGAAGGCCATGATCAAAGCGGTGCCGACGAGAATGCTGGTGCCGAGAAGATCACCCCAGTAAATGGTCCAACGGTCGCGCCGATTTTTGGCGCGGCCAAAGAGAAGCATCAAGATGATTAGATAATCGATACTGGTGGAAATGTAGGCAGTAGCGCCGGTAATGATTAAATTTAGCATTAGCTTTGCCTCATTTCTGCTGACTGGAACAGGCCAATGGAGTCGTGGCCGTCCAGTTCAAGGCTGCGCTGACTCGATCGATTTCCTGAAGAAGTACGGTGATCTCAGGTGAACTCAAACGGTAAAAACAGTATTTCCCGGAGCGACGTTGTTTGATCAAGCCGCAATCTCGCAGGCACGCTAACTGTTGCGAAATATTTGATTGACTAGTCGTGCCGATCTGTGCGGTCAATGTATTGACCGTGGCCTCGCCTTGGCTGAGTCGCTCCAGAATCGTTAGCCGCGTGGGATTGTTTAGTGCGTGGATCACTTTTTGTTGTAGGTTGGTCGTCATGATGTTACAGGTCAACTCCTTAAACCGGTTGCCGCTGAATCATGGTTAATTTGCGGCTTAAATTAGCATCAACATATTAACATTTATTAATATGTTCTGCAAGCTTACCTGCGGCCTTCAATTCCCAATCCACGGACTCATGAGCTTCCGCCTAACAAGTCCACCCTAACAAGCCCGAACAGGACGATCAGGCGTGCCAAGATCAAAGAAGCCTTTTTAGTATCAGTCCTGGCGGTGTCCGCGCTATACTAGCGATAGAAAAGGAGGGGGCAGCATGCTTGAAATTACCCTGAGGCCGGTTCAAGAAGTGGAACTAGGCACGGTTTGGCAAATGCAACAGCAAGTTTTCGCTACGCCTCGCCCGGATCAGTTGCCGTTCGTTGATTCCTTGGCTCAAATCCATTGGCGCTTTCGGCACCCACAAAATCACTACGATTTCATTTGCCTGGGTGGCCAGCGGATCGGTTATTTACAACTTCAGCGGGATAAAACCGGCCAACGCGTGCAAATCAGACCGTTGGTGCTGTTGCCAGCCTTTCAACGGCGTGGAATCGGGCGTCATGTTTTAACCTTGCTGGAAGAGCAAACCCCTGAAATTGAAATTTGGCGCGCCAGTTTGCCCTCGTCCAGCGCCGCCCTTGCTTTATTTGCAAAGCAAGGCTATCGGCAGTTGCGTCCGGGGCATTGGCAAAAAACACGGGATCAAATCTGACTCAATTACGACAGAAAATCATGGTTGCTGGAATTATGGGAGGCATCATCATGAAAAAAGAGCATTCAACGACAGATGATCAGGAAATGGCGGAAGTCCACCGGAAGTTACAGGAACTTCACCAAGATGATGGTCCCAAATTGAAAGATCATTTAGATGTTTTCGACGATGCGGTGATCGCCATCATTATTACCGTGATGGTGTTGGAAGTGCCGCTACCAGATCAGACAGTGGGCAGTTATAAGCTCTTCATGCGGGCTATTTTGATTTTTCTCATCAGTTTCTTCATGGTCGCCAATTTCTGGTACGAGAATCATCAAACCTTCGCGATCCTGCCGCGAGCGGACAAGAAATTTCTCTTAATGAACTTCGCGTTTCTGGCGGCGTTATCGCTCTTGCCACTGTTGACCAAGTGGCTCATGCAGCAACCGACGAATTTAGCGGTCGCCAATATGGGGTTGGACTATTTGGTCATTAATATGTTGCGGCGGTTGATGGTCAATCACACCAACCGCGAACTTTTCGGAAAAACCGGGGCGGCGCGCGCGTTTTTCGATCAAATCACCCGTTGGCGTATTATTGGTGGCTTTCTGTTGAACATCGCGTTGATCGGGGTGGCCTTCATTCAACCGGCAGTAGCGATGATTTTCTACCTGGCGTTGCCGATTATCTCATTTGTTTTTCCTAGTGATCGGGTCAAATAGAGCCGGAGTCAATCATTTTCGGAGTCATGTAACGCCGTTATAACGTCTAAAAAGCACAGCCGTCACGCGACTGTGCTTTTTAATGTTTGCTGTTCTTAAGTTAATTATTGACCGCTCGCGGATCAAGGCTAATTGATTTTTCGCTGCGGATTAAGTAGGTTCATGGGATCAAATAAGGCTTTGATTTGATGCTGTAGCAAATCTACTTCGGGACCAAGTTCCTCGTTGTTCCATTGATTTTTCAATAAACCGACCGCATGTTCACCAGAGATAGTGCCACCTAAGGCGAGCGCTTTGCGGAACATTAGTTGTAGCGCCGTTATAACGGCAGCGGGCACTTCGCTTTCACCCGTTGGCCAAACAATGGTGGGGTGGACATTACCATCGCCAGCGTGACCGGCAGTGTAAATCGTCAAGTCCAATTGGGTCGCAATTTGCTGGATATAGTCGATCATCTCGGCTAGTTTGGACAAAGGCACGGCCATATCTTCCATCACGTGTTGGCCATTAGCGAAAACCGCTGGCAACATATCACGGCGCAACTTCATGATTTGCGCGGCCTTGGTAGCGTCAGTCGTCAACTCTAAATGCTGTGCGCCGTTTTCCTCAAGAATCTGTTTCGTAGTTGCCAGGATCAGGTCATTATAGCTGTCCAGCCGTAAAATCAGCATGGCGCCACTGTTTTCCGCGTAGTGGGTCCCTTCATAACGGTCCAAAGCCGCCACGGTTGGCGCATCCAGAGCCTCCAGCATGGCCGGGTAAGCGCCGGATCCACGGAGTTTCGCGACGGCTTGAGCCAAGGTGGTCATATCTTTGAAGAAGGCCTGGCCAGTCATCGCACCGCCAAGGGGAATCGGGAACAGCCGCACAGTGATTTCGGTAATGATACCCAAGGTTCCTTCCGAGCCCACAAAGAGCTGGGTCAGGTCATAGCCGAAAGCTTGTTTCAACGAACGACCGCCTAATTTCAATTCCCGTCCATCGGCCAAAATAACGGTTAGCCCGAGCACCGAATCTTTCGTGGCGCCATAACGAACGGTACTCATCCCCCCCGCGTTAGTGGAAACATTGCCACCAATTGACGAGATCGGCTTTGAGCCAGGATCGGGCGCGTAAAAGAGGCCCTGCGCACGAGCGGCCTTGTCCAAATCTCCGTTGATCACACCGGGTTCAACGATTGCAATTTGGTCGATCGGATTGATTTCCTTGATCCGGTTCATTTTGGCCATTGAAAGGACAAAACATCCGGCAATCGCGTCAGACCCAGAAACGGTACTTGTGGCCGTGGTTTCGGGAACGATGGGAATATGATATCGCCGGGCCGTTTGTAAAACGCCTTGAACATCGGCGGCAGAAGTTGCCTCGATGTAAGCCAGCGGCAGACCGCTGGCAAGCTGGACCCCATATTGATCGTTCTCATGGGCCTTGAGTGTGGTCACGTCGCTGTGAACGGCGGTGGCGGTCACATGTTGGCGCAGATCACTGATGATTTCATCATCCGTATAAGCATTGAATTTAACCATTGAATTCCTCCTGAGCCAGGCAGGTTTCTGTCAGCTTATCATTAATTGATTATGGTTACTTTAGCACCATGATGTTGATTGTCAAGCATAAAAGCGCGCCAACCGCAGGGAGCTGCATGAAAGTAGATTGTCCGCAGCTTGCGCTGCGAAATTCGGGGTGAGCTCGCTGTGGGCGTCACTTTGAGCTTCGCAAAACCCGCGAATCTCAAAGCTGAGCCTTATTCTAAGCGGCAAAGCCGCTAAGAATAACGACACGGCGATCTCACCCCGAATTTCTCCGCTCCAGCCGCTCAACGTTTTAACAGCCGTTTGAGCGCTCACGCCGTCTGGCAAGCTATGGCTAATTGATGAGGCGCCACGCAATTGACGACCGTGGCTAGTGGGCACCTGCCTTAAATTGGTGACACCAGTATAGTCTTGTCTGATGAACTAGAGTAGATTCTTGACGACTCAAATAAATTGTCCAATTTCCAATCAACACACGCTTGAGGTTGTCAGGCAAGGTTTTTGGCGCTACCCGAAATGTACCGACTTTCTAGTCCAAATCCGTTGGCATTGCCGTACCACAAAAAGTGTGATGAGTTTTGACCACCACACTTGCAAAACCACTTTGTCAGATACGCAACTTCAATTGCAAATAGGCTCAATTCTGCCTAGCAACCGCCTCAGGACGTGTGGCTCAGCGGTGAGATTATTCTAAGCGATAAATCGCTAAGAATAAGGCTCGATTTGAAGACAAGCCGCGGCACTTTGCGGATTGGCTTCAAACGATGCCCACCGCGTTCCAGCCACGACAAACGTCCTGAGGCGGTTGCGTCCCCACCAAACCCCACCATACCTGCAATTAAGCGCAGGGTCAGAGAATCAAAACCAAACGCCTAAATCAATTTCACGCGGAGGATTTAGACTTTTTTGTTGCAATTACAACAAAAATAATTTAAACTAGAACTCAGCTTGGAAAGGCGGCGCGTGTAATGACGGAAGTATTGAGAAAAATTGGGGAAGTGGCACGGATTTTTGATGCTGTGGCGAATTTAGAATTCAAAACGCTTTCCCTAACGCGGGGGCAGTATCTTTATTTAGTGCGGATCGCTGAGAACCCCGGGATCATTCCGGAACGTTTGGCGACGATGGTCAAGGTCGATCGAACCACGGCGGCGCGGGCGATCCAGAAGTTAGCGCAAATTGGTTTGATCGAGAAAAGAAATGCCGCGAGTAATCAAAAGAACCGGCAACTTTTCGTCACTGAGGCGGGCCAACAAGCGGCTGATTTGATCCAGCGGGAGAATTTATTGTCGGAAACAACGGCACTCCAGAATTTCTCCGCAGAACAGACGGCGGTGCTGGAGGCTAGCTTAGATCAACTCTTAGAAAACGTGCGCCCCCTCTGGTTAGCGGCTAAGCAGGGGCAAACGCGTGACTATTAAGGAACGCAACGACTTGACATTGCGTTATTGCGTTATGACTACGAAAGCAGGTAAAAAGATGGCAACTTTGCAACAATGTACTTTAAATGATTTGAAGACGCTCCAACAATTGAGTCGCACGACTTTTACGGACACGTTTGCCGGCTCCAATGAGGTCGCGGACCTGAATGATTATTTGGATCAGGCTTACGCCACCGCCAAATTGACCGCAGAACTGACAAATCCGAATTCGTTCTTTTACTTCCTTAAAGTGGCTGGCGCGACCGTGGGTTATTTGAAACTTAATGTTGGCGCGGCTCAAACTGAACAAGTCGCCGAAAACGCTCTAGAGGTGGAGCGCATCTACATTTTACCAGCGTACAAACGTCATGGGTTTGGTCGCCAATTGATTGACCAGGCTGAAAAGCAGGCGCGCCAACTGGGTAAAACGGCGTTATGGTTGGGAGTTTGGGAGCACAATGAGGCCGCACGCGCCTTCTACGGAAAAATCGGCTTTCGTCAAGTTGGCAGTCATGTGTTTCAGTTAGGCGCTGATCCACAAACCGATTTGATCCTCGTCAAAACCTGGTAATCCCTGGCCTGAAAGCGGGCGTTACTGCTTGGGTGTGTACGGGGCGACCACCGGCGAAAGTAGCTGGACCAATCTGGCGGAATCTTTGCGCGACCCGCTGCGTCTGCGGCCGTGACCTAAATAGTGTATAATGGGATTGAGTTATTAATTGTTAGCTGCGCGAGTAGACCAATTTTCGCGCAGGGGATGACTACTTAGGAAAGGTGAGGTTATGGCAAGTCCAGTGAATAAACCATTGTATAAGATTGGCTTATACGAAGAGAACGAATTGAATAAGCATTTCCACGAGGATCAAGTTCTGCCGTTTTACTCCGAGTTGTTGGGACATGTGGTGCGGGGGCGGATCACCAAGAAATATCGTTATTCCTGTATGATCGATATTTCCCACTCAGAAAAGGCCTCGGCGTTTCAGAAGGAACAATATAATTCGCGCATCGTGGTCAGTTATCGTGATTTGCAAACGGACATGACGCGTTAGTCAACGGCGATCATCCGCGTCTTAGCGGTTTGAAATCAGTTTGGTACTAATAGTTAACAAGAGGGATGGATCGAATGGAATTTTATACATTACGAGACGGCTTACGTTTGCCGAAGGTTGGTTTCGGAACTTACCAGTTGAATGGCGCTAACGGCGCTAATGCCATGGTTTCGGCGTTACAGCAGGGTTATCGCTTGCTGGACACGGCTTACAACTATGAAAACGAAGGCGCGGTTGGCGCTGCGATCAAACGGTCGGGCTTGCCCCGTTCGGAAGTGCTGGTGACTTCTAAGCTGCCAGGGCGTTATTACAACACAGATCAAGCAATCACGGCGTTACAAGAATCGTTATACCGTAGCGGTCTGGATTATTTCGACTTGTATCTGTTGCACTGGCCGAATCCACAGCGGAACCAGTATGTGGAAGCCTGGCAGGCCTTGATCATGGCCAAGAAATTTGGGCTGGTTCGCTCGATCGGGGTCTGCAATTTCTTACCGGCACATTTGGACCGGCTGCAGGCAGAGACGAGCGAAATGCCAGTGGTCAACCAAATTGAATTGCATCCTTATTTCAACCAGGCTGAACAACGGGCCTATGACCAAGCCCATCACATTCTGACTGAGGCGTGGAGTCCCTTGGGCCGCGCCAGTATCATGCTTCAAGATCCACAATTGCAGACATTGGCGACTCAATACGGCAAGAATGTGGGCCAGCTGATTTTACGGTGGCAACTACAGCACGGCATTTTGCCGATTCCTAAGTCGGCTAATCCGGTTCGACAGGCAGGCAATCTGCAGGTCTTTGACTTCACGATCAGCCCCGCGGACATGGCGATCATCGACGGCTTGACACGTGCTGATGGCCGGAGCACCAATCAGGATCCGGCAGTTTATGAGGAGTTTTAACGGCAGGACCACCTTTGAAGTTTGACTAGAAAATCATCGTCAGGACTCGTTTCAGGCGGCGATTTGCGTTAAGATTAACTTATTGAAAGCAAGGGGGTTCTGGTCATGCTGATCTATATTTGTTGCGCTGGTGGTGCCACCTCCAGTCTGTTCTGTAGTCATATTGCCCACGCGGCTGACCCAGAAATGATTCATTTCGATGATTTAAAAACGTTGTTGGCTGATTATGACGCTTTAAGTCAACGCTACCCTATTCTGATCGGGTACGGTAGCGAGCAATTGGTGGATTGGCGCAATGTCGCGACCATGTTTCAACCTCATGTCGATCAGGTCTTCGTTTGTCCACAGGTCCGCTATCGGACGCCTGTATTGCGGAAAACGCTGGCGCCAGTGGGGATCCCCGTTGATGATTTGGATATGCGGATGTTTGGGACGATGAACGGTGAGCTGGCGTTGCAAACAATCATTCGCAACACAAAACCGCGACAATCAACGGCGGCTAGCACCCCACCCCAGCTTTGACCAGCGGGCACGACAAGTTTGCGATTTTTTTCATGACGATGTAGAAGGCTGCTCAGTTCAGCTTTCTTTTTTTCGGCCAGAACCAAGTTTTGTAGCGGCGGTGGGGGCCCGTCTTTCGCCCTCTCTTTCATAAAAATCGCCGATGCAGCTGCTTTCTCCCGAATGTGTTCCAGCTGGCCGCCTGGACTTCTTTGGCGCCAGCCGCTGGCGCAGTCATCGATGCTGATGTGCTATAATAATAACAAACTTGTGGAAGACATCGGATCATTAAAATGGAGGTCGCGTTCGATGAACCAAAACTGCCTTATTTGCCAGCGCATCGCTCTGATCGAGGCGCATAAGAATCCATATTTTGTTAGCGAAATGGCTACTGGTTATGTTGTGATAGGGGACACCCAATATTTTCCTGGATATACACTATTTCTGGCCAAGGAACACGTGACGGAACTTCATCTGATGCCCGAGAAATTGAAACTGCAATTTCTACAAGAGATGAGTTTGGTCGCCGAAGCGTGTTCGCTCGCTTTCCATGCGGATAAGATGAATCTGGAGCTGCTGGGTAATGGGGACGCGCACGTCCACTGGCATTTGTTCCCCCGACATAACGGCGATACACCAAAACCTGGGCCGATTTGGTGGGTCGATCCTGCGGTCATGTATGCGGATGAAGCCGCGCCGACAACCGCAGCCTTAGCAGAAATGAAAAGCAACTTACAAAAAGCGCTGGCCACTGTTGCAGCAAAATATGCAAAGTAAGTCAGCGGTTCCCGGAACCGAATAATCCTGCCCAATAAGTAACCGCGTTAGTTCTGCCGCTGCCTGACGTCCAGCCCGTGAATGATCATGGTAACGCGCAGTTGGTGGGTCCAGGTTTGGTGCGCGCCGTTTCGTCTCGCGGCGCTTATTTTTTTGAAAAAAATAGGTGAATCTCGTAGGGTCATCGCGAAATTTAGTGTAGAATGGCTGTATTATCATGTTCTGAGATAGGTGGAAAAATAATGACCAATCGATATCGCAGTGTCTTTGATATTATCGGCCCGATCATGATCGGACCCTCCAGCTCGCATACAGCCGGCGCGGTGGCGATCGGTCACGTGGCGAATCGGTTGTTTCACGCGCCGATCAAAACCGTCCGGGTGCGTTACTTCGAGTCTTTTGCCCAAACGCATCGGGGCCACGGGACTGATTATGCGGTGATTGCCGGTGTTTTAGGCTTTGATCCGGCCGATCGGCGCGTTCCCAACGCGGTGGATCTGGCGCGGCGCCAAGGAATTGAGATTACTTTCATTGAAGATCAACATCCTAGTCCGATTGGTCACCCGAATACGGCGGCAATCACCTTAGAGAATGGCGAGAAATACTTAACGGTTTGGGGTTGTTCCGTAGGTGGCGGCGCGATCGAGATCCGCAAAATCGATTTTAATGGTTTGATTTTTGAGCCGCAAGGAAGCCTGCCACTGATTTATGTGGAGGCGGAGCAGGCCATTGGTAAGGCGTTGGATCAGATTTTCGGCGCGAATTATCGGTTGCCGCGGGTGACCTTGACTCGCGGACGGCATCACATTTATCAGCTGGATCTGTTGGACAAGCCTTTCCCGGAACAACTGGAGCAGGCGCGGCGGATCAGTCAAGACTTGATCTCACTTTAAGGATAGGGCAAATATTATGTATGAAACAATTGCGGATTTGTTGGCAGCCGCGGCGGCGCAACAGCAGCCAATCTCAGAATTGATTATTGAACAAGAAATCAAATTGAGCCATAGTAGCCGCGAGATCATTTGGGCCACCATGGGCAAAAACCTGGAAGTCATGCACGAAGCGGCGATCAAGGGTGCCAGTGGTGCGGGAGTGACTTCAGCCACCGGGATCAGCGGTGGTGAAGCGGTTTTGTTGAAGAAATATCGGGAGAAAGGCCAGTCCTTATCTGGGGATACGATGTTGTTGGCCATGCAAAATGCGGTGGCGACCAATGAGGTCAATGCCGCAATGGGCATTATTTGCGCCACTCCTACGGCTGGTTCTGCCGGGACTTTACCTGGTGTTCTCAGTGTGGTCACCGAACGGTTACATTTACAGCGAGATGATCAGATTCGCTTTCTTTTCTGCGCCTCGGCGTTTGGAATGATCGTGGCTAATCAGGCGATGATCGCTGGCGCTACTGGCGGTTGCCAAGCGGAAGTGGGTAGCGCCTCGGCCATGGGTGCCGCGGCCGCCGTGGAGGTTGCTGGTGGCACCCCAGAACAGGCGGCTCAGGCGTTTGCGATGGCCATGTCTAACCTGCTGGGGCTAGTCTGCGATCCCGTCGCCGGCCTAGTTGAAGTGCCCTGCATCAAACGAAATGTGGTTGGCGCGGTCAATGCGTTAACGGCCGCCGATATGGCCTTGGCTGGATTGACCAGTCAGATCCCGGCCGATGAAGTGATTCTGGCAATGAAACGGATCGGGCAGAATCTGCCCGCTAGTTTGCGGGAGACTGGGTTAGGTGGCTTGGCCGCGACACCGACCGGAATCGCCTTGAAAATGAAGATTTTCGGTCAGGATGTTAGTATCCATCCCGATGACGAAAAAAACGACTCAGCCCGCGAAAGTTAGCCTAATAACCAGCGCCGGCCGCTTACCAGCGTCAGCTCCAAAACAGCCTTGTCCACGGATCATACCGGGGACAAGGCTGTTTTGTTTGATTTTCGGTGGTATTTTTCAACTGAAACGCCTCACTTGTTACGACCCAAAGCACAGTCAAGGGTGGGTGTCATGGTTCCTGATGGGGCGTGTCTGGCGGTTGTTTTGAGGTCGCCGCCAGTTGCTGTTGCCGCTTCGATTCATGATTTTGCCACCAGCCGATCATCCCAGTGGTCAACGGCACAATCAGCAGCACGCCAATAATCGATTCAAGCAGAACCAAGACTTCTTGGACGAACAGTTTATCGTTGAGCAACTTGTTCAGACCGTAGTTTAGCCGCAGGTACCAAATAAATAGCGCCAAGTTGCTCCCGAAAAAACCAAACAGAATCGTATTGATGGCTGTCCCGAGAATATCCTGCCCCATCTGGCGGGCGCTCCGTTGGTAAGCGGCAGGTTCGATCGTTGGCGTTTGTCGCAGTAATTCCAGTAAACCCGCGTTCATCGCCACCGCCGCCTCGGAAATCGCGCCTAGCGTGCTGAAAACCGCCACCAGCGCCGTGATCAGTAGGTAATCAATGCCTGGCGCCGTCGCTAAGCCGATCAAGTCTTCGTCATCTTGATCGCCTAAACCAAAGGCCTGACCCAGCCAGGTCAATCCTAAAATCAGCAGAACAATGATCACCGTGACCAAGAGGGAACTGAGGAAAGCTTGATCGGCCAACTTTTGTTCGTTGGTGCCCAGATAAACGATCGTCGCCAGTTTCAAGGGAATGAAAATCGCCGCGATCAGCCAAATATTCGCGCCGCCAGCGATCAACCAAGCGGCCATCAAAATCAGGCAGAAATTGATCAAGATACTTAGGTAACTTTTCAGCCCGGCCGTGCCACCCACCAAGACGATCAAGACTAACAAGACCAAAAGCAGCGCTGTCATCGTACTCATTGCGCCTGCGCCTCCTTGGTCAGTGGCCGTAGTAAGAAGCTAGCCAGCGTCGCGATCGGCACGGTCAAAACGATCCCGATCGCGGAGATCAGACTTTGCAGCACACCAAGAGACAGCGTGTATTCAAACGTGTAACTGATGGTGTTGTTGTCGCGCAAATAAAGAATTGTCATCGGCAGCGCCGCGGCCATGAAAATCAGGAAGAGTACATTGATCAACGGTCCCATGATCTCCCGCCCGATCGTCAAGCCGCTGTGCCAAAGCTGCCGTCGCGTCAGTTGAGGATTGTGTTCCCAGAGCTCACTTAGACTGGTTACGATATCCGTTGATTCGTCCATGACAGCGCCCAGCACACCCAACAACGTTTGTCCCAAGAAAAGCGAGCGTGGACTTTGCGTCGCGTAAGCAACGGCCATGTAGGTAATGCCTCGTTCGTTGGTCACACGCATGATCCCATAACTTAAGCCAAAGGCCAGCAACAGCGCGCCGATCGTACTAAGTAACATCATGACCATTTTGCGCCGCCAGCCTTGGTAAATAATAAAGGTCACCGTAGCGAAAACAATCGCTGCCGAACTGTACAGCAGAATCGTGGCCGTGCCATTACGCCAAATATCTAAGCGGAGCGTCACCAAGAATAGCAAGCAGTTGACGGCCACCGATAGTAAAATCAACCAACTTTTCTTGGCTAGGATCGCCACCAAAATCAAGGCGGTCAACGTTAGCGCCAGAATCAGGACCCAATCCCGTTTTGCGGTGAGAATATTCGCTTTACCTTGATGGGAAAATTGGACGTAGACACGCTGGTTGTGATAATAGCGCTGATTGATCAATTGCGAGGCGTCGTAATCATTGAGTACTTGGTAGGTCCGACCTTGATGGGACCCATTGAGAATCCTGAGTGTCAGCCGTTGTTCGAATTGGGTGTCTTTGTTCTGATATTGATCGGTCTCTGCCTGGTGGCTAACTGACTGGACCCGCGTTACTTGTGCTAACGTGCCCTGGCCCAGTGGATGCTGGTATGCCCAAAACGTGACGATGATTCCTAAAATGGCGATGAGCAACAACGCCGTTCGCTTCTTTGTTAATTTCATTTGCTCGTCCTATCTGATCTAGTGTGCATAAATCGTTCTAATTATTTCGTTATACGCCAATTGACAGGTACCTGCAAATCATCGCTTCGAAGTTTTGCAAAAATTTGGAATGATGTTAGGTTGGTCGTGGCTGGCACTTCGCAGATAAAAGTAGCTTGTCCGCAGCTTGCGCTGCGCGTGGCGTTGGTGGCGGGCAAGTGTGGTGGGGCTCCAGGTCGGGCTGGGGGTGGTGGAACGCTGCGGGCACGATTTTGAGCTTTTCGGAAGTGCACCGAAAATCTCAAAACTCGGCCTTATTGTAGGCGATAAATCGCCAACAATAATATCGCGGCTGACTCACCCCCAGCCCGACCTTCCGCCAACGAGTAAACGATCCACCAACGCCACGCTCCGCTCCAGCCGCTCAACGTTATCATAGTCGTTTGAGCACTCACGCCGACTGGCAAGCTATCGCCAATTAATGGGGAGCCACGCAATCCACAGCCATGGTTAGTGGTCACCAGCTTCAAATTGGTGACGCCAGTACAGTCGGTCTGATAAACAAAGCTAGTTCTCGGTAAATCAAATGAATTGGTCGGTTTCCACCCAGTGTTTGTTAGGGAAATAAGCAGAGACTATTCAGCCTACGCAAAATATTCCGCCCTCCTAACCGAATCAGTTGGCATTGCCGTACCACACCAAAAGTGAGCAGTTGTTTTGACCTCTAGCTTGTAAAAGCCACTGCTTCAAATCCTTTGCCTCGATTTCAGATAGGCTCAATTCTGCCTAGCAACCGGCTGGGACTGCGCGGCTCAGTGGTGAAATTGTCCTTGGCGGCTTTGCCGCTTAGGACAAGGCCTGATTTTGAGACAAGCCGCGCTTTTTGCGGATTGGCTCAAAACAGCGCCCACCACGTTCCAGTCCGCAACAGCAGTCCCAGCCGGTTGCGCTTACGCGCAACACCCACTACTCCCTGCAATTAGGCCAGAAATCCGCAACAGAAGCAGCGTCCTTTTAGCACCGGAACGCCCACTAAATTTCCTTTGCAATTCCGCGTAAAAACCTGTAAGGTGAGGGAGTAATCAAACAAATAATCTATGAATAAGTGAGGGATTCTTATGATCGTAACAACAACAACGTCTGTCGAAGGACGGACGATCACAGCCTACCGCGGTATTGTGTTTGGTGAGGTCATTACTGGGATCAACTTCATGCGTGATATCGGCGCCAGTCTCCGCAACGTTTTCGGCGGGCGGTCTCAAGGTTATGAAGAAGAATTAGCTGAGGCACGGACGGAAGCGCTGGACGAAATGGCACAGCGCGCGCGTGATATGGGCGCGGATGCGATTGTTGGAATGAAGATGGATTATGAGGTTTTGGGCGCGGATAATGGCATGCTGATGGTCACTTGTAGTGGGACTGCGGTCGAGCTCAGCAATTAAATCATGACGGTTCAGGATAAATATAGGCAAGGGGAGTTTTCGTAAAAGTGACACCGATTAAATTGATTGCTTCAGATTTGGATCGGACGCTCTTAACAGATGCCGGGGAGTTTCCTCCGCATCTTTTTCAGCGGATCAAGGAATTGAAGGCGGTTGGGATTGAGTTTGTCGCCGCCAGTGGTCGACCGTTGTATACATTGCAGGATATGTTTGCTGCCGAGGCGCCGGAGATGGCGTTGATTGCCGATAATGGTGGGGTGATCACCGTTGATGGTCAAGTCATCAGCAAAACATTATTACCGGTGGCGGCTTATCAGGAAATGGTGACGTTTGTTGAGCGTCAAGGCCTTGGGTTTCCGGTGATTTGCGCCTTGGAAGGGGCTTATTTGAATCGGCGCTATGAGGCCTATCGGGCGGAAATGGCCAAGTTCTATACGCAAGTTTTCTTCGTGGATGATCTGGGCGCGATTGCGGCGGAAGCCAATAAAGTCAGTATTTATTTCCCCAAGATGGATGCGGTGGCTCAAGTTAAAGCGATCTATCAGCCGACTTTCGGCGACCGTTATGCGGTCACAGTTGGTGGCCCTGCTTGGGTGGACATCATGCCCCAAGGTGTCGATAAAGGGGCGGCGATCGTTGAACTGGGTCAGCATTTAGGCATCACGCCGGCTGAAATGATGGCGTTTGGCGACACATTGAATGACGCAGGGATGCTAGCCGCGGTCAAATACAGTTATTTGGTGGCTAATGGCGATGACTTCATGAAAAAGTACGCCAATTATCGCACTGCCAGTAATAATGATTATGGGGTTTTGCAAGAGATCGATCGGGTTTTGGCGGCGGCTAGAGCTGAATAACCAGCTTGACCGTTTCAATTTGGGTCAACAAAAATAGATACCCCGGGGTATCTATTTTTTGTTGGCCTCAAGATCCTGGACGATTTGATGGAAGTCGGTGCCGGAATCGAGTTGGCTATTGTTATAAAAAGTCGCGGCGTAGTTACGCCGGTATTGACTGGGTGTGACTAAATTTCGTTGTTTGAAAACGCGGGTGAAGTAGTGGGCATCTGGGAAGCAACAAGTCCGGCCAATTTCTTCGACCAATTGATTGGTAGTCAACAGGAGGTATTTGGCCAGATCAAGCCGAGCATCGGTCAGGTAGGCCTTGATCGTCGTGCCAAATTCCTGTTTAAAAATACGATTGAGATAGTCCGGGTTGAGGTGGAAATGCAGGGCGATTTGCGGCAAGGTCAGCGTATTTTTCAAATTAACGCGAATCCATTCTCGGATTTGGAACAAGGTCGGTGCCAACAATTGTTGCTGTTGCAGGCGATAGTCATTGGCCAGTTCAATTAGGGCCAGGGTTGTTTGATAATCTCTTAGATCTGGGTGGTCGTTTCGCCGATGACCGCGGTCAAGTAGTTGTTGACCAGCCAGCAAGCTACGGGTCGGATCTTTCAGCTGAAATAAACGGGGCAAGGCAATGATTCTTGGTGTGGTGGCAGCCTTGGACACGATATTTGGGAGCTGACCGCTGAAATGGAACCAGAGAAACTGGGCGGTGCTCTCGCAGGGACGATCACCATCAATCTGTGTTTGGGGCGCTAGACAAAGAACCTGACCTGCCTTGAGCGTGACCGGTTGCTCAGCAATCCTGAGGAAAACCGTCCCAGCCAGACCGATCATGATCTCGGTGTTGTCATGCCGATTGGGCGTGTGGCGCCAGCCGGGCTGTGCCATAAATTTGCCGCTGTTCAGATAGTGAACGGGTTGAGTGATATCGAAATAATTGAGGTCGATCATGGGAAATCTCCTAAAGAGGTCGTTTTTGTCCTCTTTTTCTGCGTGATTGGTTGTATTGGTGAGCGGCAGGACTGATTATACTAAGGCTAACAGTGAAAGGTTAGGGTGATCAGGGTGCAAATCGAGCAAGTCAAGGTCCAAGACGAATTCTGGGATCACTATCGCCGAATTGTCCAAACGGTGGTGGTGCCATATCAGTGGCAGATCATCAGTGATGAAGCCACGGTCAAAATAGAGCGGGCCAATGGCAACTCGTCTGATATGGTTCAACAAAGTCACGCCATTCAAAATTTGAAAATTGCGGCCGGTTTGGCTCAGGGACATTTCTATGGCGAATGGTTTCAGGATTCAGATGTTTATAAATGGTTAGAAACGGTTGCCTATACTTTGCGCTATGCACCTGATCCTGACTTGGAGCAACAGGCGGATCAAGTGGTGGCCCTGATTGGTCAGGCACAGCAGGCCGATGGTTATTTGGATACCTATTTTCAAATCGAGCGTCCCGAGCGCCGCTTCAAGCATATTTCCAAAAGCCACGAATTATATTGTATGGGCCACTATCTCGAGGCAGGCGTGGCGTATTTTAAAACCACCGGTAATCAGCAAGCTCTGGAGATCGCGCTTAAAATGGCCGACTGTCTGGCACGCAATTTTGGCCCCGAGCCTGGGCAACTTCATGGCTATCCAGGCCATCCGGAGCTGGAACTAGCCTTAACGAAATTGGCAGAGCTGACGGGAGCAAGTAAATATCTCGATTTAGCGGCATATCTGATTCATCAACGGGGAACCAAACCGAGCTTTTTTGCTGGTCAAAACAAGCTGAATGTTGGGATTGACGAAGGCTACTGGCCGGGGGTCGAGCCGACTGCGGATCATTATCAGGATCGCGTTCCGTTGATGGCAATGACCCGTGGCGAAGGCCACGCTGTGCGCATGGCCTACTACTAGCTGGTGCAACTCGGGTGGCGTTACTGACGCATGACCAAGCACTTCTGACTGCGTGCCAACGGCTGTGCCGCCACATCAGCGAAAAGCAAATGTATCTGACTGGTGGCGTGGGATCAACGGCCAATGGTGAGGGCTATACGTTCGATTATGATCTGCCTAATGATACGATGTATTGCGAAACTTGTGCTTCCTGTGGCATGGCGTTTTTGTCCCAGGCATTGCTTCAAGCGGACCCAGAAGGCTGGGTGGCCGATCTCTTGGAAACCGAACTCTATAACGGCACCATCAGTGGGATGGCGCTAGATGGTCAACATTATTTCTACGTGAATCCCTTGGAAGTGGAGCCCCAGGCTTGTCGCTTTGATCCACAAAAGGCGCATGTTAAAGCGACTCGTTCAGCGTGGCTAGGGTGTGCTTGCTGCCCGCCCAACTTGGCTCGCCTGATTGCCTCTGTCGATCAATTTATTTATTCCATTAAGGATGAGACCATCTTTAGCCATTTGTTCATTGGAAATGAAGCACGCTTTTCCAATGGGGTGCTGATCAAGCAGTCGGGACACTATCCTTGGTCGGGCGAGCTTGCCTTCCTGATTGACAATCGGTCAGGAAAACAGGATCAAAAGGTGGCCATCCATGTCCCGGCTTGGGCGGCAGAAGACTTCGAAATTCTTAACGATGGTCCGGCCATCAGTTCAGAATTACAGTCAGGATATTTACGGTTCACTGTCCCGGCCGGCTGTTGCTGGCAGTTTGAATTGAAGTTAGCAATGCCGGTGAAGGCGTTACGGGCCGTGCCTCAGATCAAGGCTGATTTGGGTAAGGTCGCGCTCCAACGTGGGCCGGTGGTTTATTGTGCCGAAGAAGTTGATAATGGTCCCGCGCTGCAGCAATTACTGTTGGCAAGTCAGGCTGGGTTCGCCCATCACGCTGACCAGCAAACCTTTGGGATCAGAACCGAATTGATTACGGCCCAGGGATGGCGGCGTTCAGTTGACTCGCGTCAGCCACACCGGCCGTATCAATCTGACCCAATCCAGACAAGTGAACCGCTAACGTTGACCTTTATTCCCTACTTTCTCTGGGCCAATCGCCGCGTTGGCGAAATGACCGTTTGGCTCCCAGAGGCAAACACCACTTTATTTTCGACCGCGCACCAGCTGCATGACTAGTTTAAAAAATGATCAGTGGAGGCCAAGAAAACCTTCACCGATCATTTTTTTGGTTGCTGAATCGTGCTTCGTGCAACTGTCTTTTCTGCTTAACTTCGTCAGGCTTCTGGAAGCGAAGCCCGCTTCCAAAAGTCTGACTAGGTCAATGTTCAAAGTCAAACAGTTGCGCGCCGCGCTTTACGCCTCAAAGCCGTTGTTCTTGCTGGCGTCAGCGAACCAACGACCAGATTGTTTGATGGTTTTGACTTGGGTGTGGATGTTCGTTGAAATCAGGCCATAGCGGTTGCGATAGGCGTTGGCCCAAGACCAGCAGTCGATCGGGGTCCAAACGTGGTAGCCGAAGCAATTGGAACCAGCTTCGATGCCCTTGTGCAGCCAAGTCAGGTGATCGTGCATGAATTTGATCCGGTAGTCATCGTTGACCACCCCATTGGCATCCATAAAGCGTTCTTCTCGAGAAACGCCCATGCCATTTTCGGAAACGAACCAAGGAATATTGTGGTAGTCATCGCGAACGGTCAAGGCGATGTCATAAAGGGCCTTGGGATAGATCTCCCAACCTTTATCCACGTTCATCACCCGGCCAGGCATTTCATAGTTGTTGAAATACTTGGACGGCATCCAATCGGTTAGACTATCAGGCGAGATCTCAGGCCGCTGAACGCGGAAGGGATGGTAGTAATTGACCCCAAGCTGATCGATCGTCTGCTCCCTGATCAGTTGCAGTTCCGCCGGCGTCGCTTGCCAAAGAACGCCATCTTTCTTCAAGGTCGTGACTAATTTCTCGGGGAAGTGACCATTGATCGCAGGATCCAAGAACAATTTGTTGGTCCACAGATCGGCCATTTCAGCGGCGGCTTGGTCGGCGGGATCCGCGGAAGCAGCGTAGGCTGGGGTCAAATTCAGAATGATCCCGATTTTGCCATCGTTGTTGTGGTCCAGACCGCGATATTTCGCCATCGCCTTGGCTGAGGCCAAGGAGAGATTATAAGCGACTTGGACAGCCTTTTTCCCATCAACGATCTTGGGGTAGTGGAATTGATAGAGATATTCGCCATCCACGATGACCATCGGCTCGTTGAAGGTGAACCAATTCTTGACCCGATCGCCGAAGAGTCGGAAACATTGCTCGGCATACTTGGCGTAAAGGTCGGTGACATGCTTGGATTCCCAACCGCCATAACGGTCATAAAGTTCGACGGGCAAGTCAAAGTGATGCAGGTTGATCACAGGGGTAATGCCATTGGCAATGAATTCATTGATCACGTCATTATAAAAGCGAACCCCATCTGGATTGAGACTGGCCGTTTCGAAATCATCGATCAAGCGGGACCATTGGATTGAGGTCCGGACCGTATTCAACCCAACTTCCTTCATCAACTTGATATCCTCGCGGAAACCATGATAGAAGTCCGAAGCTGTATCGGGACCAACATAATTATAGAAATCCTCGGGGGTAATATCGTACCAATGATCGAAGACGTTCACATGTTGCTTATTGAAGCGGCCTTCGCTCTGCGGACCTGATGTGGCGGCACCCCACCAGAAATTATCTGGAAATGTTAATTTCATGTCAAAACCTCTTTCGATTAAATTTTAGGTGATGCTTGCGGATCAGCAACGGCCTTTATGGCGAATAGCTGGCTAGCAAAGTCGTGCGGTTGCGGGCGATTCCAATAATCTGCCGTCCGTTCACTATAATCTTCACTGAAAATGATCCCCAGGTTCATCAGTTCATCACCGTGCACGAGGATCGGCTGGCTGAGCTGGTAGTTGGCATCGATCCGAGCCAATTGATAGGTTTGTTCCGGAACTAGCCCCTGAAGACGCAAGCGGCGATAAGGTGGGTTGGCAGGACTGAGGATCTGGTAAGCGGCGATCAACCCTTGACCACTTTGGCGATCATAAACTTGCCAAGCTGGTTGGTTCGAGGTGAAAGGACTGGCCAGCCGCGTGAACTCCCCGGTCAGCAGTAAATGCTGTTGCTGCTTAACAAAAGCAATTTGACGTTTGATCTGAGCCAATTCCGCCTCACTTAACTTCGTGATATCCAACTCGTAACCGAAAGTCCCAAACATCGCCACATCACCCCGAGTTTGGAGCGGCGTGACCCGCCCAACTTGATGATTCGGCACTGCGGAAACATGGCTGCTGATTGCTTGAAGTGGATAACCTAGCGAGGCGCCATATTGGATCTTCAGACGCTCGATCGCATCGGTATCGTCACTGGCCCAAGCTTGGGGCGCGTAGTACAGCATGCCCGCATCGAAACGACCACCACCCCCAGCGCAAGATTCGATCATCAGTTCAGGGAAGCTCTGCGCCAGCAGACTGTAAAGATGGTACACCCCCATAATGTAACGATGGTAGAGTTCTCCTTGTTGCCGCGCCGACAGATAAGGAGAGAAGGCCTCGGAAATGTAGCGATTCATGTCCCATTTAAGATAGTCGATTTTTGTGCTGCGCAAGATCGCGGCCATTTGCTCGAAGATTGCCGTGACGACTTGCGGGTTGCTAAAGTCTAAAACATATTGATTGCGTCCGTGGGAAATTTTTTTGTCAGGATGACCTAAGCGCCATTCCGGGTGGGCCTGAAAAAGTGGCGTGTCGGTTGAAATCATTTCCGGTTCGAACCACAGGCCAAACTTCAAGCCTAATTGATGGATCGCGCTCACCAAATGAGGCAGACCCGCCGGCAGTTTGTGACGATCGACCGTCCAGTTCCCTAGCGAACCATTATCACTATCCCGCCGGCCAAACCAACCGTCATCCAGGACGAACAAATCGAGTCCCACCGCTTGGGCCTTAGTCGCCAGTTGCAACAATTTGGTTTCATTGAAGTCGAAGTAGGTGGCCTCCCAATTGTTGATCAAGATCGGTTTAGGCTGATCCGCCCAACGCTGATCGATCAAATGCCGCCGATAAAAGTCATGAAACTCATGACTCATCCCATTTAGTCCAGTGGTGGTACAACTCAAGACCACTTCCGGCGTTTGGAAACTCGTTCCTGGCGTCAGTTGCCACGTAAATTGTGTCGGTGAGATCCCCAGCGACAGGCGGGTAACCGCGTAATTATCCACTTCGACCTGCGCCAAGAAGTTGCCACTATAAAGGAGTGCGGCGCCATAGACTTGACCTTGTTGTTCGTCAGCGTTGGTGGCGGCTAAGGCGATGAAGGGATTGTGCTGATGACTGCTGGCGCCGCGATCACTGTCGATGCTCATCCGACCGACCATCAAGGGCCGCCGCTCGATCTGCATCTCTTTGGCCCAAGCGCCATGCAAATGAATCAAGTCATAATCAGCGCTAGGCAGATCAAGATTAACGCTCAAGGCCTTGGTCAGTTGGTAAGTCGTCTCACTTTGCAGTGAATTACTGAAGGTGCTACTGCGAATGATCAGCGCGTTGGTCGTGTTGATCGTGTAATGTAATTGCAAGGTGAGCGGCGAATTCTCATCGCGCAAGGTGATCGTCAAAGTAGCCGCAGTTTCATCATCGTAACGGGCGTGGGGCAGCTCACCAAGATCAGGATAACCTGGCGTGATTTGATAGCTGACATATTTAAAGGCCGTGATCTCGTCACCGTCAGGATAACGAATCGCGTAAGCCCCCTGACGGAAATCAGTCGTCCCAAAAACAGGATATTCTTGCCGGATCGCTTCCAGAGAGGTCGTATAATTACCCGTCAATAAATTGTTGCCCGGTCGGATCTCCCGCTCGTTCAAATGACCATCAAGGCTGGGTTGCTGGATCCGTGGACCATAATAGTAGTTTTCCAATTGACCGATCTTCGGAATCACCCGAAAAAGGTAGCTGATCTTGTCATTATGAAGGTGGAAAACCAAGTGTTGTTGATCTACTTGAATCAAATCAGTCGTCTGCATCAATAAAGAATCCTCGAATCTGATCGCTGACCTTCGGCAAATACTCATGCCCGTATTCTGGCAGAACAAGTAAATGCTTCTTAGCCGTGATCTTATTATAAGTTGCGAATTGGGTGATCGGTGGCACGGTGGTATCTTGGAGCCCCATGGACCAGTAAACCTCACCACGGATCCGAGACGCTAAGTTCTGAATATCGATATATTCCAAGGTGTGGAAAATCTCGGCTTCGCGCTGATGAAGCGGATCGCGAAATTGGAACCAATAAGGAATCTCCTCGAAGGCTGACGTTTGCGCGCCCATTTGATAGGCTTTGCGATAATCGGATAAGAACGGATAACTAACTTGGATCCGATAGATCTCAGGCACCAAACTGGCGCAAGCAATAGCGAGCCCACCACCCTGGGAAGCCCCCGTCGCATAAACCCGCTCGCGATCGACCCCAGGATAATTCATCAAGATCCGCGCCGCTTGGGCCGTATCCAAGAAAACACTGCGATAATACAGCGCCTCTGGACCGGCCTCCATCCCGCGAATGATCAAGCCTTTCATCGCGTCACCTCGAGGCACCGCCGCCATTTCCGACGTGCCACCTTGGCCCCGCGCATCCATCGCCAGAACCACATACCCTTCCGCGGCCCAACCGAACTTGTCTTGATAATCTCCAGAGTCACAATGATAACCGTGAAACATCACCATGCCCTTATGTGCTTGACGCGCGTCATAATTCTTGGGCAGAATCAGCTGACAGTGAATCCGCGCCCCTTGCACGCCAGCAAAATAAAGATCATAGGCCTGCGCGACCCGTGACGGAATCGCAACAGGCGCCGTCGAATAATCCAGCGGCAAAGCCTGCATTTCCGCCAAGGCCCGATCCCAAAAGTCATCGAAATCATCAGGCTTTTGCGCACTCCCAGCATACTTTTTACCCACTTCAAGATCGATCATCATTTAACCCCTTTTCAAATCCCATTTTGGTCAAGTTTTAGTTTCAAGAATAAAGTACAGCGTTTTCATTAATTAGTATAGACTATTAAAATGCGATGTCAATAAAATGTCTGAAAATCATCGATCCGAACGAGGAGGTATAAAAAAACCGTCAACATCAGGTCGGCGGTTTGGCGGCATAATTAGAAGGTCAGCAAAGCTTTTAGACATTTCCTTGATTGATATCCAAAACCGTATAACTGCGTGCGTCGTAACGGTTACGTGAAAATGAGTACTCAAAAGGAGTGCCATCTGAAAGCCAAGCAACCTGTTCAACCTCCAGAACCGGATCATTTGGCTCGCACAACAAATACTTGATATCATATTCATCTGCAAAAATCGCATGGATTTTTCGATAAGCACCACTTAACTTTAGGCCAACATCAAATTTCAGATAGTCGTAAATTGAATGATAGAGAATTTCTTCAGAAAGGTTTGGCATTAATTTTTGCGGCATGTAGGTATGCTCAAGCACATAGGGCTTATCGTCAATGAGTCTCAGTCGAATGATATCAAAAACAGGTTCGTTTTTGTTGAGCTTGAGGTGACTTTGAAGTTCTTCGTTCGGAAAGAGAATATCAAAACGAATAATCTGGCTGGAAACTCGATCTTGTCCGAAAAAAGCTGTTAGGCCACGGTGTTCATCAGCGGGAGAGTTGGTTTCAATTTTTAAGGAAATGTCGCCCATAACATGCGTGCCATCACCGCGACGAGTATATATCAATCCTTCCATAGCCAGTGTATCGAGCGCCTTCTTAATCGTCATTCGACTAACACCAAATTCTTCGGCAAGCGATACTTGATCAGGCATTAACTCGTTAGGTTGATAGTCTCCAGCATTGATACGTTTTCGTAGATGATTGGCAATCTGTTCGTATTTAGGTGTTTTCTTCATCGTGCTTGCTCCTGTATCTTTATTAGATTTTCATATTCGTGATAAGTGCAACTAAATTTATCATACCAGATTTGTTTATTTACCGTGATTGAAAAGCCTAATTCTTTTAGACATTTCAAAACACATCCTTGCTGTATGATATGGACCTTTCCATTGGTCACCAATTGGCAAAGGATGGCCAATTGAGTCCGTTCGTAACCCATTTGTCTCAGTTCGATAGGCAAACCACTCGCTATTGTCTCTAGAATCAACCAACCAACGCCTAATATAGGCCCAAGTTTCGGTGGCATCTTTTAAATACATTGTGTTAGAGGTGCGTTGATATTGCTGGTAGAAACCGGTTACTGCCTCTGCTTGAATCCACCATGTCTTTGTTCGATTCATTTTTCCCGATCGCAGGGTGTCATTTAGAGCACCGAAAGATGAGTCGCGTCCTTGCGCGGCGACATTGTGTGCGAGCTGCTGCAACGTTGCGCTTAACTTTTGGTCTTTGATATTGACTAAGTCTAGTGCCTCTGCCAAAAGCCAGCTGGTCTCAATGTCATGGCCGAACGAAATGTGATCATCAATGGGTTGCCAGTCGGAAGTGAATTCTTGATAACAAAATCCGTGATTGGTGATGATCACGTCGCGAAAAATGGCTAGTAGTGAGGTGACGGCGTTTTTGACTGCGGCATCATGTTCACAGCGATAGAGATTCGCAAAAGCTTCTAACAGGTGCAAATGGGTATTCGTCGTAAAGACCAAATTGGGTTGTGGTGTGGCCACCTGGCTGATTGCCTTAGGCTGCCAAGTTTTGGTGAACTCTTCGTGATATCCAGGCCTATCCTGGATGCTGGCATGATCAGTAATCAAATTAAAAGTTTGTTTCGCTAATGTTAACGCCTTAATGCTGCCGGTTGCTAGGTAGTACTCTGATAAACCATAGATGGCAAAGGCCTGAGCGTAAAGATGCTTGATAGGATTGATTGGCTTGCCCAGATAGTCGACTAACCAATAGATTCCGCCATCAGCCTGGTCCCAGAGGTGTTGCTCGATGAAGTCAAAGGCCTGATCGGCACATTGACGCCAGCGTTGATCCTTGGTTAAAGCAAATGCTCGAGCGTAAGTCCATAAGTAGCGACTGGTCATGACACCGCCCTTGACGGCATGAGGTTGTTTCTGCTGGTCGAAATCAATTTCGCCAATGAAGCCGCCAAACTTTGGATCGATCATTTGCGACCAGAAGGTTAGGATTCGTTCTGCTTCTAAACGGAAATCGAGGTCATTCATACTTTGAATCACTCATTTCAAAATAAATGTAAAGATCAATCTTGCAATTGTCTATATTTATTATATACTAAAGCTAGATTTTTGAAAGCGTTTTGAGTCATTTATCTTTTGAATGGCAAATCTGGGAATATTTGAAAGGAAGTGGTCTGATGGAGGCAATCAAAGGCGTGACATTTGGTTATATGAGTCAACGTGGTGAGTGGACTTCGGCTGCCGCGGCAGAATCATTAGCATTGATGCAAGCGCGAACTAGTTGTAATACGGTGATCCTACCAGTAGTTGTTGAACAGGCAGATCCGTTTAGCGTTGAGATCAATTGGCGGGATGAAACGGTTCTGGCCGATGCAGAGGTACTGGCGATGGCCCGATTAGCTGGAGGTCGCGGACTAAACGTGATTTTGAAGCCGATGGTCAATTTAACCGATGGCCATTGGCGGGCCTTGATTAATTTCTTTGATCATCCGGCACCGTGTGAACCTAGCTGGGATCAATGGTTTGCCGCTTACACTGAGTTTATGTTGCATTACGCCAACTTAGCCGAACAGATGCAGGCGCAGATGTTGGTGATCGGTTGCGAGTTGGTCAATACAGATCGCCGAGAGCAGGAGTGGCGTCAATTGATCAGCCAAATTCGCCAGATCTATCACGGATTGATTACTTATAACTGTGACAAATACCAGGAAGATGGTGTGCAATGGTGGGATGCGGTCGATGTGATCTCAAGCTCGGGTTACTATCCGATCAATGATTGGCCAGCCCAATTAGCGCGAATCAAGAAAGTTGTGGATCACTTTGATAAGCCGTTTTTCTTTTGTGAGGCGGGGTGTCCTAGCCGCCATGGTAGCGAATATCTTCCCAATGACTGGACGCTGGCAGGCGAAGTTGATCTCACCGCTCAGGCAGAATGGTATAGGTCAATGTTTGACCAGACCGCGCAGCAAACTTGGGTGCGTGGTTTTGGTCTTTGGGATTGGAAAGCGCAACTTTATCCCTTGAGTGAAGCAACCAGTAATGATGATTATGCCCTTTACGGCAAACCGGCAGAGCAACTTATCAAAAATAAATATGAACTTTTTAAATAAAAGACTACACAAATGAAAATCAATGTGCTATCATTTTACCTGAAAGCGATTTCCAATCATTAGGAGGATGTTAGAATGAAAAAGCGTTTAGCATTATTAGCAGGCGTTTCAGCAGCACTCGTTTTATTATTGGGCGCATGTGGCAGCAAAGATTCAGGCTCTGGCTCCGCAAAGGATAAGACAGAAACAATCACCTTCATCAACCACAAGACCGACTGGACCACTAACGGCAAGTGGAAGGCGTACATGAAGGAGTTTAACAAGAAATATCCTAATATCAAGGTTAAAATCGAAACGATCACGGATTACGCTGGGCAAATGAAGACTCGGATGAACTCCGATCAATATGGTGATTTATTCATGTTACCTGATACCATCAAGCCGAAAGATTATGCCCACTTTGTAGAACCTTTGGGTAAGAAAGCAACATTGGAAAAGAAATACCTAGGCTTAACGAATAAATCATATAATGGTACGACTTACGGGATCCCCTCGCAACTGAACGCATCAGGGATGGTCGTTAATATGATGGTCTTTAAAGATGCTGGGATCAAGACATTCCCAAAGACAACTGAAGGATTCATCAAGGCCTTGAAGACAATCAAGGAAAAAAATCCTGAAGTAACGCCGTTGTACACGAACTATGCGGCGGGTTGGACTTTGGCAAACTGGGATTTCACGCGCCCAGGTATCACTGGCGACAAGCAAGTTACGAATAAACTTTTGACTGATAAAGCACCGTTCACTAAGGGTAAAGTGATGTACACAATCTATGACACTTTATATCAAGTTGCTCATGACGGTCTGATCGAATCAGATCCGACGACCAGCGATTGGGAACAATCAAAAGTCGACATGGCCAATAACAAGATTGGTGTGATGGTCTTAGGCAGCTGGGCTGTTCCCCAAGTTCAAGATGCAAACAAAGAAAATGCGGATAATATTACTTTCCAAACCTTCCCAGCCACTGCTGAAGATGGTGATCAGTATATTAGTGTCGGCGCCGACTACAACTACGCAATCAATGTTCACAGTAAACATAAAGCTGCGGCACGGAAATTGCTGAACTGGTTGGTCAATGATTCTGATTACGCCAAAGATAATGGTGGTTTACCAACCTTGAAAGGCGCTGAGTATCCGGCAGCTCTGAAGTCAATGCAAGAATCTGGTGTGAAGCTGATCGAACCAGCCGCGGCACCAAAAGGTAAAGAATCTCTATTCTCCGAAATTGATGATGCTTCTGAGATCGGTCTTGATACTACAGATAAGACAAAACAACGGATCATTGAAGCAGCCGTCGGTAACTCTAAGGAAAGCTTTAACGATATTATGAAAGATTTGAATACGAAATGGGCGGACGCCATTAAAACCGTTGGCTCAAACTAATTGAAGCGATTGCTAAAAGTCGAGGTATTTCGATCGAGAATCGAGATACCTCGTTTGGGATAGTGGCTGATTGTCTGTTCATGACAGGGACACTAACATTAAAGATTTTCAGAACGGATTACCGCTCTAGAGATATACTGTTTCAATCAAATCGAGTATCAAGATAAGATTTAGCGCTCAAGTAACGTCACTATTTTTTGCTTGCGGCACTGTGAATGAAGGGTGTGTTTAGGTTGAAAAATTCAAAGTCAGGAAGTTTTGACTACCGAAAGCAGAAGAGACTGATTGTGGTTCTGTTTACTGTGATTCCTGTGATTCTGTTACTGGTTTTTTCGTATTATCCGTTGGTTAAGATGATTCAATATAGTTTGACAGACTGGGATGGGTTTTCACCTTCGAGTAATTTTGTGGGCCTGAAAAACTATAAAACGGTTTTTACTAATCCAACTTACTTTTCCGTATTCCGAACCAGTTTGTATTATTTCATCGCGACTTTCTTTCAATTAGGGTTCGCCCTGTTGTTTGCGACTTTGCTTTCGTTTAAAGTAAAGTTCGCTAATTTCTGGAAAGGGGTTCTTTTCTTCCCTTATTTGTTGAATGGGGTTGCGATTGGGTTCATTTTCCTATATTTCTACAAGCAACAGGGGACCTTGGACACTGTCATGAACTTCTTCGGATTACACAATCAGATCAAGTTATGGTTAGGCGACCGTTCGATCAATAATATTTCGCTGGCATTCACCTCGGTTTGGCGTTACACCGGATTCAACTTCTTGATTTTTCTGGGAGCGATTCAGTCGATCAATCCAGAGGTTTATGAGGCCGCGGAAATGGACGGCGCTAACCGGTGGAATCAATTCAAGTATATTATTATTCCAGGAATCAAAGAGATCCTGTTCTTGAATATTATTCTTGGAGTTAGTGGCTCCTTGAGCGTCTTTGATATTCCTTATATTATGACAAGTGGTTCCAATGGGACCAATACTTTTGTGATCCAGACCATTGATACGGCCTTTAAATATAACAAGCTAGGTTTGGCCTCGGCGATGGCAATCATTTTGTTACTGATCGTTATTGTTGTCACGGTAATTCAGAGAGTAGCTACGAGAGAAAGGAGCGCCAATTAAGATGAAAAAATTTACAGTATCAGCTTTCTTTAAATATCTGATCCTAGTTATTGGCGCGATTATCGCAATCCTCCCAATTTTAGTTGTCTTTATCGGGTCCTTTAAGTCGAACAATGAATTTTTGACTAGTGGTGTATTAAGTTTTCCGAAGCATCTGGATTTCAGTAATTACAAAACGGCCTTTGTTAATGGTCAGATGTTGGTTGGCTTCAAGAATACGGCGATCATCTTTGTTATCAGTATGGCCGGTAAATTATTACTAGGTTCAGCCTTCGCTTATGCGATCAATCGCTTCGATTTTAAGTTGAAAAAGCCAATCATGAGCTTATTCATGGTGGCGATGTTAATTCCTGCAATCACCAGCCAAGTTGCGACTTTCCAGTTGGTCAATAGTATGGGCTTATTCAATAAAATCTGGTCTGTGATCATCTTGAATCTAGGAACCGATGTGGTTTCGATTTATATCTTTATGCAATATTTGAATGAGATTCCTGTTTCACTAGATGAGTCGGCCTTCCTTGATGGCGCGAACTACTTTCAAATTTTTGGCAAGATAATTTTGCCCAACTTGAAGGCACCAATGGTTACTATTTTGATCATCAGTGGTGTGCAAATTTATAATGATTTCTATAATCCCTTCTTGTATATGCCTGATCCAAGTTTGAAAGTGATCTCAACGGCGCTGTTTGCCTTTAAGGGACCATATGGGACTAATTGGCCAGTTATTCTGGCGGGTGTGGTCATCGTGATCCTACCAATCTTAATTGTCTTCCTAGCCTTACAAAAGTACATTTATAATGGTGTGGTTGGCTCAGTGAAATAGATTTGTTTGCGAAGGGAGTTGCCTATTGTTGAAAAAGCCTAGTAAATTAGTTATCGCAGTCGAGAAGTTTTATCAGTTAGTCAAAACCTCCTGTTTATTTTGGTTAAATCTATTACGGGGGTTTCTGGTCTATGGCTGGTTACCAGCTGGCTTTTATGCAGGATGGTATTGGCAACGACCGGCCGAAGGTGCGAAGTATCAGCGACATGCTTATCATTTTAGCTTACCAAAGCAAAATCTGCTGTCGTTTCTAGCTACACTTTATCTGGGTAGTATTTTCTTTCTGGGCCATTTCTTAAAGCATGTCCGGCAAGTAGCTATCGGCTGGCAACTCTTGTTACTTGTTTGGATGTTAGCTGGTGCCTTATATCTTGTATACCTGACGGCTTTGGTCTGGTACTTACGGCAGAAGCAACGCATCGAAGGTCAGGAGTTTTTGCAGGCCTTAGTGATATTGGTGCAAAAGCCGCTAACAAGTCTAACCTTGCTTCTGTGTTTAACTGCTTTAGTGTTCCTCGCATACTTGAGCCTGCCACTATTTCTCTTGCTGGGTCCTGGTGGTTATGTAGCGTTGACTGACGCAATTCTTGCTCGGACCTGTGATTTGACAGTTGCTGCTTGAGCGAGGCTGTGAAAATGAAAAGAGCTTGTTTCGCCTTGGAGCGAGACAAGCTCTTTTCATACTTAGAAATATCAAGCGCGTCATCAGTGAAAACCGTAATTGCGAGGAGCGATTGAAGGTTGCTTGGCTCTGATGAAGCTTAATGCGAGTGGGTTGGGTGAATGGGGCGCAATTCCTTCTCGGTAGCGTCATTTTATGAAAAATGTCGAATGTGCGTCGGGCAATCTGCGATTAGAGGATAATCTCCCGAGATAAAGCCGCCAGTAAAGACTTGATAACCTTATTTGGCGATTAAGCAAATAGAGCTATCCTATTGGAAAAATAAGAATTGTCCCACTTATCCTTCTTAAAAATAAGCGAAAACATTCGCACTCGTAGGGCCCAAGTGCTAGAATAAGAATGCATTAGCAAAACGAATGGAGGAATTTCATGTCAGTTTTAACTGAGACTTATACATTAACGAACGGTGTCAAAATTCCTAAAGTTGCTTTTGGGACATGGCAGATTCCTAATGGTGATCCTGCTTATAATTCCGTCAAAGTTGCTTTGGAGAATGGTTATCGTCATATCGATACCGCCAAAGCATACGGTAATGAGAAGAGTGTCGGCCAAGCGATCCGGGATTCTGGGATCGACCGCAAAGATATCTTTGTGACATCGAAATTACCAGCGGAGATCAAGACCTATGAAGGTGCGTTAAAGGCTTTCGATGAAACAATGGCTGATCTAGATATTGATTATTTGGATCTTTACATTATTCATGCACCATGGCCATGGAATGAAATCGGCAAGAATTGCGATCAAGGTAATCTTGATGCTTGGCGGGCTTTAGAAGAGATTTACGCCAGTGGTCGTGTTCGTGCCATTGGGGTTTCCAACTTTGCAGTTCGGGATCTAGAGAATCTGTTACCTAACGCTAAAGTCAAGCCAATGGTCAACCAGATCCAATATTATGTCGGGTTTACCGAACCTAAGATCACGAAATATTCTGAGGATAACGGTCTGTTGATCGAGGCGTACTCACCATTAGCAACTGGTCGGATGTTGACCAATGAACATGTGGTGGCGATTGCTAAGAAATATGACGTTACCACAGCTCAATTGGCGATTCGTTTCTGTATCGAGAATGGCGCTTTGCCATTGCCTAAAGCGGTGACCCCAGCTCATATCGTCAGCAACAAGGAACTTGATTTTACCATTTCAGCCGAAGATATGGCTGTCTTGAACAGTTTAGCTGATACGACTAATGGTAGTAATCATAACCCAACACAAGGTTAGTCATTAAACAAGGTTAGTCATTAAATCATTTGCATGATCCATTTCAAAAGACCCAGTCGATCCACGAAGCGGCAAAGTTAGTCATAACTTTGGTGCTCAATGTGATTGACTGGGTCTTTTTAGTGTGTGGAACAGAGTTTGTAAAGAGATTAACGTTTTGGTTAATGTTCAGTTCTTAATGATTAGCTATAGTAAACATTAAACTTGATATCCTGATCATGATTGCCGAAGCCGCTACCGAAAAGTGTGACGCCACCTACATGGTTAGCGTTATCTTTGACTTGGATCCGAAAGTCCCAAATGTCATTTTTACCGTCGAAATCGTTGATGCTCACGTCAGATAGGGCGTCACCATCAATGTAAGTGCCGTTGTCCTTGGTTAACCGTAACGTCTTGAGTAAACCATACTGGTTAATGTTAGTTGGCCACCAATCAGGTGTGTATTTACCTCGAGCGTCGCCGAAATCACCAGGACTAGTCCAAGTGCCTAATTCCGTCCCATTCAAGGAGAAGGTGATATCGGAAGGCCATTCATTATTTGTAAACGGAAATTCAGAAGAGATCTCGAAACTGATGTCGATTTGTTCTAGACGCTCATCTGGCTTGAGCAGATTGGGCGTTTTATATTCAACGAAGCCTTTGGTGAACCAAAGAATCCCCGCATCCATCCGTTGCGCATCCATGAAGAATTTAGGCTCATCAACTTCGCCAATGAAGCTTTCGCGCGTGGCCAGACCACAAGTGGGGGCGACATTATAATCAACATAGTGACCAACCGGAATTGAGGCCGTATGCGTTTCAAATGAATGGTAGATTTTCTGAGGAAATTCCACGTCAATATGGTCAACCTTAAGAATTGAAATTTTCTGAATGCCTGATTTCCCGGGAACACGTTCGGTTTTGATAATGCCCGCTTGCTCCAATTTATTGACGTGTTTGGTGACGATCGCACTACTTAGCCCTAAGCTAGCAGCCAATTCCTTGATGTTCATCTTATTGGTTGAGAGCAGCTGGATGATTCTGAGCCGGACATCGCTGGCCAGCGCTTCATAGACAGGTAGGGAAGCTGAAGAGATATCTAATTGCATGATATTCACGTAACCTTTTCGTTTATTATTGCTTATGTAATTAATATAAACGCTTTGGTTACAGTTAGTCAAGCCAAAAGTAACGATTTCAGTTAACTTTATCGTTGATGTAATTATATGAATAAAAAACACGAATTACCAAAAGGTTATTGACAGCGATTTCAAAATGGGGTATATATAATGGTGTAGTTAATTAAAGGAGGCAAACAGATGAAAGGAAAACTTATCTTGGATACGCGAGCACGAGTAGCCAAGATTGATCCACGTATTTTTGGGTCTTTCATCGAACATATGGGTCGGGCGGTTTATACAGGTATTTACCAACCGGATTCACCATACGCCGATGAGGATGGTTTTCGCAAGGATGTCATTGAGCTGGTCAAACAGCTTAACGTACCGATCGTTCGTTATCCTGGTGGTAATTTCGTTTCCGGTTATAACTGGGAAGATGGTATCGGACCAGTTGCGGATCGCCCTAAACGTCTTGATTTAGCCTGGCGAACTGTTGAAACCAACGAATTCGGATTGCACGAGTTCATGAAGTGGGCCAAGAAAGTTGATACCGATGTGGCGATGGCCGTTAACTTAGGTACTCGCGGGATCGATGCCGCACGTCATTTAGTTGAGTACTGTAATTTCGATCAAGGTACTTATTATAGCGACCTGCGCCGTAAGAATGGTGCCGAGCAACCATTCAACGTTAAAACTTGGTGTCTGGGCAACGAAATGGATGGCCCTTGGCAGATCGGTCATAAGACGGCCGATGAGTATGGACGTCTCGCGGAAGAGACCGCTAAGGCGATGAAATTAGTCGATGAGAATATCGAACTCATTGCGTGCGGAAGTTCAGCCTTAGATATGCCAACATTTGGTTCATGGGAATCCACTGTTTTGGAACACACGTATGATCAAGTCGATTATCTGTCGTTACACCGCTATTACGGCAATCGGGATAATGACACACCTAATTATCTCGCTCAAAGTCTTGATATGGATGATTTTATCACCGGTGTTCTGGCGATTTGTGATTCGATCAAGGCCCGGAAACACAGTAAGAAGACCATCAATCTTTCTTTCGACGAGTGGAATGTTTGGTATCATTCGGATCAACAAACGGCTGATAATCAGCCATGGCAGATTGCTCCGCACCTATTAGAAGATATTTATAATTTTGAGGATGCCTTGTTGGTTGGGACTTTACTGATCACGTTATTGAAGCATGCAGATCGGGTGAAAATCGCTTGTTTGGCACAACTTGTCAATGTGATTGCGCCGATTATGACCGACGAGAACGGGGCTGCGTGGATGCAATCGATTTTCTTCCCATTCATGCAAGCGGCTCAATATGGTCAAGGCACTGTTTTGACTCAGATCCAAGATTCACCGGTCTATTCAACCAAGCAATTTGATCAAGTGCCATATCTGGAGAGTTTGGGTATTTTAAACGATGACGAAACTGAACTAACAATTTTTGCGGTCAATCGTTCAGATCAAGAAAGTCTTGAGCTTGATTTAACAGTTACTGACGGTTTCGTCATCGATCATCAATTGCTGTCCACCGAATTTACGGGTTATGGTATCAAAGAAACAAATGAGAATGGGCAAATGGAGATCCGGAATAACGACAATGTGACCCTTTCTCGGGAAACTGCACAGGCAACATTGAAACCATTGTCATGGAACGTCATTAGATTAGCAGTAAATAAAGCATAGGGAGTGCTGGAAATGAAGATTTGGAAAAAAATTGGGTTAACCATGTTAAGTTTAGCAACAGTATTAGCTTTAGGCGCATGTGGAAAAAAAGCAGAAGATAAAACAATCGTCTTCTGGAACCCATTGACCGGTGATGATGGGAAATATATGAATAACATCGTTGCCGACTACAATAAGACTAATCCTGAATACAAAGTCAAGGCAGTTGTTACCTCAGATATGTATACCAAGATTAATACAGTTATGAACTCAGGTAAGGGTGTACCTGATATGACAATCATCCATGCGGACCGGATTCCTGGCTACGTTAAGCAAGGACTCTTGGAACCAATCACAACATGGACCAAGTCTCAAAAGAGCTTGAAAGGTTCTAACTATTTGTCCGAGGCGTGGAATGCAGGAACAATTGACGGCAAACAATATTCTGTACCGTTGGATATTCACAGTAGCGCTATGTATTATAACAAAGATCTACTGAAGAAATATGGTGTTGAGCATTGGCTTGATGATGGCATCATTACAATCCCAGAAATGCTTGAATTAAAAGGTAAGATGAAAAAAGGCGATTATGTTGTCAATGACGCTTTGATTTCATGGGTAATCCTTGCCGAATTGAATAATGCTGGTGGCGATGTTAAGGATGCTGATGATAATCCAACCGTTAATACACCAGAAATGAAGAAGGCTATTGAAGCAGTTAAGTCGATTGCTGATGCCGGCTTGATGACCAAGTATGGCACAGACGGTTACTTGAAGTTCCAATCACAACACGTTTTACTTTCTACTGACGGTACTTGGACATCAACAGCGCATTCTGCGGTTAAAGGACTCAACTTTGGGGTAACCAATGTTTACTCACTTAATGCTGATAAATTTACCAACCGTGGTTCTTCTCACGAGTTTACCATGCTGAAGAAGTCGAAGGAAGAACGCTCAAATGCCAAAGAGAAAGGCATCGCTAAGTTTGTTGCCTACATGCGGAAACATTCTATTGAATGGGCAAAAGCGGGTCAGATTCCAGCAAGTAAGCAAGTCAATGAAAGTAAAGAATACAAAGATAATTATATGCAAGCGTTCTTCACCTCAACGCCAAAAGAAACAGAGTCTTTAAAGATCTATACCTATGTTTATTATCCAGAAGTTCAAGAATCATTGGATAAGTATGCTGCTGATATGGTTCATGGCAAGATGGACGTTGATAAAGGTTTAGCTAAAGCACAGAAATATGTCGATGATAAGGTCAAAGAGGCCGAAAAAACCGAAAAATAGTACCGACTGATGAACCTGAGGATGGTGCGAAGAAATTCGCACCATTACTTATTATTAGTGATACTCCATTCGAAGGAGGAATTATTGGATGAATAAGAAATTAGCTAGCTTTCTGAAAACGACAGCTTTTATCGGACCACATCTGATTCTATTCATTGTTTTTATCTTATTTCCAACTGTCTATGGTATCTATGCATCTTTCACCAAGTGGGATCTTGTCAATAGTCCAACATGGGTTGGCTTAGATAACTATCGGACAATTTTATTTAATAGTAAGTCTACGTTTCATTTCCAATTTACCAACGGGCTACGGAATACATTATGGTTTGTTGTAATCAGTGTGCCATTGCTGATCATCATTCCATTATTGATTGCCTTGGCTTTACAGAATAAGGGTGTTAAAGGAAAAGGCTTTTTCCAAGCTGTTCTCTATATTCCTGGTCTGATTTCAATTTCCGCGGCCGCTTTGATTTGGGCATTGATTTTCAACGAGCAGTTAGGGATTGTTAATAACGTTTTTCATTCGGGAAAGATATGGGCGGCCCAGCAACCCTATGCATGGCTCCTAATCTTTATTCTGACCATCTGGGGTGGCGTTGGTGGCAACATGATTATTTATCGATCGGCGCTGAACGGGGTCTCACAGGATCTGTATGAGGCTGCGGAGATGGACGGTGCTGGAAGTATTCGTAAATTCGTTAGTGTCACTTTGCCATCAATTAAATTCCCGTTGATCTATACATTTGTAATGACAACGGCTGGAGCCTTTAATGTTTTCGGTCAACCGCTGATGATGACAAAGGGTGGCCCAAAAGAAAGTACCAACGTTCTGATTATGTATATTCGTAATTTGGCCTTTGGATCAGGGATTCCAATTGCCGGAATGGCATCAGCTATGGCAGTTTTATTGGGCTTGATTATCTTGGTGGTTTCCGCCGCTCAATATTATGTCATGAACAAACAATCTTAGGAGGCAGTATTGATGAAAACAAAAAGTTATCGGATTACGCAATTCCTAAGCTATCTCTTTTTGATTGTGCTTTGTGTCATTTGGGTAATTCCAATCGTCTACGGATTTACAACATCATTTCGTTCGCAAACAGAAGTGGTTTCAACGGGGTTCCGGTTATTACCAGTTAACTGGGTTGTTGAGAACTACGTCGCTATCTTTCAAGATACGTCAACAGCGCCAATTGTCCGCTGGTTAGGTAATTCACTCTTTATTGCTACAGCACATACGCTTTTGGTGGTTGTAGTAGTTTCTGTGACCGCTTATGGTTATTCACGCCTTCAGTTCAAGGGCCGCGATGCATTATTCTTCACCCTATTGGGTATTTCGATGTTCCCTGGGGTTGTCAACTTAATCCCATCGTACAAAGTAATTGAGTCATTGAATTGGGTCAATACTGCATGGGCTATGATTATCCCGGGGTTAGCTGGAATGGGGAACATCTTCTTGACCCGTCAATTTATGAAGGGAATCCCCAAGGAATTCGATGAGTCGGCCCGAATCGATGGAGCTGGAGATTGGACCATTTATTCCCGCATTATTTTGCCATTGATCAGGCCAGTCCTGATTGTCTGTGCCCTGTTCTCGTTTACAGGCTCGTGGAATGATTTCCTGTGGCCAGTTATTGTTTACAGTGATGTTGATAAGATGCCTGTTACTGCCGGCCTTTTACTTTTGCAGGATATTTATGGTAATTATCGGATGATCGGACAACTGATGGGGTCAGCGTTCTTAGCAATTATTCCAACTTTCTTGCTGTTCTTGTTTGCACAGAAATATTTCTTGGAATCAATGAATCTGAACTCTGGTGTCAAAGGTTAGTTAGGAGATAAATCATGTCACGGAAATTAGAAAGAATATTACTTTATATCGGTTCCGGTTGGAATTTTGTGCTCTCAATCATTACGATCTTGGGCTACTCACTGTGGTTTCGGAGTGCGGGGTCAGCCAACATTCAGGCGAATGGCAAGAATGTTGCTTTCAATAGCAAGCTCCTAGATAATGTTACGACAGTTATTATGGTCTTCGGTCTGGCTATTTTGGTCGGCGCGCTGTTTAACTTTTACGTTGCGCGTCACGTTAAAGATGGTGTTGTTCAGAAGAAAGTAATGATTTGGATTGCAGTTTGGGGAATTCTTAATCTGGTTTCTAGTGACCCGATTGGTTTCGGTATTTATTTAATTACGTTTGTCATTTATTTTTCTAGAAATAAAGCTATCAAAATGACAAATGGTGTCACGGAATAGCTTGGAACTTGGGAGATTTAGTTAGTGTGAAAGAAGAGATTAAACAACCAATCGTCCTACAACGGGCGGATCCTTGGGTCTACCTGCACACAGATGGTTATTATTATTTTACCGGCTCTGTTCCGGGATATCAGGAAATTGAAGTTCGGCGGGCGCGGACCTTGGCTGGATTGGAAACTGCTGAACGGGTCGCTGTTTGGCACGCGCATTCGACAGGTTTGATGAGTCAGTTGATTTGGGCACCGGAAATTTTATACTTGCAAGGTAAGTGGTATATTTACTTTGCGGCTGCCGATCAAGATGGCGAACGGGATGCGCAACATCATCATCGCATGTTTGCGATCGAGTGTGATGAAGCCTCGCCAATGACGGCTCATTGGATTGAGCGTGGTCAAGTTGTGACGGATCAAGATAGTTTCAGTTTGGACGCGACGGTTTTTGAGTTTCAACAGGAACTCTATTATGTCTGGGCCCAACAAGATCCTGCAATTCCTGGTAATTCAAATCTGTATCTGCAAAAAATGACCAATCCATGGACGTTGACCGGAAAGAAACTATTACTGTCAATTCCTGAATTTCCTTGGGAGAAGATTGGTTTTTCAGTCAATGAAGGTCCCGCTGTTTTGATCTCCCACGGTCGCGTGTTCATCACTTATTCAGCCAGTGCCACAGACGAGAATTATGCGGTCGGCCTGCTCTGGGCAGATGAGCACAGTGATTTACTTGACAGTTATTCATGGCATAAGCTGGAGCACCCGGTCTTTAAGAGTTCTAGCAAGAATCATTTGTTTGGACCGGGACACAATAGTTTTACCAAAACACCTGATGGTCAGCAAGATGTGATCGTTTATCATGCACGTCCCTATGATAATGCGGGGATCGAAGGCGATCCTTTGGATAATCCTGACCGGCACGCCTACGCCCAGACGTTTACTTGGGATGCCCAGGGATTCCCGGTCTTCGGCGAGCCAGGTGACAATTAGCAAGATAAGGAGAGAAATATGTCTAAAATCATCGTTAATGATCAACGCCAACGCGGAAAAATCAGCAAATACCTGTATGGTCAATTCGCGGAGCATCTAGGCCGCTGTATTTATGAAGGCCTCTGGGTTGGTGAGGATTCGCCAATTCCAAACGTCAACGGGATCCGCTCGGATGTTGTTGCAGCCTTAAAGGACATTAAGGTGCCTGTTTTACGTTGGCCTGGCGGTTGTTTTGCTGATACTTATCATTGGCAAGATGGCATTGGTCCACGGGAAACGCGGAAGAAGATCGTCAATACGAACTGGGGTGGTGTCGTTGAGAACAACCATTTCGGCACTCACGAATTCTTCGAGTTGGTCAAGCAATTGGGAACTGAAGCCTATATCAATGGCAATGTCGGCAGCGGTACGGTTCAAGAAATGTCTGATTGGGTCGAATATATGACCTTCGACGGGATTTCGCCAATGGCAGATCTGCGGGCGCAAAACGGACATGAAGCACCTTGGGATGTGAAGTTCTTTGGTGTTGGTAATGAGAGTTGGGGTTGCGGTGGTAATATGCGGCCGGAATATTATTCCGACTTGTACCGTCAATATCAAACCTTTGTCCGCAATTATAATAATGACAAGCCAATTTACAAAATCGCTTCGGGACCGAATATCGATGATTATCATTGGATGGATGTGTTGATGCAAAACGCGGCACCATTAATGGATGGGATCAGCCTCCACCACTATGCATTAGCATCTGAATGGGAAGACAAGCGACCAGCGTTAGGATTCCCGGAAAATGAATGGTTCTCTTTGATCAAGAGCGCCCAGAAGATGGACGAGCTGATCAGTAAACATAGTACGATCATGGATAAATATGATCCAGAAAAACGGGTCGGGTTGATCGTCGATGAATGGGGTTCTTGGTTGGCAGTTGAACCAGGAACGAACCCAGGCTTCTTATATCAGCAAAATACGATTCGGGACGCGATGATCGCGGCAATCACTTTGCATATTTTCCAGAAACACGCTGATCGTGTTCAGATGGCGAACATTGCCCAAATGGTCAATGTTTTGCAGGCGATGATCCTGACTGACGGCGACAAAATGATCAAGACGCCAACCTACTATGTCTTTAAAATGTTTGTTGATCATCAAAATGCGACGGCACTAGATACCTTGGATGATTTGGCCGCGACAACTAGTGCCTCAGTTTCAAAATCAGCCAATGGCTACCTTGTTTCACTCTGCAATTATAGTCTGGATGCGGCCGATGAGATCAGTCTTGAGTTCGATCGTCCGGTCACTGCTTTGACAGGTGAGATTTTGCAAGGGGCAACGATGGATCAGCACAATGATTTCACGACACCTGATGCAGTCCACACAGTTGCCTTCTCAGCTGCGACACATCAAGCGCACACGGTCACGGCTACGATTCCGCCAATGAGCGTTGTGACCTTACATGTCCAGGCGTAACGGAAACTGTGTGCGTTGCGACTTGCTTGATGAACTGGCGAGTCAAGATGTTGCGGCCAATATCGCAGAGCAGTTAAGTTTGGAGGTTGGCAACCTGGTTGATCCAGAAATTCGAGATCAGCGTTTGGTAATTTGCCAATCTTGTCCCTTTTTCCAAAACGGAACCTGTTTGAAGTGTGGCTGCTATACACAATTTCGGGCCAGCTTAAAAAATAAAACATGTCCTGAAGGGCGCTGGTGACAAAGGCTTCATCGGCCATGAGCCGTTGCACCGGTGAGCAGCTCGGAAGGCGGAATGTCAATGTGCGGACTCAGGGATAAACCTGGGTCCGCTTTTTTATAAAAGAAAAATGAGGAGATTGAAATGTCAGAAAAACAACAAAATGATTGGGTCGACGCCCATTGGGGGACACGAGGCGTTCATGATCCTACTATCATTCAAGCGGATGGTCATTATTACATGTTCTCAACCGACACCCATGTTGCCGGCCAAGCGACGCATGGCATTCAAATTCGTGAATCAACCGATTTGGTGCAATGGCAGTTCGTGGGAACAGCCTTCGATCATGTGCCGATCGTGGCGGCAAATTGGGCGCAAGCGACCGGGCTCTGGGCACCCGAAGTAATTAAAGTGGGTGATCAATATCGGATGTACTATGCCGCGTCAACTTTTGGCAGCCAAGTTTCCTGTATTGGCTTAGCCACAGCCCCACGACCAGCCGGCCCTTGGACACCCCGTGACTTGGTGATCAAAACCGATGGTGGGCAAAATGGTCAAAACGCGATCGACGCTAATGTGGTGACCGCCGCAGATGGTCGCCAATGGTTACTTTATGGGTCGTTTTTTGGGGGCATTTTTCTAGTGGAGCTAGACAGCACGACCGGATTAACGAAGTATCCCGGTGACTTTGGACAACGGATCGCTCAACGGCCGCGGGCAGCACAAGATGGTGCCATCGAAGGTTGCTTTATTCAGTATCGTCCCGACCAAGGCTACTATTATTTGTTCATGTCCTATGATTCATTGACCTGGTCCTATCATGTGCGTGTAGCCCGTTCGCGACAAATTACAGGTCCCTATCATGACTTCAATGGTCAGGATGTTTTCTATCCTCAAGGTGAGCGATATCAGGAAATCGGGACGAAAATTCTGGGAAGTTATCAATTCGCAAATGAATTTCCTTGGTTCGGCCCAGGGCACAACTCGATTCTGACCAGTGGTGACCAAGATTTCATGGTGCATCATGTTCGTTGTCAACCAAATCAGAACGATTCCTATGGCATGATCCGCAAAGTATACTGGTTGGAAAACGGCTGGCCAGTGGTGGATCCAAATTACTATAAATCAACGACGGATAATCATCCACTAGCCGCCAGTCCGGCCGAAATTGGCGAAATCATCTGTTGGCCAAGCACCTCAGAACTGATTCCGAGCCATCAGATCCCACTGGATAGTGGCTTTTACGCTAATCTAGACAGCTATCGTTGGATCACCAGCTGGGATTGGGAGCAGCAGTGTGCAGCGACATATTTGATCGGCTTAACTAAAGCCGGCACCGGCCTTTGGGTCAAAGCCCACTAAAAAAATCAATCACCAAGGCTTCAGTTGCACGTGCAACCCGAAGTTAAGGTGATTGATTTTTTTACACCACTTTTTGATGGCTTCTGAAGTGGCCCTTATTTTTTCTTGTCCTAATGTTGATGACGGTACTCAGTGGGCGCGACGCCTTCCCGTTTCTTGAAGAGGTAGCTGAAATAATTAGGATCATTATAGCCAATGTCCATGGCAATTTCGGCCAATTTCTTGTTGGTGCCCGTCAAAAGAACTTTGGCCAGTTTGATCCGTTTATCGGTTAGATACTCGATGAAAGTTCGGGTCATTGATTGGGAGAAGATCGTACTGAAGTGAGCCGGACTTAGGGAAACGGCCTCGGCAACCACGGTCAGCGAAATGTCCGGATCGGTGTAATTCTCATTGATAAAACGAATGGCTTGGTTGACAACGCTTTGATATTTGGGGATGGCCGATTGGACTTTGTTGTCCAGCAAGTAATCGACCATTTCGCGGATCAGTTGTTCGAAGGCGTGATTATTACTAGAACTGGTCAGTAGATCATCTAAACTGGCGCTATCCTTGAACTTGGTCCCGATTTGATCCTGCTTTTTCTTGATCATGCCACTGAGTTCAGTTAGAACGAAGAAACGCCGCATTCTGGTGCGGTCATAATTGGCCTGAGGTTGCATCAATTTGGCGATCAATTTCTCCTTGTTGTCCTCGGTCAGATCGGCGATCTCATTGGCAAGGTCCATTTTGAAAGGGTGGGTGGGCGAAAGCTCGCCCTCACGCATGTTATCCTCATAGCTAATGATTTTCTCTACGCGGACTTGACCATAGCTGGCCAGCAATTCTTGGGCTTGCTCGAACGAAAAGGAGATATCACTTAGGCGATCAACGACGGGACCGATCCCCACGGCCAAGTCATCTTGGTCAGACCGGTCCAGCACGTGGATCAGTGTATTGGCGATTTGGTAACTCTTTTCCAAGACAGTTTCTTTTTGGGCGTCGAAAATCAGAAATTTGATGTATTTTGATGAGGAACAGGAGAAAATAATGCTCTTATCTTTGGCGAATAGATAACTGAGATAATCATTGAGCTGCTCAGTGTCTTGACCATCATGGGGTAAGCTGTTGGTTGCTAGCAGCACCACGCTTTTCTTACCGACGATTGAGCGGTCGAATCCTCGCGCAGTCGCAATTGCGTTTGGCATAGCCAGCTCACCTTTGAAAAGCTCGTTGAGGAAGAGATTCTTCTTGAGGTCGATCAATAAACTGCTATCAGAGTCCGGTTTCGGGGCTGTTTCGTGTTGCTGATCTAAGATTCGAACAACACGAGCTAAGGTGTCTTGAAGTTCTTGGGGTTTGATTGGCTTGAGCAGGTATTCATCCGCGTGGACTTGCAGCGCGACTTTCGCATACTCGAATTCATCGAAGCCGCTAATGAAGATGATCCGAGTCCAGGGCAGCACTTTTCTGGCTTCCTTGGCGAAGGTCAGTCCATCCATAAACGGCATGCGAATATCTGTCAAAATAATATCTGGTTGTAACTCCATAATGGCGGCCAATCCCATTTCCCCATCGCTGGCCTCACCAGCGAAGCTAAGGTTCAGGCGATCACCGAGTTTCATGATCTGTTGGCGCAATGTTTCCCGAATCAAATGTTCATCTTCGACAATAAAAACTTTATACATTTAGGTCATCTTTCTCCTTCTTGGGTACCGTTAATATGACTGTTGTTCCTTGCCGATAAGCACTGGTGAAGTTGATCCCGGCGGCATCGCCATAGTACAGTAACAACCGCTTGTTAACATTATACAGGCCATAACCAACACTGAAATCCGAATCCAAGCCCTTCGCTAGCTCTTGTTGGATCGTGTCAAGTTGGTCGGGCTTGACACCGATTCCATTATCTTGAACGGTGAAAATCAAATTTTGGTCGGTTTCACGGGCGCGCACACTGATGTGACCGACGCGGCGAATATACTTTGTCCCATGGTAGACTGCGTTTTCAACGATTGGTTGGAGAATCATTTTGAGGACTTGATTATCCTGCAGCTCGGTTGGAACGTCAATGTCATAGTCCAGCATTTCCCCGTAGCGGATCTTGAGAATGATCAGATAATCATGAACGTGCTGGATCTCCGTGGCAACAGTGATCCAATCACGGCCTTTACTTAAAGAAATCCGAAAGAAATCGGATAGGGCATAAGTTGTCCGCTTGGCTTCATCGTATTGTTCTTGCTCGATCAAGGAAACGATGGCGTCCAAGCTATTGTAAACAAAGTGCGGGGTGATCTGCGCTTGCAAAACACGGACTTCACTTTGGGCTAAATAGTATTGCTTCAGCGCATTTTCTTCTAGCAAGCGTTCCAAATTATCGGCCATGGTATTAAGACTCAGGGTTAAGGATGACAATTCCGGTGTTGGAGGTAAGGGGAGTCGGTAGTTGAAATTCCCTTTGGAGATTTCATTAGACATGGTGATCACGTCATCCAAGGGCATTTCGACCTTGGTTTTGAGGAAGCGGCGATTGCGGCGTGACAGATAGAGAATAATCAAGATGATCACGAACATTAGAACGCTTAAGAAAATCAGTGAATGAAATAATTCGTTATTTTTCTTACCGGCCAGCTTGATTTCGACACCCACATATTGTTGGAGGATATCAGAGAGCAGGCTAGTCACCGACTCCACTTGGACCATGATTTCTTTGTTCTTGTCATAGGCCTGATCATCATGTTTGATATTGTCGATGATTTCGTGTTGATGGTCGACCAAAGTATCAAGCACGCGCGACGTGACCTGTAAAATACTGACCTCTTCGCTGGTCGTTGTGTTGACCCGTAACTCGTTGGTTTCCCGGCGTAATTGCTTGATGATATTCTTCTTCTCGTATTGTTTCACGGAGATTTGGCCACTGACTAAATTCCAAAGTTCCTCACGCACACGGGTGTTGACACTGGCCGTGATCTTATTCGCGTTCTGGACATTGGTGATTGTCCGCTGGTAGATCAAGATCTGCTGCGAATACAGAATGACACTGGTGATCAACGGCAGGATGGCAAAGATCAACATCCATTTATTCACTTGACTAAAAATCTGCTTTAGGCTGGGATTCTTCTTATGATTATTTAGCATGGCACACCTAATAATTTCTCGTGGGCACTTTGTCCGCGTTTGATTCCGAGAAGGTTGTCTCTGGCATGTAGATTTCGTGAGGAACCTGTTGGCCGGCAAAATAACGGTTCAAGGCGTTGACCACATACCAACCTGCATCGGGATTACACTCGACAACACAATTGACCTCGCCAACCTGAAGTTTGCGAATCATGTTTTCCTGGGCGTCCACCGTTACGATGATCAGGTCCTTACCAGGTCGAATTTTTGTCTGCTTGATGGCTTTCAGTGCGCCCAAGGTCATTTCATCGCTATGGCTGAACAGGACATCAATTTGACTTAAGTCGTGGTTCTTAATGTAGTCTGCCATGACCTCCTCACCTTTTGCACGAGTGAAATCACCATTGATCGTAGCAGTGATATGCGCCCGAGGATCACGACCAATGGTATCAGCAAAACCCTCCTGACGCAGCTTGGCCGCAGAGGCGTCGGCAGTGCCATTAAGCTCAAGAATCTTGATCTGACGTTGTTTACTCTTAGCAAAATGGTTTGTTACATAGAGTCCGGCTCGCTGGCCTTCCGCCTTGAAGCTTGAACTAATATGAGTGAGATAGAGACTCTGATCATTGACCTCTAAATGGCGATCAACCACCACAACCGGGATTTTTGCCTTTTTAGCCTCTTTTAACACGGGTTCCCAACCATGTTCTGTTAACGGCGCCAAAATGATCAGGTCAACTTGGTAGGCGATAAAGGTCCGGACATCTTGAATCTGTCGTTCCTGATTCTGATAACCATTACGGTACATCACTTCATAATTATCACGTTTCAGCTCAGTCCGAATCGATTTGGTATGAAATTTCCGCCAGGAGCTTTCGGTTCCCGATTGCGAGAAACCAATCACTGGTGACTTGGTGACCGCTGTTTTGGGTTTGACCGCACAGCCTGCCAGTAATAGAAGCAACAAGATCAGCAACAGGGGAGAATAGTTTCTTTTTTTCATGATCATGCCGGCGCCCTTTCTTGATAAACGGTGACGATACCTCTAGTTTAGCAAAAAAAGCGCTTCAATTTTACTATTTATCGGATAAATTTTTTATTTCAGGAATTGGATAAATAAATTTAAGAGATTCGAAAAAAATTTAAGAAGATGACGCACTGACCAAACAATTTCAAGACGAATTCAAAAAAATAGTCAATGTAAGCGCTTTATGAATCAGCTATACTTAGAGACGAAGAAAAAATTTAGCACTTGGAGGTTTTGGGACATGAAGTTTAAGTTTAGTTTCAAAAAAATGATTGCCATGGCTGCACTGTTAGCAGTGGGCGTTGGTGCTTTGGCAGGCTGCAGTTCTAAATCAGATTCAGGTTCGGGGTCGAAATCCAGCGGCGATAAGGGCTATGTCGGGATTGCGATGCCAACGAAATCGGCAGAACGTTGGATCGCCGATGGGAACAACATGGTCAAGGAATTGAAGAAGTTGGGCTACAAGACTGACTTGCAGTATGGCGAGGACAAAGTCGAGAACCAAGTTGCCCAAATCGAAAATATGATCACGAAAGGTGTCGACACCTTGGTCATCGCTTCGATTGATGGCTCAGCATTGACTGACGTTTTGGAGAAGGCACATAAGGAAAACATCAAAGTCATCGCCTATGACCGGTTATTGATGAATTCCAAATATGTTGACTACTATGCAACTTTTGATAACTTCGGTGTTGGGGTGTTACAAGCTTCTTATATTGAGGATAAATTAGGCCTGAAAGATGGCAAAGGTCCTTACAACATTGAATTCTTTGGTGGTTCACCTGACGATAACAACGCTTTGATCAACTACAACGGGGTTATGTCAGTCTTCAAACCTTATATCAAGAGCAAACAATTGGTTGTTCCTTCAGGACAAACCAAGTTCAACCAGATCGCCACTTTGCGTTGGGACGGTTCAACTGCCCAAGCACGGATGGATAACCTGTTAAGTGCAAATTATACGGATAAGAATTTGGATGCGGTGCTTTCACCATATGACCCAATCAGCTTAGGAATCATTTCCTCATTGAAGGGTGTTGGTTATGGCTCCAGCAGCAAGCCTTTACCAGTTATTACTGGCCAAGATGCAACAGTTGCCGGTGTTAAGTCGATCATTGCAGGCGAACAAACCCAAACGATCTTCAAAGACACTCGGACATTGGCAAAGAACACGATCGAAATGATCAAAGCCATCTCTGCAGGTAAGAAAGTGCCAGTTAATGACACTAAGACTTATGATAATGGTGTCAAAGTCGTTCCTACCTATCTTGCAAAACCAGTTTCTGTTGATAAAGAAAACTATAAAGCTGAATTGATCGATACTGATTATTATACGGAAAAGCAGTTAGAAAAATAGCTGACTTAAGTCGGAAGGGATCGAATCTAATTCGATCCCTTCTCCTAATTTATGGCGATAGATCGGCAAAGGGTTGGCGCGATGTATCACTAAGTTGAGTAAGAAGGATGGGAAAAGATGGCAGATTATATTCTAGAAATGAAAAACATCATCAAAGAATTCTCTGGCGTCCGGGCCTTGGATAATGTTAATCTCCAAATCGAACGCGGGGAGATCCATGGTCTTTGCGGTGAAAACGGCGCTGGCAAATCAACACTGATGAATGTTTTGAGCGGGTTGTATCCTTATGGCACGTACGATGGCGACATTATTTATAACGGTGATACTTGCCAATTCAAGAACTTGCGCGATAGCGAGGACAAAGGCATCGTTATTATTCATCAGGAGTTGGCCTTGAGTCCGTATCTATCCGTCAAAGAGAATATCTTTTTAGGCAATGAACAAGCCAAACACGGTGTGATCGACTGGGACATTACGGAAAAGAAGACCGTGAATCTTTTGAAAACAGTGGGCTTGCATGTTAGCCCCAACACCTTGGTTTCACAGATTGGTGTGGGTCAGCAACAATTGGTGGAGATTGCCAAAGCTTTCTCCCGGTCAGTTAAATTGTTGATCTTAGATGAACCGACTGCGGCTTTAAACGAAGAAGAAAGTGCGAACTTGCTGGATTTGATTCGTGAGTTCAAGAAACAAGGGATTACCTCGATTATTATTTCGCATAAGTTGAATGAAATCGTTAATGTGGCGGATCGGATCACCATCATTCGTGATGGTCGGACGATTGAAACCTTGAACCAAGGAGAAATCAGTGAAGATCGGATCATTCGAGGCATGGTTGGACGTGAATTGACCAATCGATTCCCTGACCATCATCCGAACATTGGTGAGATCCATTTCGAAGTCAAGGACTGGGTCGTGCACCATCCGATCGATAGCAGCAAAGTTGTTGATCAAATCGATGAAATGAATATTCGTAAGGGCGAAATCGTTGGTATTGCCGGATTGATGGGTGCTGGCCGAACCGAGTTTGCCATGAGTGTTTTTGGGCACTCCTACGGTAGTAATATCAGTGGTCACGTCTATAAAGATGGTCAGGAAATTTCGGTGAAGGATGTGGCGACGGCAATCGACAACGGCCTGGCCTATGTTTCAGAGGACCGGAAAGCAGTCGGACTGAATTTGTTAATGGATATTCGGGAGAATACCTCGATTGCTAGTCTAAACAAGATCAGCCATCACGGCATTATCGATAAGGATGAAGAAATTCGTTCTGCTGAAAAATTCCGCGACAAAATGAGTACCAAAGCTAGTTCGATCAATCAAAACGTTGGTAGTTTAAGTGGGGGGAATCAGCAGAAAGTCGTGCTTTCGAAGTGGCTGATGACCGAACCGGACATCCTATTCCTGGATGAGCCAACCCGTGGGATCGACGTTGGCGCGAAGTATGAAATTTATACTTTGATTGAAGAAATGGCCGCCTCAGGCAAGAGTATCTGTATCATTTCCTCGGAATTGCCTGAAATCATTGGGATGTGTGATCGAATCTATACGATGAACAATGGGCGCTTTACCGGCGAAGTTTTACGGAAAGATGCAACGCAAGAAAGATTGATGAGTTTGATGACCATGGAAGGAAAGCGGGTACTAGCATAATGGAGAATACGACAAACGAGCTCAAAACTGAGAAGAAAAGTTTAGGTATCAAAGATAAAGTTATGGATGTTTTTAGTCGCTATAGCATGGTCATTATTCTGATCGTCCTACTGATCGCCTTTCAAGTGATGACTGGTGGGATCTTCTGGCGGCCTTTGAACATCACCAACTTGGTTTTACAGAACAGTCATATCTTGATCTTGGCCGCAGGGATGTTGCTGGTCGTTTTACTGGGACACGTTGACTTATCCGTCGGTTCCGTCATGGCCTTCGTTGGGGCCGTTGCAGGCTTGATGATGGTCAATAACAAAATAAACCCATGGGTGACCGTGGCAGTTTGTTTGGTTTTAGGCGCCGTTATCGGGGCTTGGCAAGGATTCTGGGTCGCTTATGTGGGTATTCCAGCGTTTATCGTTACGCTGGCTGGCTTGCTGATGTTCCGTGGCTTGACTCAGGTCGTGTTAGGCGGACAATCACTGGCACCATTCCCAACCGTCTTCCAAAAGATCTCGACGGGTTACTTGCCTGACTTTGTTGGTGGCGAGCACATTCATTATTTGACTATGTTGTTAGGTGCGATTCTGGCGGTTGTTCTGATCATTGGTCAATGGCGGACGCGGCAACATCATAAAGAGAACTTATTTGAAGTTGAATCAATGTTTGCCTTTACTTTGAAGGCTGTTTTCACCGCATTGGTGATCATTGGCGTTACTTATATCTTCGCAGCTTATTCAGGCTATCCGATCATTTTGGTCATCTTAGGGGTCATCGTGGCAGCCTATGGTTTCTTGACCAACAAAACAGTTGCCGGGCGACAAATTTACGCCACAGGTGGTAACCGCAAGGCTGCTGAATTGTCAGGGATCAAAACAAAGAAAATTACGTTCTGGGTTTTTGTTAATATGGGCGCCATGGCCGCTTTAGCTGGGTTGGTTTTGGCCGCACGGTTGAATGCCGCAACACCACAAGCAGGGACTTCGCTTGAATTGGATGCAATGGCTGCGGTTTACTTTGGTGGCGCTTCGACTTCCGGTGGTATCGGGACGATCCTCGGCGCGATCGTCGGTGGTTTGGTCATGGGTGTCTTGAACAACGGGATGTCAATCATGGGTGTCGGCGTTGACTGGCAACAAGCGATCAAAGGTCTGATCCTGTTGCTGGCGGTTGTCTTGGACGTTTATAACAAGAAAAAGAAGATTGCGTGAGGGTAGATAATGGCAGAGCATACGAAAAATATCTTATTGATCTGTACGGCTGGCATCACGACTGGTTTATTGGTCAAGAACGTTCAACGCTCCGCGGATGCCCGTGGGCTTGATGTTCACGTTTATTCTGCGCCAGCGATCTTAGCGGATCAGATTCTCAAGAACGAGCGGGTCGATGCCTTAATGATCGGACCACAATCCAAATATGAGATTGAACGCTTGCGAGATTATCTGACCTATCAGGCGATTCCGTATAAATTGATTTCTAACGAGGATTACGAAACACTGAATGGTGAAGCCGTTCTCCAAGAGAGCGTTAAGCTATTGAATATTGAAATCTAGTTGAGAGAGAACAGCTTAACTTGATTAAGGATCAACGGTTGTTGGAGCTTGAAGAGTCGCAAACTTGCGGCTCTTTTTTGCGATTTATCCGGACAAATCGCCAAATTATTGATTTATTGATTGTCAAAGGTTGGCCGGACAGTTATACTATGGCTATCTGCCCGTTATCTGTTCATTGCCTTGGCTGTCGAGCAAATTGGGCGTTCACCACGAAATAATTTTCGAGAAATGTAGGTCCATAATGGAAAATAAGTATGAGATCGTAAAAAAAAGTCTGTTAGAACAGATCCTAGCAGGAAAATATGCGGTCAATGATAAGCTGCCGACCGAGTCGGAATTGATGAAACGCTTTGAAGTTAGTCGTTATACGGTGCGACGTGCCGTTGGCGACCTGGAAAATGATCATTATGTTTACCGCATCCAGGGTGGCGGTATTTTTGTGGACGATTGGGTCCAACAACAAGAAAGTCGGCCACTGAAGAATAAGATGATCGGGGTTTTGACGACCCATATTGCCAACTATATTTTCCCCAATATTATTACGGGCATCGACCGGACAATTTCAAAAGCTGGCTATTCCCTGCTACTGAGCAACACGCAGAACAACCCAGAAAAAGAGCGAAAGAGTCTGATGAAAATGATGGAGAACAATCTTTCGGGATTGATCATTGAGCCGACCCAAAGCGCGTTGAATCAGACCAATTTTGATCTCTATGAGAAATTGGCGACCTTAAAGCTACCGCTGCTCTTCATCAACGCACACTACAATCAGCTGGATTTTCCTTATTTAGAAATTGATGATCAGGCTAGCGGCCGGGAATTGACCAATTATTTGTTTGAGCAGGGGCACCAACGGATCTTGGGTGTTTTCAAAACTGATGACTTGCAGGGCGTTCACCGAATGAATGGCTTTATCACTGCTTATCAGCAACAGGCCGGGGAACCTTACCTGAGCGAATCGATCATGTTTCGCACTGCTGATAACATGGCGACGGTGTTCAAGCGCGTCAAGACTGTGTTGGATCGGCCCGAGCGTCCGACAGCGATTGTTTGTTACAACGATCAATTGGCCATCCAATTGATTGCTTTCGTTAAGTCGCTGGGGTTCAAGGTGCCCCAGGATATTTCCATCGTTGGCTTTGATGACTATCAATTATCGGCCTATGTGGATCCACCACTCACTACCGTCGCTCACCCCAAGGAACAATTGGGACATGATGCTGGCACGGCCATCTTGGCGCTGATCAATAAGAAGACGGTCACACCGCTTGTCTACCCTCCACACTTGGTGATTCGCCATTCAGTCAGGGATTTGACGGCACGCTAGCCGCTGAGACCGCCACACCCAATGGTGACCGCCGGCCTAGGTCAGCTGGAGGTCATGCCGCGCTGCAACACGCCCGCAATTACAGCCACTTTCGTAGAAGTGCGGGTTGCCAATTTTAATAAATTTTGACGGATAAATAATTTTACTATTGACTTATACGGACAAAAATATTAAACTCATCTTGTAAGCAGTTACAGGATGAGTTTTTATTTGACATTGATTTGGTAATTAAGGAGGTTTTCCATTGTTAGAAAATCTAAAAAAAGAAGTTTATGAAGCCAATATGTTGTTGCCTAAGTATGACCTCGTTACGTTCACTTGGGGCAATGTCAGTGCGATCGATCGGGACAAAGGTCTATTTGTGATCAAGCCTAGTGGGGTAGATTATGAAACCTTGACGCCGGATGACATGGTCGTGGTTGACTTGGATGGCAACGTGGTTGAAGGCAAGTTGAATCCCTCAAGCGACACGCCGACGCATACCGTGCTTTACAATGCCTTTCCTGAGCTTGGCGGCATTGTGCACACCCATTCACCTTGGGCGGTCTCCTTTGCGCAGGCGGGGATCGATTTGCCAGCCACCGGGACGACCCATGCGGATACTTTCTACGGACCAGTTCCCGTTTCCGATGCGTTGACGAAAGCGGAAATCGAATCGGACTACGAAGAGAACACGGGTAAAGTGATCGTGCGGACTTTCGCTGAGCGGGGCATCAAACCGATGGATGTGCCGGCGGTCTTGGTTCAAGATCACGGTCCTTTCACCTGGGGCGCGACGGCGGCGAAAGCTGTTTATAACGCGAAGGTTTTGGAAGTTGCAGCGGAGATGGCTTACCATACCATGATGTTACAAGGACATGGCGATGTTTCCGTCCCACAATATTTGCTCGATAAGCATTATTATCGTAAGCATGGTGCCAACGCTTACTATGGCCAAAAGAAAAATTAAGTTACATTGAAGGAGTGTTTTTAAATGTTAGCAGTACCTGAATATCGTTTTTGGTTCATCGTTGGGAGTCAAGCGTTATATGGTGAAGACGACTTAAAGGCCGTTGAAAAAGATGCCCGCGAAATCGTGAAGAGTTTGAATGACAGTCAGGAATTACCTTATCCAGTCGAATTCAAGGAAGTGGCGATCGATGCCGCGACGATCACTTCAGCAATGAAGGAAGCCAACTTTGATGATAGCGTCGCTGGGGTCATCACTTGGATGCACACCTTCTCACCAGCAAAGAATTGGATCCGTGGGACGAAGTTGTTGCAGAAACCATTGTTGCATTTAGCGACTCAATTCCGAAATGATATTCCTTGGTCAACAATTGACATGGATTACATGAACCTGAACCAAAGTGCTCATGGGGATCGGGAATATGGCTTTATCAATGCCCGCTTGCGTAAGCATAACAAGGTTGTCTATGGCTTCTGGGGTGACCAAGAAGTTCAAAAAGAAATCGCCGCTTGGATGGATGTTGCCGTTGGTTACAACGAAAGCTTCAAGATCAAAGTTGCTCGCTTCGGCGATAACATGCGAAATGTTGCCGTCACTGAAGGCGATAAGATCGAAGCGCAGATCCAATTCGGTTGGACCGTTGATTATTTCGGGATCGGTGATCTGGTTGCCGAAATGAAGTTGGTTTCTGACGAAGCGATCGATGCTGAATATGAGGACCTGGAAGCACGTTATGACTTGGTTCCAAGCGCTGGCGACAATGATCCTGAATTCTTCAAGGAACATGTCCGTGAACAATTACGCGAGAAGATCGCCATGGAACGTTTCTTTGAACGCGGCGGTTACTCAGCCTTCACCACCAACTTTGAAGATCTTTGGGGGATGAAGCAATTGCCTGGCTTGGCAGTTCAATTATTGAACCGTGAAGGCTATGGTTTTGCCGGCGAAGGTGACTGGAAGACAGCGGCCTTGGATCGTTTGTTAAAGGTTGTTAGCCACAATAAAGAAACAGGCTTCATGGAAGACTATACCTTGGACCTGCGCCATGGCCATGAAGAAATCCTCGGCTCACATATGCTTGAAGTTGATCCAACCTTAGCCAGCACGAAACCACGGGTCGAAGTTCATCCATTAGGGATCGGCGATCGGGAAGATCCTGCTCGGTTGGTCTTCGATGGCTTGGAAGGTGACGCGATCGACGTGACCGTCTCTGACTTCGGCGACGAACACAGAATGATTGCTTATGAAGTTGAGGCGCGTAAACCTGAAGCACCAGCACCACATTTGCCAGTCGCCCGGCAAATCTGGGTACCAAAGGCTGGCCTGAAGCGTGGCGCCACTCAATGGATCGAAAATGGGGGCGGCCACCATACCGTCTTCTCACGTGCCGTAACTATCCAACAGCTAGCTGACTTGGCCAAAATGTTCGAACTTAAATTTATCAACATCGACTAATGACTTCTAAAAATCCTCCTAAAATTTAAAGTAGTTAACCCAAATCTGTTGATAAATGGACGAACATACACCTTTTGTCCATGAAGCAAGAAATACACCGGAGAAAGAGCTGGGACAAAGCTGAGCAGCTTTGTTTCCAGCCTTTTTTCTATTAAAACTTGATTATTTTGCCAACAGGTCATTGACCTGAACTTACGACTATCAAGACACTTAAGAATGGAGTGCTTTAATCATGACAACAATCAACGCGGATCTGCAGGCCGGCCGTACGGCTTTAGGAATCGAGTTAGGCTCGACTAGAATCAAGGCGGTTCTGATCGATTTGAACAACGAAACTATCGCCTCGGGCAGCTATTCATGGGAGAACCAGTTCGTGGATGGCTCTTGGACATATCCTTTGGACCAAGTTTGGCAAGGTATTCAGGCCAGCTATCGCCAGTTGGCCAGCAATGTTTACGAGCAATATGGCGTTTCGCTGACGAAGATCGGGGCGATCGGAGTCAGTGCGATGATGCATGGCTATTTGGCCTTCGACGATCAAGATCAATTATTGGTGCCGTTCCGGACTTGGCGTAACAACAGCACCGCAGAAGCGGCCGAGCAGTTGACGAAGCTGTTTGACTTCAACATTCCCCAACGTTGGAGCATCGCCCATTTATATCAAGCGATTCTCAACCAGGAAAGCCACGTGAAGTCCGTTAACTATTTGACCACGTTGGCCGGCTATGTGCATTGGCAATTATCTGGCGAGAAGAATCTCGGCATTGGTGATGCATCAGGTATGTTTCCGATCGACGAGCAGACCCATGACTATGATCAAGGCAAAATCGAACAGTTTGAACGTTATACCAATGTTTTAGGGTTCAACTTCAAGTTACATCAACTTTTGCCAAAGGTGTTGGTGGCCGGACAAGTTGCCGGGCATTTAACGGACAAGGGCGCGCATTTGCTTGATCCTAGCCAAACACTTGAAGCCGGGTCCTTGTTAGCGCCAGCTGAAGGCGATGCCGGTACGGGGATGGTTGCGACCAATAGTGTTCGCAAACGTACCGGGAATATTTCCGCAGGGACCTCGGCCTTCTCGATGATCGTGTTGGATCAGCCTTTGAAAGCCGTCCATCGCGATATCGACGTCGTGACCACACCTGATGGCGCGCCTGTGGCGATGGTTCATACCAATAACTGTACTTCTGATATCAACGCATGGGTCGGCTTGTTTCAAGAATTTGCCGCGAGCATTGGTCAAGAAATCGCGCCAGATCAGTTATACGCGACCCTCTTCAAAGAATCGACTAAGGGCGCGGCGGATTGTGGCGGTTTAGTCAATTACGCTTATCTTTCCGGGGAAAACATCACCAACGTGGAAGCCGGACGGCCTTTATTCGTGCGGACTCCCAATAGTCAATTCAACTTGGCCAACTTTATTAAGGCCCAATTGTATTCGGCTTTTGCGCCGTTGAAGATTGGTAATGATATCTTGATGAAGGAGGAGCAGATCCAAGCCGATACCATGATCGCTCAGGGTGGTATTTTCCGGACACCGGTGATTGGTCAACAAGTCTTGGCCGATGCGCTGAACACGCCCATCACCGTGATGAAAAACGCCGGCGAAGGTGGACCATGGGGCATGGCGGTGCTAGCAGCGTATCTGTTGACGAATTCTCAACTTGACTTGGCCGACTATTTGGCACAACAAGTTTTCGCACAACCGCAAAGCACGACGATCGCGCCTAATGCAGCTGGGGTCAAGGGCTTTGACGACTTTATCGCGCGCTATCAACAAGGCCTAAGCATCGTTCAAGGGGCCCAAGTTTTACCGGATCTGGAACGGAATTAAGTTTCGAAGCAGCACGATATCAAGAACAAATCAGCATTGTAGGAGTTGGGTAGTTTTGAGGAGAAAATTTAATCGTAAATGGACCGCGCTGATCGGGGTAGTTTTTAGTTTGTTAGTTCTCGTTGGTTGTCAGTCGAAGCCGGCAGCTGTTAAACAAAAGCTGACGGATCCGGACTTCAGCGATGCGGTCGTTCATGATCCATCGGTCATCAAGGCGGACGGGCAATATTACACGATCGGTTCGCACATGCAAATGGCTAGCACCAAGGATTTCATGCACTGGAAGCAATTGTCCACTAGTGTTAATGATCAAACTGCTTTTAAAGATATTCAAACTAATTTAGCTGATGTTTTTGAGGATGCTAGCACGGCGACATTATGGGCCGGCGACATTGAACGGTTAGCTGATGGTAAGTATTATATGTATTATTGTGCCTGCGAGGGGGATAATCCCACCTCGGTCCTTGGCTTGGCGGTCGCTGATCAAGTGACAGGTCCTTACAAGAACAAGGGTGTTTTCTTGCGGTCTGGCAATGCTATCAAAGATGACAGCGAATATGACGCGACGAAGCAACCCAACGTGATCGATCCCCACACCTTCCATGACAAGGATGGTAAGCTGTGGATGGTTTATGGATCCTATTCCGGTGGGATCTTCATTTTGAAGATGAATGAGACGACCGGTCTGCCAGAAAAAGGTCAAGGATACGGTAAACGACTTCTGGGCGGCAATCATTTACGCATTGAAGGTTCCTATGTGCTGTACAACAAGCAAACGGACTATTATTACTTATTCCTTTCCTTCGGTGGTTTAGCAGCCGATGGCGGGTATAATCTGCGCGTCGCACGCTCAAAGCAACCAGATGGGCCTTACAAGGATGCTCAAGGTCATAATTACCAAAACCTGCGCGGTGCCGACGGGACAACCTTTGACGATGACATCATCAAGCCCTACGGTGTCAAAATCATGGGCAATTACACTTTAGACACCAAAGAGCCTTATCAATCTGGCTATGTCTCGCCTGGTCATAATTCGGCGATCTATCGGCCTAGTGATCAGAAGTATTTTCTGATTTTCCACACGCGGTTCCCTAGTCAAGATGAAGTTTATGCGGATCGAGTTCATCAAATGTTCTTCACCAAGGCAGGCTGGCCGGTGGTGACACCATTACGTTATGCAGGTGAAACCAAGGCGAACTACGCTTTGAACCAAGTGATCGGTGATTATCAAGCCATTCAAATGAATAAAACGATCACGGCCGATGTGACGACCCCAACGAAGCTAACCATTACGAGTCGGGGCAAGATCAAAGGTACCAAAGCAACGGCAAGTCTTGACTTCAAAGACAATGGGCAGGAAAGCATGGTGACGCTCGGTCAGAAAGTTTATCATGGCTATTTCATTTCGCAATGGAATGAGTATGCTAATAAGCAGACCATGTGTTTCACTGGAACCGATCAAAATGGCGAACCACTGTTCCTAGTCCGCAAGTAAGGCAACGAAATCGCGATTGGCCACTGGTGCCAATGGCGATTTTAGCGGTTTGCGGCCCGGTTGATCAATCGTTGTCACAGAGAAAGTAGGTTAGTTATGTCACATTTAGATTTTGCAGCAACACCACCAATGGGGTGGAATTCCTGGGATTCCTATGGCGCCTCAGTTCGAGAAGATGAGGTCAAGGCCAATGCGGATTATTTGGCGGCCAACTTGAAAACATATGGCTGGGAATACGTGGTTGTCGACATTCAGTGGAGTGAACCCACGGCCAGCTCGATGGTGTATCATAACTTCGCCCCATTATGTATGGATGACTATTCGCGGCTGATCCCGGCCACCAATCGCTTTCCTTCCGCCGCGGACGGTCAAGGGTTTAAACCGTTGGGAGATTATATCCATGGGCTTGGCCTGAAATTTGGGATTCATATCATGCGGGGGATTCCCCGCCAAGCCGTTTATCAAAATACGGCCATCAAGGGCACTGATCTACGAGCCCGGGATATTGCCTTGAATAATATTTGTTTATGGAATCCGGATATGTATGGCGTGGATGTTAGCCAAGCGGCCGGGCAACGCTACTATGATTCCTTGTTTGAGTTGTACGCTTCATGGGGTGTTGATTTCATTAAGGTCGATGATATTTGTGACTCCCGCTTTAACCATGACGCGTTTAAGGCTGAGATCCAAGCCATCCATGATGCTATTGCCAAAACCGGGCGTGCCATCGTTTTGTCGTTGTCACCGGGACCAGCCGCGCTGAAAAACGGGACCTTCTTCCAAAATACGGCCAATATGTGGCGGGTCACCGATGATTTTTGGGACAATTGGGATTCGCTGCGGACGATGTTTGATCGAGCCGCCGAGTGGTCACCGTTTGTCCGACCTGGTAATTGGCCGGATTGCGATATGTTGCCGCTGGGGCACTTACGGGTACGCGCTGATGAGGGGGCCAATGATGATAATTGGACTCACTTCACGCCGGCAGAACAATACTTGTTGATGAGTTTGTGGACCATTAGTCGCTCTCCGTTGATGTACGGGGGGACGCTGCCCGACTTGGATGATTTCACCAAAGGTTTGTTGACCAATCGTGGGGTTTTACAAATGCATCATGAAGTGGTTGAACGGCGGGAAGTTTATCGGGATCCAGCTTGGATCGTTTGGCGGGCGAATAGTGCCACGGCCAGTTATCTCGCTTTCTTCAATATTTCAGAACAAACCCGCGACTTGCCTACTGCGCTTAAGCATTTGGCCACCACCGAGCAGGCCCAAGATCTCTGGCGGAACCAACCAGTCGATTGGCAACAAACGCAATCGATTGCCACTCACGGTGTCCTCCTAGTTCAAGAGTGAGCGCCGACCTGCATTGCTTCTGAGCATCAGCATGGCAATGCTCTAGAATGTGGTGGGAGTCGGTTAAACGGTGCTCATTGATTTACCTGATTGACAAAGATGTTGAGCAGATTTGGCAAGCAGATACTTGATGACGCGACGATCTGCACCTCGCCGCGCGTTTTGAACCAGAGCGAATATAGCGGGTTGCCTTTGAGCGTAGAAGTGAGTTGTGCGCCGCACGTTATAAAATAAGGGTTAGGTAGGCTAGCAGAATGATTACTAAGCTTCATAATTTAGATAAATACCTCGCGGAATTTTTAGGTACTTTTGTGATGATGATTATCGGCACGGGCTACTGCCTCTTTATTGGCAGTGACAATCCGTATTTCGTCGCTTTGGCCTTCGTCCTTCCGATCCTAGTCATGATTTTTGCGGTGGGCGATCTTTCTGGCGCCCATTTCAACCCCGCTGTTTCCTTGGCCTTTTGGCTGGTTCATCAGTTAAGTGGGCGCGAATTTGTGGGTTATCTAGTCGCTCAGTTTTTAGGCGCCACGGCTGCTTCTGGGCTGCTACGGAATTGGACCTTAGCCGCCGGGTTGTCAGCCCAACATTTGGGTGAAACCGATTTTTCAATCAATGCCGGGAGTGCTTTCTTGATCGAAATAACGATCACCTTTATCTTAGTTGGCGTGATTCTATTCGTCACCGACGCTGATTTTGGTCATCCTGAAGCTGGGCCTTGGGTGATCGGGGTCGTTTTAGGTTGCCTGATCATCCTTGGGCAGAAACTAACTGGCGCCTCCTTGAATCCGGCACGTAGTTTTGGACCGGCGATCTTTCTCGGCGGGCAGGTGCTACGTCACTATTGGCTGTATGCCTTGGCACCATTGGCCGGCGGCGCGCTGGCGGCGTTGGTTTATCAGGTGATCAAAGCCAATCGCGCCTAAAATAGGCGTGAACGGGTACCGGCGGGTCACCCACCGATCGGTGTAGGAAATTTGCCGGGGCCGGTTGCTTGACCGGTTTGTTGGTCGGCCGATTATTGAGCCAAGGACCATGGCAGTGATGCTGGGCCCAAAATGAAAAAGAAATATTGAAACATCCACAATAAAAGGTCTAGAATTCCTGGGTGAAATCATCTTTCAATACCCAAAATTCTAGACACAATAAAAGAACCATCGCGACTTGAAACCTTGAAGTCGTGATGGTTCTTTTCATTGGGGCGGTGGTTGGTGCTTTGAGTTAAGCTTGGTTCAACCAAACTCGCATTTCTCCAGCTTGGCGATTGGCCCAAGCAAAATAAGGAATCAAGGTAATTGCTTGGGGTTGGCGGCTGCGGGCTGACTTCCTGGCATAAAGCGGCGCGTCTGCTGCCGGTGCGCTCACTTTAGTTGCGGTTGTCGTTAAACTCTGCAGTTGTGGCAGTGCCAAACCCCGAGCGTCCGAGTGGATCCGGAAAGTTGGTTGTTCAGGCAGTGAAAGCCAGGCAAGGTTCTTCCCGTTGTCGGCTTCCTCAACGCAATAGACCAATGGACCACGTTGGACAGCAACTTTGCCTAAGTCGGCCGTCACGCGCGGATTGGCTTGGACGGTCCGCACGCTCATGTCGAGCTCAACCGTGATCGTGGTGGTGGCCGACCAAGTTTTAGTTAAGCAAAGGTAGCCTTGCTCCAAGGTGGTGGCGCTAGGCTGGCCGTCAACTTGGACCTGGAAGTTGGCCTGAGACCAAGCTGGAATCCGCAATGCCAGGGTGAAGCGTTGCGGCGTCGCGGCGGTGACTTGGTAAGTGATCTGACCGGACCAAGGATAATTACCCTGTTGTTCGATTTGCAGGCCATTGCCGAAATCCGCCCGGTTGGCGATAAATTGGTTGCTATAAATCGTTTCATCCTTGACGGTATAAATATACTGATCGACTGAGGCAATCAGGCGCGCCAGATTCGGTGGGCAACAAGCGCAGCCAAACCAGGCGGGCCGTTGCACTTTGACATGGGATTTCGTCGGATCTTGCGCGCTGGCCTGCGGGTCGACCTCGAGAGGATTGACGTAGAAGAAGTGTTGCGCGTCCAGGCTCATCCCGCTGATCGTGCCATTGTAAAGTTCGCGTTCCATGACATCAGCATAATCGCCTTGAGGTGCCATCTTCAGCATTTGTTGCGCGAAGAAAACCATCGCGCAAGAGGCACAGGTTTCACAATACATGGTGTCATTCGGCAAGTCATAATCATAAGTAAAGGCCTCCCCAGCCACCGTTGCGCCAATGCCGCCAGTGACATACATTTGTTTTTTGACAATATCTTGCCACAGCCGTTGACAAGTCGCTGCCAGTTCCTTGTCCTGAGTTTGGCGCGCCACATGGGCCATTCCCGTCAATAAATAAGTCATCCGCACAGCGTGACCTTCAGCATGGTCCAGTTCACGAACGGGACGGTCGTTTTGGAAATAACTTTGGGCTGGATCTGGCTGTTGTGGAAAGGGAAGCGTTAAGTGCTTGTGCTTATTTTGGTCGTTTTGTTCCGCGAAAAAGTTAGGGGTCTGTTGGCCACGCTGATCGATCATGTAGGCGGCCAAATCGCGGTAACGGGGCTCGTCTGTGACGTCAGCCAGTTTCGCCAGGGCCAGTTCGACCTCCGGGTGACCAGGATAGCCATGCAATTGTCCGGGTTTTGGACCAAAGTGACTGGCAATACAATCGGCCATCTTGGTGGCGATCGTCAATGCTAACTGATTTCCGGTCGTTTCAAAATAAGCGATCCCCGCCTCAATGTAATGCCCCATACAGTAAAGTTCATGACTAAAACTAATATGCTGAAACTTCTCGGCCGGTGCCTGCAATTGGAAAAAGGTATCTAAATAACCATCTGACTCTTGCGCTTGACCAATCAAGTCGATCAAGTCATCGGCGATGTTCTGTAAGTGTTGATCTGGCTCATAACGAAGTGCATAGGCCACGGCTTCCAGCCATTTGTAAACATCAGAGTCTTGGAACCAAAAGCCATAAAAGTCACCCGTTGCCTGCCCCGCGGCGATTTTTAGATTCTGAATGGCGTGGCTTTTTTCAGTGACGTTATATGAGTTAGCATTCTCTTGTTCGATTTGGACCGTCGCGTCGTCGTTGATCACCGACCACTGGTAGGGAATCATCACGGTCTTGACCAAATGACGATATTGTTGCCAAAAGGTGTCGGTTATTTTGATTTCAGGTTGTAGCATGGGGTGGAACTCCTTTCGATGGTAACTTCATTATTTAACTTCATTGTAATCGCTTTTCTTAACAAGAAAAACTGCTATAATCGAAGAGAAAGTGGACAAATCCGATATTGAAAATGGAAGGGGGATCAATTTGGCTGATTTACTGATCGATTGCCAGCGACCGGTGCGCTATTTGCAAAGTGGCCAATTTAGCGCTGAGTTAGGCTGGCGCCATCACTTATTTACCCACCAAGCTGATACCGAGGTGATCATTGGCTTGAGTGGCCGAATCCAATTGGCCATTGGTAGCGAACAATTCAAAGTTGAGGCCGGCGATGTGCTGACCGTTTTCCCTTTTGAAAGTATTGTTGGGACGTTGGCGACCGTGACCCCAAGCCAATTCATCTGGTTTCACTTTATCCAAGATGGTAGCTACCAAGTCGTCGCCTCCGGGAACACCGGTACGCAAAAGTCTCAGACTGTGGGCGGGCAAGCAGCGAACAATCAACCCACAGGACCCACGCCGTCTGAGCTAGCGGCGACCACGTTACGCATACCGCGATATTTTCATTTGGCGCAACAAGAAAAGGTCTTGATCGCGGCCAAACAGCTGTTAGATGTAGCGCACAGTCCATATTTCGCCCAAATGGCCGAAAACTATCAAGCAACGATGCTACTGATCGAGTTGGCCAATGCCAGTTGGCAAGAGCGCCAAGGCATTTCCAGCAACCAAACCTCCCTCAACGAAATCAAAGAATGGATTCGGGTGCGGATGGACCAAGACCTGCGTGTCGCCGCCGTGGCGGCGCACTTTGGCCTAAACCCCGATTACTTAACACGCCGGTTCAAGCAAGAGTTAGGGGTCAGCGTTAAGGCCTATATGAATTCGGTCAAACTGGATTGGGCCAAATATTTACTTTTAACCACGCGACTGAGTGTGGCTGAAGTCAGCCAACAAGCCTATTTCCAAGACGCCAAATATTTCATGCGCTTCTTTAAGCAACAAACCCGCTTAACACCGAGCCAGTATCGCCATGCCTACACCCATACTTTCTTGAATAACCAGCAAGTGGATCCTGGGGTGGACATAAGCGCCGCGCTGGCGCGTCAGGATTTAGAATAAATTCGGTTGTTGCGGATCATAGGCTTGACGGCTTTGTTCAGTGTTTGGACTGATTTAGTTGTTTGATTTCTATTCTTGAATCTGCGTTTGATTGCAGGCTTTTGGTGGGTGTTGCGCGTAAGCGCAACCGGCTGGGACTGCTGATGCGGACTGGAACGTGGTGGGCGTCGTTTGAAGCCAATTCCAAAAGCGGGAATTGGCTTCAAATCGAGCCTTGTCCTAAGCGGCAAAGCCGCAAAGGACAATTTCACCACTGAGCCGCGCAGTCCCAGCCGGTTGCTAGGCAGAATTGAGCCTATCTGCCATCGAGGCGAAGGATTTGACGAAGTGCTTTGGCAAGCTAGAGGTCAAAACAATTACCCACTTTTTGGGTGGTACGGCAATGCCAACTGATTCGGATTAAAAGGTCGTGACATTTTGCGTAGGCTGAACATCTCTACTCGTTTCCTTAACAATTCTTGGGTGAAGAACGACCGATTCAGCTGATTCAGCAAGATCCTGTACGAGTTCATCAGGCAGACTGCACTGGTGTCACCAATTTAAAGCTGGTAACCACTAACCATGGCCGTCAACTGCGTGAAGCCTCATCAATTGACCATAGGTTGCCAGTTGGCGTGAGTGCTCAAACGGCTGTTATAACGTTGAGCGGCTGGAGCGGAGAAATTCGGGGTGAGATCGCCGTGAAATTGTCCTTGGCGGTTTACCGCTTAGGACAAGGCCTGATTTTGAGACAAGCCGCGCACTTTGCGGATTGGCTCAAAACAGCGCCCACAGCGAGCTCACCCCGAATTTCGCAGCGCAAGCCGCGGCCAACATTGAAACATCTTCACCGCCAGCTTCGCAAGCACATTAGGCAGATGACGCCCCAGCAACACCAAGCCAATTTTGGGGAAATCAATGATTTACTAACGTTACTAAAATAACCTTGTTTTTTCCGGTGAAAAGGTTATCATTTGGTTAGTTGGTGTTACAAACAAACGCACTGAGAACACCACATTTATAATCTATTCAATTATGGAGGACCTGTAATGAAATATCATAATCCTATTATTCCTGGATTCCATCCGGATCCAAGTGTTTGTCGCGTTGGCGATACTTATTATTTGGTGACTAGCTCGTTCAATTATTTCCCAGGTGTTCCCTTATTTGAGAGTAAGGATCTGTTGAATTGGCATCAGATCGGACATGTGTTGAATCGAAAGGAACAATTACCTTTAGCGACCTCATCGACATCGGGCGGGATCTATGCGCCGACGATTCGTTATCATCAGGGTCGTTTTTATATGGTGACAACTAATGTTGATCATGGTGGCAACTTCTTTGTCTGGACAGATGATATTCATGGCGCTTGGTCAGATCCAATTTGGGTCGATCAGGACGGCATTGATCCTTCATTTTATTTCGAAGGGGATCATGCTTATTTCATGAGTAATGGCACCGATGATGACGGCGTGAATGGCATCGTTCAATGTGAACTCGACTTAACGACCGGGCGGAAATTGAGTCCGACTCGGTGTATTTGGCAGGGTAATGGGGGCCGTTATTTGGAAGGTCCGCACCTATACCAAATTGGAAAAACCTATTACTTGCTGGCATCTGAAGGCGGTACGGAATATGGGCATATGATGGTGATGGCTAAAAGTGATCAGTTAGCTGGTCCCTATCTCTCAGACCCACATAATCCGATCTTAACAAATCGTGATCTAGGCGGGTATCAGATTCAAGGTTGTGGTCATGCAGATTTGGTTGATGACCCGCAAGGTAATTGGTGGCTGATCCATCTGGCCTTTCGCCAATTGGATCAATACATTCAACACCACATTACCGGTCGCGAGGTTTACTTAGTGCCGGCGACATTCGATGAGAGTGGTTGGCTGCAGGCTGGTGATCAGGGGACGACGCGCGCTGAGATGACGGGTCCTGGTCAAGCGCTGCAACAAGATCAACATCGCCGCTTTGATTTTACCAACACAACCATTGGTCAGGAATGGGTTTATCTTCGCAATCCAGAGCTGGCAAATTATCGCGTCGATCAGCCCACCTGGCAATTGCGCGGAAATGAAGTGACGCTTGCCGATCCGCAAACGTCACCGACAGCCTTGTTTGTCCGTCAAGATGAACTGGATTTCAATTATGCGGTCACTTTAACTAGCGCGGCCCAAGAGGCGGGAATCACGGTTTATATGTCAGAAAATCAGCACTATGAGTTATTGTTGCGCCCGACTGACCATGGCATCGAGTTATTACGACGGTTATCCTTAGGTGACCTGGTACAAGAAGACCATCAAACAATTTTGGGACCAAATGCCCAGCCACAACAGGTGCGGTTGACCGTGACGGGAAGTAATTATCACTACGGTTTTAGCGCTACAGTTGCCGGAAAGCAATACGATTTGGGACAAGCTCAAACTAAGTATCTTTCAAGTGAAGTTGCTGGTAATTTCACCGGTGTGATGCTGGGCTTGTTCGCCCAAAAACCCGCGGCAACGTCTGTTTGGAGCACATTTAGTGATTGGCGTTATCAGTATTAGCAATTCAGTATTAGTAGTTCAGTGTTTGCAGTTCAATCTTAGCGATCATAAAGATGGAGGTAGTAATTTGAGTAACTCTTGGGCACGTCAGCAAGCAGAAGCCATTGTCGCACAATTGACTTTGACCGAAAAAATCAGTCTTTTATCAACTTCGCAATCTCCGATTCCCCGGTTTAATTTAGGGGAGTTCCATATCGGTGGCGAGGCCGCGCATGGTATCGTTGATCGGCAGAAGTATCAGACGACCTCATTCCCTATTCCGCTGACACTATCGCAGACTTGGAACCCAGCTTTGATGGAAAAAGTCGGCGCGGTCGTTTCAGATGAGGCGCGGGCGTTATACAACACCACCGGTCGTCAGGCATGGCTCATGCCATGGGCGCCAACGGTTGATTTGGAGCGTGATCCGCGCTGGGGCCGTAATGAGGAAGGCTATGGCGAAGACCCGTATCTGACGGGACAGGTCAGTGGCGGCCTGATTCGTGGCTTTCAGGGCTCCGATCATTTCTTGAAAATGGCGGCGGCGCCGAAACATTTCTTTGCGAACAACAATGAGATCAATCGAGGAAGTACGTCGAATACAGTCATTCCCACAATGAAACATGAATACTATTTGAAACCCTTTATTTTCGCCTTTCGGGATAATCACGCGCAATCAATGATGACCGCCTATAACGGGATCAACGGCATTCCCGCGATGCAATCACCTGAAATCCAGCGGCTGAAGGATCAGTGGCAAATGGATGGCTGTGTTGTGACGGATGGTGGGGCCTTGACCCTCAATCTTGAGGATTATCACTATTATGATCAGCCAGCCGCAGCGGTGGCCGATGCCTTGAAGAAGGGGATCGACTGTTTCGTTGATGATAAAGACAAGGTCGAGACCGCGGCACGTCAAGCGCTTGACCAAGGCCTGATCGATGAAACCGCGATCGATCGCGCAGTGACCAATACCTTGAAAGTTCGCTTAGCGTTAGGCCAAGACGGGGCGGCAACGCCGTATGATCGGCTGAATGCGACTGACATTGGCACCGCGGACCACGATTTATTGGTGCAAAAAACATATGCCGAAGGTACGGTTCTGTTAAAAAATCAAGGGAATTTGTTGCCACTGGATCCCCAACAAGATGTACTGGTCACGGGGCCGCTAGCCGACCGGTTCGTTCGCGATTGGTATGCCACGATTCCAGAAAATCGGGAAACTGTTCAAGCGGGGATCAGCCACTTATTAGGCGATCATTGCCGCTATGTTAATAGCAATGATTATGCCGAATTGACGTTGGCTGCGGCCTATCCGACCAGCGAGAAACTCAACGGGCATGTCTTTGAGATTGAACGTTGGAATCAAGGCTTGGTCTTCTTCCGTGATCAACAAAGCCAGCGTTACTTGCGTCTCAACGAACAGGGTCAATTAGAGTTAGGCAAAACCGAGGTTTACGATTGGGTCGTGCGGGAAGCCTTTTATCTGGACGGCGCTGGTCAGTTCTATGCCTTGGATCATAATTTCAATGCCAGTGATATCAACAGCATGAGCGCGGCGGGCATCCTGAAGCCAGCAGTCGGGACGGTCAAGATCGTTGAATCTGGGCTGGCTCGAGTTCGAGCCTTAGCCAATCAATTCCCAACGGTTATTTTGGTGGGCGGCAACCATCCCCTCGTGAACGCTCGGGAAACGGAAGATCGCAGTAATCTCGAATTGCCGGCAGAGCAAGTCCAATTGGCGCAAATGCTCGCCACAACGTCGGCTCAAGTGGCCACCCTGATTGTTGGCGGCTATCCTTTCCTGACCGACCAATTGCCGACCCAGGCACTGTTGTTTACAGGTTATGCGGGTCAATCCTTAGGCACCGCCATGGCCAAAATTATTTTTGGTCAGCTGGCGCCAACGGGCAAATTGTCGCAAACCTGGTATGGCCGCAACTGGCACATGCCGCGTTTAACTGACTATGATATTGAACAGACCCAGCGCACCTATCAATACGCGCCGATTGAACAGATTGCTTATCCCTTTGGCTTCGGGCTAACTTATGGGCAAATTCAATTGAAGCAGGTCAGCAGTCAGCGTCAGGGAACCGATTTGACTATCAGTCTAACCCTGACCAATCCTGACGCGAATGCTGTTACCGAAACGCCGCAGGTCTACTTGCAAGCCAGTGGCATTATGGGGCGGGCCAATCGTAAACAATTGTTGGCCTTTCAAAAGACGACGTTAGAAGCTGGCGCAACGAAGCAATTAGACTTGACCTGTGACCTGAATGACTTTGCTTGGTTCGACCCGCAGTCGCAGCAATTCTACTTCCCAGAGGCGTCTTATCACTTGGAAGTCGGGTTCGCGGCCACGGATGTTCAGTACCGCTTACCGCTTGATTTGGGCACGGCCAAGCCCGAACATCGCTTGACCAATCTGGCCGCCGTTAATTTCGACGCCTACCACAACATCTAAATCACTAGCAAAAAAACTCAGTATCAGCTACTGAGTTTAGGTCAAGATGGGTATGTGGTTTATCGGGATCTAGAGCTCCGCCGCGGGCATTTGGCGTTGGTTTTGTCCGCGCAAGCCAGTGGGACTCTGAAGTTAACGGATCTACGGACTGATCAAACACTGGGGATTCTGCATTTCCATGATCAGGAGCAAGAACAAACATTACGATTATTAATTCCGGAAAATAAAACGGTTGATTTAAAGATTGAGACTGCTATACCAGTCATTCTCAAAAGCTTAAGCAGTGAAAATCAATAAACTTTTAGCGGTGATCGGTAAATAGTTAGTAAAGTGTATTTACAAATCGAATTTTAAGGAATATAATAAGCCATGTTGATAGAACGCTTACATCAACACTCAGAAATAAAGCGGATCAGGCCGCATATTTCGTTAAAATTCTTTTGACGATGAACGACTTGATGTATACGACGAAAGCCACACCGAAGATGAGAAACATCACCCGCGCAAAGTTGGAAACGTAGACCAGCGCTAACGCTGAGGCATCGATCGCCAGTAACAAGAGTGTTTGGAAGAAATTGCTGATCGCAATCAAGAACGCATTCTGGTAAGTCTGGCGAATCGTGTTTTCAAAACGACCGATCAACGGGAAGAGCAATTCAGTTAGAAAAGCAATTAAGACCAAAACAATAATCAAAATGATGAAGATTGGTTGAGCGACAACTGAATTGAATTTCCGCCAGAAGGCGATGTTGAAGCCAATGATGGCGACAACGGCCGCCAGGATGATGAAGATCAACGAGCCCTTTTTGAAATTTTTCCGGAATGATTCCCAGTAGTTCTTGACTAAGGGGAGATCCTCATTATCAATGTATTTCAGCGTGGTGGCATAAAGAGCCGCTAACGCCGGGCCGATCGTAAAGATGGGAATACAGGTGATCAGGAACAAGACATTCAGACCGGTAAAACTGAATAAGGTTCCCATGAATCTGAAGAATGAGCTGTTGGTGTTGAATTTCATATTAAGCTTCCTCGCTTTGTTTTTGAGTAACGCATGTAACGGTCTATATCTTAACTTAAGTTTTTACGGTTTTGCAAGTGATTTTGTGCTAGGAGGATTATCATGCAAGAAGCATTGAATGATACTCAGGATTTGAAAAAACAGAAAAAAGAAAAGCAACGCGCCAAGAATCGTCGTGGCATACGGCTCTTCTTGCTGATCGTCCCATTCCTGATTTTAGTTTTGCTATTTTCTTATTACCCTTTATTCGGGTGGGTTTACGCGTTCTTTGATTATCAACCACCAATTCCGCTGCGCGATAGCCAGTTTGTTGGTTTGAAATGGTTCGCGATGATGGTTCAGAACAAGACGCAGTTGCATCAGATCGGCCAAGTTCTGGCCAATACGTTCGCCATGAGTTTCTTGAATATCTTAACCTCATTCTTGCCAGTGTTGTTCGCGATTGGCTTGAACGAGATTCGCAACAAGCATTTCAAGAACGTGATCCAGACTTTAACAACGTTACCTAACTTTATCAGTTGGGTGCTGGTTTACTCAATCGCGTTCGCCATGTTCTCTAGTAGCGGCATGGTCAACACTTTGTTGCAAAATGTCCACTGGATCGCCGAACCAATCAAGTGGTTGGACAGTGATGCGCACACTTGGCTGAAGATGCTTCTTTGGAACTTGTGGAAGGGTCTAGGCTGGGGTTCCATCATGTACTTGGCGGCGATTTCTGGGATCGATCCGGAACTTTATGAAGCTGGCCGGGTCGATGGCGCGAATCGGTTACAATTGATTCGCCATATTACCATTCCTGCCTTGATGCCAACATACTTCGTTATGTTGATGTTAGCTATTTCCAACTTCCTGTCAAACGGGATGGACCAATACTTTGTATTCCAAAACGCCTTCAACTTGAAGCATATCCAAGTGCTCGACCTTTACGTGTATAACGTAGGTATGGGGAACAATAGTTTATCACTTGCGACTGCCTTGTCGATGTTAAAGAGTTTAGTCAGCGTTGTCTTGCTCTATGTTGTCAATCTGGTTTCCAAGAAGACACGGGGCGCGTCGATCATCTAATTTTTTCGAAGATGTCAAGTGATATTAGGAGTGTGTGAATAATGAGTAATATCGAAAAAAATGAAGTGACCTCAGGTGAGCGCGTTTTCCGGGTACTGAATATCCTGTTCTTCGTGATCTTCACCTTGATCTGTGTCTATCCTTTCTACTATTTAATCATTAATAGTGTTTCCGCGAATAACTTATCCGCGGCCGGGGTCATCAACTGGCTGCCTAAGAAGATCCATTTCCAAAACTATGCCGAAGTACTGAAGCTCGAGGGCCTGCCCTTAGCTGCCTTGGTTTCTGTTGGTCGGACAGTGATTGGGACGGTCTTGACCGTGATTGCATCCGCCTTTCTGGGGTTCATGTTTACCCAGGAGAAGATGTGGCATCGTAAATTCTGGTACCGGTTCGTGGTTGTGACCATGTACTTCAACGCCGGGATCATCCCAATGTTTATTACCATGAAGAACTTGCACTTAACGAATTCCTTCTGGGTTTATGTTTTACCAGCTGTTGTGCAACCATTCAATATCATTTTAGTTAAGACGTTCGTTGAATCCTTACCGAAGTCGCTGGAAGAAGCGGCAGAGCTCGATGGCGCGACAACGATCCAAACGTTCTTTAAAGTTATTTTACCAAGTTGTACGCCAATCTTGGCTACGGTTGCGATTTTTACCGCCGTTGGTCAATGGAATTCATTTCAGGATACTTTAATTTATATCACAGATCAAAGTCTCTATTCTCTTCAATATTTGCTTTATCAATATATTAACCAGGCCAGTTCCTTAGCGGCTATGGTTAAGAATAGCACGGGAGGTGCACTGAATCTGGGGGCGATTGCCACGCAGCAAACGCCGACATCAATTCGAATGACTGTTTCGATCATTGTAGTTTTACCGATCATGTTTATTTATCCAATGTTCCAGAGATACTTTGTTAAAGGGATTATGCTTGGAGCTGTGAAGGGTTAGTATCATTAGGAGGTATAGGAATTATTATGAAGAAGAGCAAAATTGCATTATTGGCGACGGCGGCTGCTGCGATTGCCTTGATCTTGGGCGGATGTGGCAAATCATCAGAAACATCAAATAAAACTGCCGCAGAAAAAGACGATGGCAAATTAATGAAGATCACCGTCTATGATGATTTAGCAAACTACCAAGGCAATGCCAAGGGCTGGTTCGCTAAGATGGTTAAAGATAAGTTCAATATTGAAATGAACATCGTCGCGCCAAACGTGGCCGGTGGTGGGAGCACTTTGTTTGATACCCGTTCTGCGGCTGGTAACTTAGGTGATATCATCATCACCGGTTCTGGTAATGGTCGGGCAAAGAAGTTAGTCAAGGCCGGTTTGATTTCCGATATGACCCCTTACTTAAAAGGGATGAAGTATATCAAACAATATTCTGGCGCTACTGATGCTTTGCAGAAGGTCGCTGGTCAAACTAGTGGTGTTTGGGGCGTGCCTAGTTCCGTTAGTTCTGCGTCACCAACTTCCTCTTCAGAAGGGACCGAACCAACTTTCGGACCTTACATTCGTTGGGACTATTATAAGAAGATTGGCTATCCAGCAATCAACAACATGGATGACATGGTTTCTGTTTTGAAGGATATGCAGGCAGAGGCTCGTAAAGAGAACCCTGGCAAGAAGATTTATGCGTTATCTCTGTTTAAAGACTGGGATGGCAACATGATGAACAATGCCAAGCAACCTACTTGTTTCTATGGTTATGACGAATTAGGTTTCGTTTTGGCGAAGGCCAATGGGGATGATTTTCAAGATATCACCCAAACTAATGGACAGTATGTGAAGGCATTGCGCTTCTTCAACAAGGCTGAACAAGCTGGTTTGGTTGACCCAGAATCATCGACACAAAACTACGATACCATGTACGCTAAGTATCAAGAAGGTAATGTCCTCTTCTCCTTCTGGCCATGGTTGGGGCAAGCCGCTTTCAACACAACTGCGAATAAAGAAGCAGGTAAAGGCTTCATGATCGCGCCTTTGAAGAACATGAAGATCTTCTCTTATGGGAATACCACTAATGGGACGCAAACCTTTATCGCTATTGGTAGCAAGGCTAAGAACAAGCAACGCTTAGTTAAGTTCATCAACTGGCTCTATTCTCCAGAAGGTGTCGCAGCTGCTGGTGCTCAAACTGGTGGTACTTCCGGTCCTGAAGGTTTAACTTGGAAGATGAAAGATGGCGAACCTGTTTTAACTGATTTCGGTAAGAAAGTCTTCTTGGAAGGCGGCGCAAACGTTCCTGCTAAGTGGGGCTCCGGTAAATATACTGATGGTGTTTCGCAATTGAACTACCCTGCAGTCGCTCCTAATGACATTAACCCTGAAACAAAGTACTCATATAGCTACACGTTGTGGCCATCTGTATTGAAGGCGACTAAGACAGCGCTTGATACTGACTGGTCTGACCATATGGGTGGGGCAACCACAACAATGGACTACTTGAAGAAGAACAAGAAGATTTTGGTAGCGCCAGGCGCAAGCTATGTGACTCCAGAAGAATCCTCAGAAATTTCTTCATTACGTGGTCAAATCAAGACGCAAATCGTCAACGAATCCTGGAAGATGGTCTTTGCAAAGAATGATTCTGAATTCGATAGCATGTTGACTTCAATGCAGAAGACGGTCAAAGGCTTGGATTATGCTTCAGTTTTGAAAGTTGATATGAAGAATGCCAAGGATCAAAACAAAGAACGTGTCGCAATTAAGAAAGAATACGCTAACAAATAATCGTGATTGCTTAAGACGATTTTGGCCTTAACAGTTAGCAAACTTGAGGGTCAACACAATTATTGTGTTGACCCTCAGTTTATGAAGGAGATATTGTTCACCATGCTACTAGAAAAAAATTCGACAATTGTTTTTGCCGGCGACTCGGTCACTGATTGCGGTCGGACCTATGAGGCGGAGCCAGCTGGTTGGGGCTCGTTCGGCGATGGTTATGTTAGCCTGATCAATGCGGCGTTGGTCGCGCTCTATCCGGAATATCGGATCAAGGTGATCAACAAAGGCGTTAACGGCGACGATATTCTGAAGTTGGCGGCGCGCTGGCAAAAGGACGTCGTGGCCTTTCAACCGGATTATGTCTCAATTCTGATCGGGGTCAACGATGTTTGGCGTCACTTCGACGATGCCGCTTTTCAGCATCGCGCTGATTTAGTGGATGAGCAACGCTATCAGTCCACCTATCAGCAACTGATCGACCAGACGAAGGCGCAGGCGAAGCAGATTTTCATCATGAGTCCGTTCATGTTCGACTTGAACTTGCAAGATCCCATGCGCGCGCTAGTGCAGCGGTACGCCGCAATTGCCCGTGAGTTGGCAACTAAGAATGACTTGATTTACATCGATATTCAGGCCGCGGTCGATCATTTCCTTCAAAGCACTTCCAGTTACATCGTGACGGCCGATCGGGTTCATCCCAACCTCAAGGGACATATGTTGGTCGCTAATCAATGGCTGAACGCCGTTAACTATGATTGGAGAAGAAGCTAATGGTCAAAACAGTCGCAGAAATCAAGGCTATCAATGAAAAAGGAAAGTACCAGGCAACGTGGGCGTCCTTAAGCCAATTCAAAATGCCCCAATGGTTTATGAACGCGAAATTTGGGATCTTTACCCATTGGGGTTTGTATACCGTGCCTGAGTACCGCAACGAATGGTATTCGCGGAATATGTATATCCAAGGCTATCCGGAATATGAACATCATCGAAAAACCTATGGTCCTCAAGATCGATTTGGGTATCAAGACTTTATTCCCCTATTTACCGCTGAGAAATTTAACGCGGAGGAATGGCTGAAAATCTTTAAGAATGCTGGCGCCCGCTATTATTTCCCGGTTTCTGAACATCATGATGGCTTTCAAATGTATCAAAGTGAGTTGTCCCATTATAACGCTTACGAAATGGGACCGAAACGCGATGTGATCGGTGAGTTGCGGCAGGCGACGATTGGCGCTGGGCTGCACTTCTGTACGTCGAATCATCGGGCGGAACATTGGTGGTTCATGAGTCATGGTCGCGAATTCAAAAGTGATATCCACGAACCTATGAAAAAAGGCGACTTTTATTGGCCGGCCATGCCGGAACCGAATAATCAGGATCTCTTCAGTGAGCCATATCCGACGACTGAGTATTTGGACGATTGGTTGATGCGCGTGGTCGAGATCATTGATCGTTATCAACCTGAGCTGTTGTACTTCGACTGGTGGATTCAGCACGAGGCTTTTAAGCCATATATCAAGGAATTGGCCGCCTACTATTACAATCAAGGCGTGGCCTTGGACTACCCAACTGGGATCTGTTTCAAATATGATGGGATGGCTTTTGGCACCGGCATCCCTGACGTGGAGCGAGGCGGTTTCGCCGACGCGAAGCCGTTCCACTGGCAGACAGATACCGCGATCGCCAATAATTCGTGGTGTTACACCACAACTTTGGAATATAAAACGGCTAACGAGATCCTGATCAATTTGATCGACGCTGTCAGCAAGAACGGTAATCTTCTATTAAATGTCGGACCGAAAGCCGATGGATCGATCGCGGCCAAGGACCAAGCGTTGCTGGCGGCCGTCGGTGACTGGCTGCGGGTCAATGGTGAGGGTATCTATGACAGTGAAACTTGGAAGATCATGGGTGAAGGTGAGACCAATATTAGTGGCGGCATGTTTGAAGACCTGTCCAAGCTGAAGTATCACGCGAATGATATTCGTTACACCGCCAATCATGGCTCGGTTTATGCTTACGTGCTCAACCCAGAAGGTCAAGCTGAAGTTGTTTTACAGGCGTTTCACGCGTTCGATGAGAAAGATGAGCCCACTTTCCACGGGGTTTTGGCCGGAGTTGAACAGCTTGGCGTTGGCCCCGTCGATTGGCGGATCACCCCGCAAGGCATGGTCGTTAAAATCAAACCAAGCGCCGATGATCGTCCTGTTGGTCTTAAAATCATATTGGAGTAGGTAGAATAATGAAATTAATTGAAGAAACACTAAAAACTGATTTTTCAGATAGCGCCAAGTTTTATGGCTATATTTTAGATAATTCTGAAGAGATGGATCCTCAGCGGCAGCGGCCTAGCGTCTTGATCTGCCCTGGTGGCGGGTATGTGATGACCTCTGATCGTGAAGCGGAGCCAATCGCGATCAAGTTTCTCGAGCAAGGTTTCAATGCCTTTATTCTTCGTTATTCTGTCGCGCCAGCGCACTATCCCACGGCTTTGATCGAAGCGGCGACGGCGATGACGCTGATTCGGAATAACGCGGCCGCTTGGCATGTTGATCCGAACAAAATCATTATCGCTGGTTTCTCTGCCGGTGGGCATTTAGCAGCTAACTTGGCGACGGACTGGCAACGGGAATTTCTGGCGGGATCTGGTTTTGATCCGGAAATGATTAAACCTAATGGCTTGTTCTTAGGCTATCCGGTGATTACGGCGGGCAAGTACGCTCATGTTGATTCGTTCAAGAACTTGCTAGGAAAAGGCTATGATGATCCTCGTTTGCGTGATCGCGTTTCGTTGGAGAAGCGGGTCACAGCGGCGATGCCGAAGACGTTCTTGTGGCACACCTATACCGATGATACGGTGCCGATGGAGAACTCTTTGCTATTCGCGCAGGCGCTGCGAGAACAAAACATTCCTTTCGAATTGCACATTTTTCCAAATGGTGGGCACGGTTTAAGTCTGGGTATCAAGGAAACGGCGATTCCCAATGGCTATGGCGTCGAACCAGCGGTCAGTGTTTGGCCCGAACTCTTCAAAACATGGGTCGCCGAGAATATCTGATTGCGCGGCGGTTGCCAGTTAGTGCCCGAATTATATGAAACGAAAGTGGGAGCGTCATGAAATATCTTTGTTTTGATGTTGGTGGAACTTTTGTAAAATATGCTGTCTTTGACGAGCAAGCCAACTTTCTTGAAAAAAATAAATACCCAACAGATTGCTCAGAGCCAGAACGTTTCTTCGCGAAAATGGCGGGGATCGTCGCTCAATATAGCGATTTGAGCGCGATCGGCTTAAGCTTCCCAGGCTTCATCAATACTGTAACTGGAGTCGCTGTTCGGGCGGGAGCCTTATATCAACTTGATGGTCAGAATATCATTGCTGGTCTGCGGGCGCAGCTAAAGTCAGAGATTCCGATCGTGGTTGAAAACGACGCGAAATGTGCCGCTTTGGCGGAGAAACTCAATGGTAATGCCCAAGATGTCCATGATTTCGCGGTGATCACCCTAGGAACCGGTATTGGTAGCGGCATTGTAATCAACAATCAGATTCTCCATGGCGCTGGTTATCGGGCTGGTGAATTTGGGATGATGATCACCGATTATACGGCGCATGGGTTCGCGACCTTGCATGATTTGGCCTCAACCAGCGCTTTGGTTAAGCGCTATGCCGAAGCTAAGGGGCTGGCGGTCAAGGATGTTTCTGGTGAACAGATCATGAATGATCTTTGTGATCCCGAAACCAAACAAGTTGTTGAAGCATGGGCGCAGTATGTGGCCATCGCGATTTTCAACATGGTGGTCACCAACGCGCCACAACGAATCCTCATCGGTGGCGGCATCAGTCAGAATCCTCGGGTTTTACCGTTTATACTGGCGGCGCTGACCAAGATTCGTTTCTGGGAGGACTATCATGTCGAAGTCGCTACCTGCGCTCATCATAATGATTCCGGCCTATTAGGCGCGCTTTATTTGGCCAAAACAGCAGTTCAGGAGGCGTAAAATGTATTATCAAAAATTAGATGAATTCCCCCAGAACTTCCTCTGGGGCGCGGCGTCGGCGGCTTATCAGATCGAAGGCGCTTTTGACGAGGCTGGCAAAGGCAGGTCGATTTGGGATACTTATGCCCACACCCCTGGCAACACCTATCAAGGAACGAATGGCGATGTCGCGGTCGATCATTATCATCATATGGAAGAAGACGTGGCGTTAATGGGGAAGATGGGACTGAAAGCCTATCGTTTCTCAGTGGCTTGGAGTCGCGTGATCCCTGATGGTGAAGGTGCGGTCAACCAAGAAGGACTGGATTTCTATCGGCGGTTGATCAAGGCTTTGCGGGCCAATCATGTTGAACCGGTTTTGACCTTGTATCATTGGGATCTACCTCAAGCGCTCCAAGACAAGTATCAAGGTTGGGAGTCACGGGAAACAATCGCGGCTTTCAAGAAGTATTGCCAAGTTTTGTTTGCGGCGTTTAAGGATGATGTGAAGTATTGGGTCACCTTCAACGAACAAAACGTCTTCACCTCAATGGGCTATCGTTGGGGCACCCATCCACCCAAGGTAATGGACATCAAGCGGATGTATGCCGCTAATCATATTATTAACTTGGCTAACGCCGAAGCAATCAACTTGTTCCATGAAATGGTTCCCAATGGGCTGATCGGGCCCAGTTTCGGTTATGGTCCCGTTTATCCGCTAACTGGTGATCCGAATGATGTTTTGGCGTCGGTTAACGCTGATGACTTCAATAATAATTGGTGGCTAGATGTCTATTGTCGCGGTGAATATCCCTTCTTTATGATGAAGCAGTTGCAACGGATGGGAATCGCGCCGGTCGTCACTGCCGCGGATGACCAGTTGTTAAAGAGCGCGAAGCCCGATTTCCTCGGGGTCAATTATTATCATGGTGGCACCGTTCAAACCAATCGTTTACAGAAACCGGTCGCCACGGACCAGCAAGCCAAGGACTTCTCGGCCACTGACCCCTATTTGATGCAACCAAAGGCAGACCAAGCCCAGTCTCCAGAGATTCCAGCGTTCAATTCCGTTGCCAGTCCTTATTTGGCGAAAACAGAATGGGGTTGGGAAATCGATCCGGTGGGATTCCGCGTTGCCCTGCGTCAAGTCTATGAGAAATATCGTCTGCCGATTTTCGTCACGGAGAATGGGCTAGGAGCAGTCGATCAATTGGTCAACGGCCAGATCGATGACCAGTATCGGATCGATTATTTACAAGCCCATCTGTTGGCGATGAAAGAGGCCATCACTGATGGCGTTGCAATGATTGGTTATTGCGCTTGGTCGTACACGGACCTACTCAGTTGGTTGAATGGCTATCGGAAGCGTTACGGTTTCGTGTATATCGATCGTGATGACAATGGTCCCAAGGAATTGAAACGGATCCCTAAGGCAAGTTACTACTGGTATCAGCGGATCATCGCCGAGAATGGTCACCAAATCGTCGCGCGGCACGACTGAACAAAATCGTGTGTGTTCATACGCAAGGTTGGATTATGAATTGATATGTTTAGCGTGGCGTGATCAATCAAAAAGCAGGTGTAAGCGTTGTTTTTTTCCTGTTTTCAGGCATTAAGTAACGAACAGATGCAATTCTAGGTACTTCTGTTATATAATATTCAGAGTGAATGATATTCTTGCACAAACCCGAGCAAAACGTCAGGGGTTGGGCGAACAATGTTTTTGAATGACAGTTATCTTGATGATGACCGGGTTCAAGCAATGTTGTGATTCACTTATTCAACATTAAGACTGTCTGCGACAACGAGAATTACCGATAAACCGGTTTGGCTTTTTGTTAAGGGTACAAGCGAATAGAATTGAAACAAATTTAGAAATTCAGGATGACCTGATGAGGGCACATCGGGTCATCAGGTCGCGAGACGTTGATTGCCGTAACGACAATGATCTCAGTTTGGTTCTTTAAACTATAAGTTTGTATTTTTGCGGATGTTATTAGCTGTTGAGTGAATAGAACACTAATAAAGGACGTGTGAAATGCAATATAAAAAAAATCTTGTGCGCGTTCTTAATGAACAGCGTGTGCTCCAGCAAGCCTTTAACTTCGGACCGATCTCCCGTAGTCAGATCTCCAAGAATCTTAAGCTGAATAAAGTGACCGTCTCTGATATCGTTGCCAGCTTGATCGATCGCCGCTATCTGCTCGAGTTGGGTCAGGGCGATAGTACCGAGAATGGTGGGCGTAAACCGACGATTCTCGAGTTCAATGCCCAGCTGGGCTATGTCATCAATTTCGACCTAGGTTATGATTATATCGATCGGATGTTCAACCTGATGGACGGCCGGGTAATCAGCCTCGAGCGGTATCCAGCGAAGGATATGTCGATTGATGATCGCCTGGAGCTAATGACCAGTTTGATCCACACTGAACTGCTGGATGATCAGATTCCGTTGCGTGGTGTTTCGATCGCGATCCACGGGATCATTGATAAGAACCAGATCCTCTACGCGCCTTTTATCGATTTCAAGGGCTTGGATGTGGCTAAGATCATGGCGGATAAGTTGGGCGTTCCCGTTTTATTGGAGAACGAAGCGAATTTATCCGTGATTTATGAGCGTGACTTCGAAAGTAATGATGACATTGATAATATTATCTGTATCAGTATCCATAAGGGGATTGGCGCGGGAATCGTGATCAATAACCATCTTTATACAGGTAAGCATGGCGAGGCCGGTGAAATTGGCCATACAATTATCTATGATCACGAATTTCGTCGCCGGCGCGCGCCGAACACAATTGAGAGTTATTGTTCGGAAGACGCGATTTTGGATATGATCCGTGAGGTTAAAGGGCAGCCAACTTTAGGGACCAACGAAGTCGTGGCCTTATACGCGCAACATGATTCCGATGTGGTGCAGATCTTAGATGATTTCTGCTTCTATATCGCCAACATTATTTACAATACCATTGTTACATTGGATCCGCGTCGGGTCGCGTTGAACTCGAATTTGATCGCGTTGATTCCGGAGTTGTTAGGTAAAATCAAGGCGAATATCCCGCATTTGACCAACGATGAGACACAAGTTTACTTGGTTGATGATGTCCGCAACGCGACGCTGTTGGGTGGGTGCTCGTTGATCATTCAACACGTGCTGAAAATGCAAAGTGGCCAATTAGCGTTTCGCCGCTGAAATAATTTAGTTGAAATAGCCAAAGAAATTTGGCTATTTTTGTTGTGCTTTGTTTGGGAAAGCGCTATACTATCCTTGTAGGTAAGTTAGTTATACAAACAAACTAAAAGTAATCATCATCATTTGGAGGTTCTTTTCAATGACAAAAACATATTTCCCTAATGTCAACAAGATTCCATTCGTTGGAACTGGTGACTTGAAGTCTGGCTTTGGCTATCATTATTATGACGCTGACAAAGTCGTTGGCGGCAAGAAGATGCGCGACTGGATGCGCTTCTCAGTGGCTTACTGGCATACTTTCGGTCAACAATTAGATGATATTTTCGGTGCAGGGACCGCGATTCGTCCTTGGAATGGCTTGACTGGGATGGACTTAGCTAAGGCCCGGGTCGAGGCTTCCTTCGAGTTCTACGATAAGATGGGCGTTGATTTCTTCTGTTTCCACGATCGTGATGTTGCTCCTGAAGGCGACACTTTACGGGAAACCAACAAGAATTTGGACGAAATCACTGATATGTTTGTTGACTACCAGAAGCAAACTGGCATGAAGGTGCTTTGGAATACAGCGAACATGTTCACCAATCCACGGTTCGTTTCAGGGGCGGCATCATCACCATTCGCGGATATTTTCGCCTATGCGGCTGCGCAAGTTAAAGAAGGATTGGATACTGCTAAGAAGGTTGGCTCGTCAAACTATGTATTCTGGGGTGGCCGTGAAGGCTATGAATCACTGCTGAATACAGATATGAAGCGCGAACAAGAGCATTTGGCGAAATTCTTCCATATGGCGGCTGATTACGCCAAAGAGATCGGTTACGAAGGTCAATTATTGCTGGAACCAAAGCCTAAGGAACCAATGATGCATCAGTATGACTTTGACGCGGCGACGACGATTGCCTTTATGAAGACTTACGGCTTGGACGGCACTTATAAGTTGAACTTGGAAGGTAACCACGCTAACTTGGCTGGCCACAGCTATCAACATGAGATTCGGACAGCGCGGGAAGCTGGCTTATTAGGTTCATTAGACGCTAACCAAGGTGATAAGTTGATTGGCTGGGATCTGGATGAATTCCCTTCAGATCTTTATGAAGCAACTTTGGCGATGTATGAAGTTGTCGAAAACGGCGGCTTAGGCAAGGGTGGGTTGAACTTCGACGCGAAACCACGTCGGTCATCCTTCACACCTGAGGACATGTTCTATGCGCATATTGTCGGGATGGATACCTTCTCAGCGGGCTTGTTAGTTGCTTTGCGCCTGAAAGAAGATAAAGTCTTCGAAAACTTTATCGCTGATCGTTATTCAAGCTACGACGCTGGGCTCGGCGCTGACATTGAAGCAGGTAAGGTTGACTTCAAGACGCTCAACGACTATGCCATCGACAAGCCACAATCTGTTCTGTTGGCCGCAACGAAGTCTGGCCGTATCGAAGAACTGAAAGATACTTTGAATCACTATATCATTGACACCTTGAAATAAGCTTGGTGTCCACCAACCTAAATTTACCTAAAAAAGTTTGAAAACACCCTGAGAGTAAGGCAATGACGTTGCTTTGACGCACGAAAGCTGTGGCAAGAGCAGATTGAGTTAATCGGTCAATCATTGCCTTACTCTTTTTGTGGAGAAAAAGAGGTTGAATCATGAAATATGTAATTGGGGTCGACTTGGGCACTAGCGCCGTTAAGGTCCTGCTCGTCGATCAAAACGGCACGGTTACCGCCCAGGCAAGCGAAGCCTATCCGTTGCAACAACCAGCACCAGGCTATAATGAGCAAAATCCTGATGACTGGGTTCAAGGGACGTTGACGGCCATCAAGCATTTATTAGCCACTAGTGGCGTCACGTCCAGCGAGATCGAAGGGCTTAGTTATTCTGGGCAAATGCACGGGTTGGTTCTGTTGGATGCGGCGGGTCAAGTTTTGCGACCAGCAATTCTTTGGAATGACACGCGGACGACGAAACAATCCGAAGAAATCATGGCGAAAATGGGCCCGCGCTTTATTGAGATTACCCGTAACCGTCCCTTAGAAGGCTTCACGTTACCGAAAATTCTATGGGTCAAGGAAAATGAACCAGATATTTTCGCTCAGGCGGCGACCTTTGTTCTACCGAAAGACTATGTCCGCTATCGGATGACCGGTCAGTTGAACATGGAATTATCTGACGCGGCGGGGACAGTGCTCCTGGATATCGCTAAAAAGGAATGGAGCAGTGAAATTTGCGCGGCGTTTGAGTTGCCTTTGTCGCTGTGTCCGCCGTTGGTTGAGGCGACCACCAATGTGGGAACCATCACGGCAGAATTTGCCCAAGCATCTGGCTTATCCAGTCAAACCGCTGTTTTTGGTGGCGGGGCGGACAATGCTTGTGGCGCGATCGGCGCCGGGATTTTGCATCCTGATCAGGCAATGTGTAGCATCGGCACCTCTGGCGTTATTTTGACGTACGAGCCTGATACAACCACTGATTATCATGGCCAACTCCACTTCTTCAATCACGCGGTGCCTAATAGTTTCTATTCCATGGGGGTCACCTTGGCGGCGGGTTACAGCTTAAGTTGGTTTAAGCAAACATTCGCGCCGGACGCGTCGTTCAATGATTTCGTGGGGAGCGCGGCCACCTCAACCATCGGCGCTCACGGTTTGTTATTCGCGCCGTATATAGTTGGCGAACGGACACCATACGCGGACGCGAAGATTCGTGGGAGCTTCATTGGCATCGATGGTAAACAGGTGCGGGCTGATTTCGTGCGCGCGGTTTTGGAAGGAATTGTCTTCTCCTTTAAGGATATCTTGGATATTTACGAAGCCAATGGCAAGAACTTCAAACAATTGGTTTCTATTGGCGGCGGCGCCAAAAGTCCGTTATGGTTGCAGATCCAGGCGGACATTTTCAACAAGGATATTGTCCGCTTAGAAAGCGAACAAGGTCCCGGTTTAGGCGCGGCCATGTTAGCCGCCGTCGGTTTGGGATGGTTCGATAGCTTAGCGGCTTGCGCTGATTGCTTTATCGCGGTCAAGACGATCTATCATCCCGTCGCTGAGCACGTAGCTAAATACGCGCAACTGCACCAAATCTATCAACAAATCTACCCGCAAACGAAAGGCATTACCGGCGCATTGCTTGCTTATGAGGAACAACAATGAGTTGATTTGACCATATCGAAAAGAAGCCCAAATTCGATTTTGAATTTGGGCTTCTTTATTTTCATTTAAGTCGATTCTTAAAACCTAATCTGATACTTGGTTTGATAATGTTGCCGGTCGCCATCTTGCAAGCTGAAGTCGCCATATTCGTGGTCGAAAATCGCGTTTGGCGCGATTTGGGCCTCGAGGGCGACACCGACGTATGGTTGGCCAGTTTTAGAGAGATAAGGCTGATCAGGGCCAAAGCCGTTGGCAGTGAAGAGGACGATCGCGTTGCGTTGGGAGAAAATCGAAACGCTGATGTGATTCGTCGGGTGACTGAGCACGGCGATGGGGTCGTTGTCAGCGTGGCGGTCGATCAAGTAAACATCGTCGATGCCCTTTTCCGGAATGTCTTGAAGGCCATCAATGGCGGCTCCCAGTGTCTTCTGGGTTTCAAAGCCATAAGGTGTGTCGGTATTGACCAGCGTCTGTCCTGTGGGGATTTTTTCAGTGTCAAGAGCTAGGCGGTGGCTGCTCTTTAAGAGCAACGTCAGGTTCTTGATGTTCTCGTCGCCAGCGTTGAGATTGAAATAGGCGTGGTTGGTTGGATTGAAGACGGTCTCGCCATGACTGAGAACATTGTAATCCAGGAGGACTTGATTGTCGTCGGTCAAGGTATAAGTTAAGGTCACATCCAAGTCGCCAGGGAAACTATCGGCGGCGCTGGTAATTTTGTGCGTGAAGATGATTTGGTTGGCAACGACTTCACTGTCCCAATTGATTTGGTTGAAACCGTGAGGCCCACCGTGGAGGGTATTTCGGCCCTCGTTCGCCGCGACTTGATAGTGGTGGTCGCCAATCTGGAATTGACCTTGGCCGATCCGCCCGGCAACGCGGCCAATGGACATATTTAAATAGTCATTCGTCGCTTGGTAATCAGCAATCTTGGCGAAATTCAAAATCAGGTTCTGCGGACCAGCCGCGGTTGGGACCAAGAGTTCATACCAGTTAGCGCCATATGAGAGACACGAGATCGTCATTTTGTTGGCGTTAGTCAGTGATAATTTGTAGACCGGTTGGCCATCAACAGTATCAAACAGTTCTTTATTTGTAATCATTAAGATGTAACTCCTTTCATTCACAGTTAAGTCTAAGCAATGATTGGCGTGATGTCAACGCTTCCGCGGCGATTAGTCGTTGCTTTTTTCGTGACTGAAAAGCGGCTTAGCTCTGGAGATAAACCAATTTGTTAACGAACCAGGTCAATGATTTCCGCTGGTCGGGATAAGAAGTAGTCCATCTCTTGAAATTGACCATGATCATGGGCGCCCCAACTGGCTAGCGCGAACTTAACGCCAGCGCCGTGGGCACATTGCATATCATAGGCGGTGTCACCGATATACAAAGTCTCATGAGCAGGGATTTGGCTTTTAGCCAACATTTTCAACATGGGGTCCGGGTTAGGTTTATGCTTGGCGGTATCGTCGGCGGTGACAATTTGCGTGAAGTAGTCATCAAGTCCTCGCGACTTAAAGTCGATACTCATGTCGTATTGATTCTTCGAAGTGACCACGCCAATCGCGACATCATATTGTTGCAACGTTTTCAGCGTATTGATAATGCCTGGGAAAACTTGCACCAGGTCCTTGTATTTGGCAAAAGTCTGATGCCATTCATCGAGCAACCCGGGGACGTCTTTTTCCGGAAAACCTAGCTGAACGAGACCGTCATAACCCGGAATGCCGTAAATCGTCACAACTTGGTCGTAGGTGTAAGCCCAACCATGCTGCTGGTTCAAGACATCCAACAGGGCATCCATATATGCCCGTTCCGTGTCGATCAGTGTGCCATCAATATCGAAAACAACATTTTTAATCAAGGGGAGAACCTCCAAATTTATATTCAAACCTGATGCTATTGTAGCATGTTTTGCCGACGCTCGTAGCGATGAAATGGCGGCAGCGGAGTCGCAAAGTTGTTTGACGCCTGTTTTTTTGCTTTAATTGAAGCAGATGAAAAGTAAGAAAGTGAGTGGGATAGACATGAAAGGTTTAGTAGTAATTGATTACACCAATGATTTTGTGGCCAGTGATGGCGCTCTGACCACCGGCCAACCAGGACAGGCGATCGCGCCAGTGCTGCTTGCCACCACCCAGAATTTCATTTCAACTGGTGATTTTGTGGTGATGGCGGTTGACGGCCACGACCCCACTGATCAATATCATCCTGAGAATAAGTTGTTTCCACCACACAATGTCATCGGCACACCAGGGCGGGAGCTCTATGGTCAACTGGCTGTGCTGTATCGGGAGCAGCGGGATAAGATTTACTGGTTGGATAAACGTCATTACTCGGCGTTTTGCGGAACTGATTTGGATCTACGCTTGCGGGAACGACGCATCACTGAGCTACACTTAGTTGGGGTCTGCACCGATATTTGTGTGTTACATACAGCGGTGGATGCTTATAATTTAGGCTATCAAATCGTTGTCCACCAACAGGCTGTGGCTAGTTTCGATCCGGTGGGTCATGAGTGGGCCCTGCGTCATTTCCAAAATACCCTTGGCGCCGAAATCGTTTAGGCGATTCTGAATTGGATCGCAATCTTACTGGGTTGTCGGAAATGGCAGTTCCGGGTAAAAATAACCGCGCTGTCCGCGACTTGCACAGTGCGCTTCCGCCGAAGCGCGTCATCAGATCCATTCAGGTTCTTGAAAAAAGGTTAAGGGTTGTTTGCGAATCAACAATTACCCTACAGTTCTAGCACCGCAAATGATATAATTTAATCAAAATTGTAAATGAGGTTACTTAATGACAGATTGGTTACTACGCTTTGTTAAGGGCATCTTTATTGGCTCTGGTTTTATTTTGCCTGGGGTCAGCGGTGGTGCTTTAGCAGCGGTTTTTGGTGTGTATGAGCGCATTATTTCCTTTCTTGCCCATCTAACACGTGATTTCAAGAAAAACGTGCTCTTCTTTGTTCCCCTGGGGTTAGGCGGGATCGCCGGGGTTTTTCTGTTTTCCTTTTTAGTTAGTTACGCCTTTAAATTTGAAAACTTGATTCTCTGGTTTTTCGTTGGCGCGATTGTCGGGACCGTTCCAGCTTTATGGCAACAGGCTGGGCGTGAAGGACGTGGCGCCAAGCACTGGTGGATCATGGGAATCACCTTTGTTGTTTTCCTGATTTTCTTGCTATTTGGTAAAGAGTTATTCGGTGATGGTGTGGCCCAAAACTTTGGTACCTGGGTCTTGGCCGGAGCGCTGATTGGGTTAGGCGTGATCATTCCTGGCCTAAGTCCGTCGAACTTCCTGCTGTATATGGGCATGTACGACTCAATGGCGGATGGCATCAAGCAGCTGAACTTCAGCATCATCCTTCCTTTGGCGATTGGCGGAATCGCGTCGGTGCTGCTGCTGTCGAAAATTGCCGACTATATTTTCAAGAAGGCCTATGCGGAGCTCTTCCACTTCATTTTGGGCGTTGTCTTCGCGTCAACCATCATGATCATTCCCTTCGGCGCGAAATACACGGGCTCAGGAATCTTGATCGCAATTCTCATGTTTATTGCTGGAACCGCCCTAGCTTATTGGATGAGTCAGTTAGAAAATAAATATCAGGCGGATTAATCAGTGGATTGGCTGATTGGTATCTGAGTGATGACTATGATTTTTAAGGTAATGGTGCTATATTATAATTAAGTTTTAACCATTTTAGGGAGATGAGCCCATGCGCAAGCTACTGCTGTTTCTAATTCCTGTCGTCGCGGTCTTTTTCTTGTCAGCCGCCTTTGTTACGCGTGCAATCACCAAATTAGCTGATTACCCGAACTGATTGGTCTAGCTTGGCGGATCAATGATCATGAGAATAACGATTGCTTGAGATCAGTTTCTGATAACTGATCTTTTTTTGTTCAGAAAAAGCGCTGCGAATAATCGGTTCGCAACGCTGATAAGCGGAACTATTTTGGGTGATCATGCAAGATTCACTGAATCGGTCTTTCAGAAGCAATTTGTTCATTTGGGTTCGTCGCGCCTACGATCACGCTTTGATGGGGAACTTGTTGGTGAGATCCAGGTCTATTTCGCGACCTTCACGAGTTTGACGCCGTAACTTGGCAGGGTGATCTCGCCGGGCGCGACGGCCTGTTGGTTCAGCAGATCAGTGCCTTGATAGGGCCAAGCTAGTGTTTCTTGCGCCGGGCCATTGTTGATGACGAAATAGTAACGCGCGTCGGCTTGTTGGCGGCAAGTGATCTCAACGTTGGCCGGTGTGGCGAAATGTTCCCAGTCAAATTGATCGATCAGCTGACCAACTAGGTGGTCGATCCCCGCGGCTGCCAGTTGTGTGCCCACATAGTAAGCACTCCCTTGGCCAACTTGGTGATTGGTGACGACTGGCGTTTCAGCGTAGAATTCGCCGGCGCCATAATGGGCCAAGGCTTGCGCGCCTTCTAGATGCATAATGTCGCAGATCAATTCGCATTCATAAGTGCTTTGGTCGGTGAAAACGACTTGCCCGTGCTTTTCAGGTGGTAAAGCATCGAATTCTTCGACCCAAACACCCAATAATTCTCGTAATGGGCCAGGGTAGCCACCGATAAAGACGTTATCATTGCGATCAACCAGGCCACTCATGAAAGTGGTCAGGAAGTGGCCGCCATGCTTGACATAGGTGGTCAGATTCTCAGCCACGCCAGGCTTGACCATATATAAGACTGGCGCCACAACTAAATCATATTTGGCCAACGCTGCGGCGGAAAGATCGGTTGGAATCAGATCAACGGCGATGTTTTGGCGATAAAAGGCCGCGTAGTATTGTTGGATTTGGTCAACATATTTCAAACGAATGTTGGGACCACTAGCATATTCTAAGGCCCAATAATTCTCCCAATCAAAAATCAGCGCGACTTTGGCTTGGGTGCGCGCGCCAAGAATGTCGCCACCTAATTGAGCCAATTCATGACCCAGCGCGGCTGTTTCATGGAAGACACGGGTCTGATCAGTATCTGCGTGGCTAATCACGGCGCCGTGAAATTTCTCGGTTGCGCCTTTAGATTGCCGCAATTGGAAAAATTGGATCGTGTCAGCGCCATGGGCCATCGCCTGGTAGCTCATGGCACGCATTTGGCCCGGGCGTTTCAGCGAGTTGTAGGGTTGCCAATTTTGCTGTGAGGGTGTTTGTTCCATCAGCATGAAAGGATCGCCGTTCTTCAGTCCGCGCATCAAGTCGTGTGTCATCGCGGTGAAACTGCTGGGTGTATTGTAGGCAGGATAGTTATCCCAAGAAACCAGATCCATTTCCTTAGCCCATTTGAAATAATCTAGATCCTTGAAGGTGCCCATCAGGTTCGTTGTGATTGGCGTCTCGGGGTCAAAGCGACGAATCGCTTGGCGTTCGTCTTTGTAATTTTGGAGAATGCTGTCGGACATAAAGCGGCGATAATCGATCGAAAGTCCGGCCAAGGTTGAGTTATCGTAGCCAATCGCGTCACCAAGGTCGTTAGGCGGGAAAATTTCACTCCAGTCATAAAAGGTGTGACCCCAAAAATGGGTGTTCCAGGCCGCGTTGACCGCGTCTAAAGTCTTGTACTGGCGCTTGAGCCAAACCCGGAAGGCGGCGGCACAATTGTCGCAGTAGCATTGACCGCCATATTCGTTCGAAATATGCCAGCAAACAATATTGCGTAAATGACCGTAACGCTCGGATAATTTCGCGGCCAATTTCTGACTGTAATAGCGGAAAGTGGGGCTGTTGGGACAAGCGTTATGCCGACCGCCGAAACGGTGATGACGTCCTTCGAAATCAGTCCGCGTAACATCGGGATAGCGTTCTGCCATCCAGGCTGGTAAAGCCGCGGTCGATGTCGCCAAAACAATTTCAAAGTGGTTCTCGGTCAAGAGTTCGATAATTTGATCTAAAGTTGAGAAATCGTAACGTTCTTCTGATGGCTGCAATTGGGCCCAAGAAAAGACGTTGATCGTGGCCTCGTTGATGTCGGCCTTGGTCAACAATTGCATGTCCTGATACCAAACTTCTTTCGGCCATTGTTCGGGATTATAATCACCGCCGAATAAAATTCGACCGAATTTCTGTGATGCGCTCATGGCTTGCCTCCTAGCAATATTTGAACCTTAACTAGTTACGTCCGGGGATAATTGACAGAAATCAGCGAACCAATGACTAGTTAGACTCTTATTTCAGCTTTCATCCCAGATTCTAGCTGACAATCGTTCAGAAATGTCGTACAATTTGAAGATAAACTATCGGTATTTGAACATTTTTTGCAAAAAGTGAGGGACCCTTATGCGAGTTGTTTTCACGCAGATCAATGCGCACTTGCCGCTTTATTTAGAAAGCATCGGCTATGACTGGCATCAGGAAACGGTGATGCGCGCGCATGGTTATGGCTACTACCACTGGCTCCAAACAACGCGCGGTCAGGGAATTTGTCATGTGGGTGGTCAGACGTTGACGTTGACTCCTGGCGATGCGATTTTACTTGGTCCAGCAATTCCCCATGACTATTGGGCGGCTGAAGCCAATCAGTGGGACACACAGTATTTAACATTCGGTGGACCGGCAGTCGGCGCGATTTTGGGGCAAAACTTGGTGGATTACCAGATTTTTCGGCGGACGGCACCGGCCTTGCGCCATTTTATCGCCGATTATGGGCCACAAGTGACGACGACCACAGACCCCAATGAACTTTCGCTACTGATCTATCGGTTTCTCCTTTTATTAAAGCAAACACGCGAAAGTGGCCAACAGCTTAAACGTCAATATGCCGCTATCTTACAGGCGACCAAACAGTATTTAGACCAGAATTACCAGCAAAACCTGACCAATCAAGAGTTGGCGCAACACTCAGGTTTCTCCTCACAACATTTGAATCGCCTTTTCAAACAGGCGTATCATGTGACGCCGCTGCAATATCTCAACGATTTGCGTTTGCGCAACGCGCAGACGCTGTTGTTGAGTCAGCCGCAATTGACCGTTGAACAAATTGCGATTCAGACCGGCTTTAGCAGTGCCAGCTATTTCATTGCCCAGTTTCATCAGCAGTTACAAATGACCCCGCGGCAGTTTCGGCGCTTGCATTGATCCTGCGCTGGGACCGTAAATGTGGTATGATAGTAAATCGCTAAAAGTCTTTGGTGATTGGTTGCCATGCCGTGGTTTTGAAGTCACGGGCTCTATTTTTGAACTTATACTTGATTGCAGGTTTGGTGGGTTTGGTGGTGACGCAACCGCCTCAGGACGTTTGTCGTGGCTGGAACGCGGTGGGCACTGTTTTGAGCCAATCCGCAAAGACCGCGGCTTGTCTCAAAATCAGGCCTTATTCTAAGCGATAAATCGCTAAGAATAATCTCACCGCTGAGCCACACGTCCTGAGGCGGTTGCTGAACAGAATTGAGCCGATCTGCAATCAAGGTAAAGGATTTGACGAAGTGCTTTTGCAAGCTAGAGGTCAAAACAATCGCCTTTTTTGAGGTGGTACGGCGATGCCAACTGATTCCAGAGGCATGGACGCTATTCTTGAACCTGGGCTAGATTGCAGGTTTGAGGTGGTACGGCAACACCACGGATTTGGATTTGTTGGTTGGCACAGTTTGCATTTGTTTGGACATCTTTACCTGTTCCCTAATCAATCCTTATGTCGAAACCGGCCAATTCAGTTAGTTCGCTGAGAACTAGCTTTGTTTGTCAGGCAGACTTCGCTGGTGTCACCAATTTAAAGCTGGTGACCACTAACCACGGTCGTCATTTGCGTGGATCCTCATCAATTGGCGATAGCTTGCCGGATGGCGTGAGTGCTCAAACGACTGTTATAACGTTGAGCGGCTGGAGCGGAGCGTGGTGTTGGTGGTCCGTTTGCTTGGCGTAAGGTCGGGCTGGGGGTGAGTCAGCCGCGATATTATTGTTGGCGATTTATCGCCTACAATAAGGCCGAGCTTGAAGATTTTCGGTGCACTTCCGAAAAGCTTCAAGTCGTGCCCGCAGCGTTCCACCACCCCCAGCCCGACCTGGAGCCCCACCACATCCGCAATCCACCAACGCCACGCGCAGCGCAAGCCGCGGCCAAGCTACTTTTCATCAGGCAGTTCCAGCAAAGTTGTCAGCAGTCAGAATGATCAAAATCAGATAGGAGTGTCGCGAGTGTACGCATCGAAAGAACGACAAGCAGAAGAACAGCGGGTCCGCCAAGTAGCGGCTACGATCCAACGCGAACTTGAGCAGAATCAACAAAAGCTGACTAACGCCGCCCAAGAAACCCATCAAATTGAGTTGAATTATGGCGATACCGCTAAGATCAACACCTTAGAAGTCGATGACCGCATGGAAACCAACGCGGCCGTCCAACAGCAAAAGCAATTGGTGGCCTTAGCGGTTGAAAATCAGACGATTTTAGCTAAACGGCAGCAACGCCTGCAACGTTTGGCCCAATCGCCTTATTTTGGGCGGATCGATATTGCGGAAGGCACCGATCAAGATACTCTTTATATTGGGACCGCAACCTTGATGGATGATCAGGATGAGGATTTCTTGGTTTATGATTGGCGCTCGCCGGTGGCTGGCGTCTATTACAATGGCACCTTGGGTCCAGTGACCTATCCCACACCACTGGGACCGCAACGGGTGGAATTGCAACGCAAGCGGCAGTTCACGATCAAGGCGGATCGGATCACGAACATGTTTGATACGGATGAAACTGTTGGTGATGAGGTACTACAAGGTGTTTTGGGCGCGGCCGCCAGCCTGTATATGCAAAACATTGTCGCCACGATCCAGCGCGAGCAAAACGAAATTATTCGGAACACCAGCGCGGATGTTTTGGTGGTCCAAGGCGTCGCGGGCTCCGGGAAAACTTCGACAATTTTGCAGCGGTTGGCATATTTGCTTTATCATAGTCGGAAGCAATTGGCCGCGGAACAGGTCATCATGTTTTCGCCGAATCATTTGTTTAGCAATTATATTTCGCAAGTCTTACCCAGTTTAGGCGAGAAGAATATGCGCCAAGTTACCTTACATGAGTTCTTGGAAAAGCGGTTGTGGGAAGTTCAAGTTGAGCATCAATTTACTCGCTTTGAGAAAGATCAGCGTTCGTTACCAGCGGCGACGCGTAAGTTGCGGCAATATTTAGAGAGCACGACAATGATGACGCGGTTGCGCGCGGTGGTCCAGCAACCCAATTTCTGCCCGCGCTTTACCGACTTACTGCTGGCTGGAGAGCCGATCTTGACGCAAGAGCAGATGCAGGCGCTCTGGCAGCAGCTGCCAGCTTCTTTGACAGTGGCGGATAAGTATCAGCAGACGAAAAACAAGCTGATTCGTTTGCTCCAGCGTCGCGTCCGCCAAGCGATTGGGACGGATTGGCTTCAGGAACAGTTGGAGAGTTTGAGTGAGCTTGATTATTTATCATTAAGCGCTGGCGCAACGTTTACCAGTGATGCCGAGGAACGCTACACCCTGGGAAAGAAACTCGCGCAACAACATTTCGCGCCGATTTATGATGCGATTTATAATGATTTCTTTTTGGACCTGGAGCAACAATATTTAGTTTGCTTGCGGCAGGAGTGCCCCGCCGGAGTCAGCCCGGTCAGTTGGCAAGCGCGTACGGAGACTGTGGCCAGCAACTTTGAACGTCATCACGTGGCGCTAAGTGATACGGCGCCGCTGCTGTATTTGCGAGATCTAATCACCGGTGGGGGACAAAACCATCAGATTCAATATTTGTTTATTGACGAAATGCAAGACTATTCGCCGGCGCAATTGTTTTATATTCATCACGCTTTTCCCGTGGCGAAATTGACGTTATTGGGAGATGGCGCCCAGGATCTATTTGCCCATGAGACTCTCCGCGGTGAGCTTTTACCGGCGCTAAAACAACTGTTTCCGCATCAGAAAATCAAGGTTTACTCCTTGAATAATAGTTATCGCTCGACCCAACAGATCACCCACTTTGCCAGTGCTTTGTTGCCAGACGCGCCCCAGATTCTCGCGTTCAATCGTCCGGGACCGCGCCCGAAACTGCTGGTCTGCCAGCGGTTGCTTGACTTGAATCAGCAAGTTAGTCGGGCCTGTCGCGACCTCTTGACCCGGGAAACAATGGTGGCGGTATTGACCAAGACTCAGCAAGAGGCCGAACAGATTTACGCGACCTTACAGGTGGACGCGCCGGTGACGTTGATGACCGAACAAACCCACCATTTACAAACTGGGGTCATGATCATGCCCATCTATTTAGCCAAGGGCCTGGAGTTTGACGCGGTCATTGGCTATAACGTCTCCGCGGACTTGTTCAACGCCGCCAACGACGCTTATATCTTGTACACGATCGCTTCGCGGGCGATGCATGAGCTTTGGCTGATCTCCTTGGGGGCGCCGACGCCGTTGATTACCCAACTGGCCCCGGACCTTTATGAACGGACCAATGCTTGAAATGCCGACCAGACCGCCTGATGAACGGGTGGTAAGTTGTGTCAGCTCCTGCGCTGGTCAAGGATTGATTTATGAATTTTTCTACTAAAAAAACCACCTCCTATGAGATGGTTTTTTTAGTAGCTGTAACTTTTCAAGCGAATTTCAGGGGATCAACTTAGCCTAAGACAATGAATAAGATCGCACTGAAAATATTTAAGAAAATCGGGACGGTGAGATTGTTGGTGCGCAGGTAACTTAGGGCGAAAAGCCATCCAAAGGAGGCTTGAAGGAAAGCGGGCATGAACCAAGGTTGAAATTGCAATAAGGCGAATAAGAGACCACTGAGTAGCATACCTAAAACGATATTCAGGTGACTCTCAACCCGGAAAAAATAATTGAAGAAAAAGCCGCTAACCAAATATTGATTGACGATTGGCATCAAAATCCCACTCATGAGAATATTCAGCCAGAAACCCATGTCAACCACCTCGAAGCCCGTTGCTTCTTGACTGAACACTGGGAGTTTACCATCAACTTGAAGCCAGGCAATCAGTAAAGTAAGCCCACCTACCGCTAGAAACATCACGATCACGAAGCCAAAGGCATTGTTGAAAACGTCACTTAATGAATTGAGTCGATCGGAAAAGTAGCGCTTCTCCAAGTTGAATTGACGAATAAAAAAGAGTAGCGTCAAAGCCGCGATGCTAAAGAAAAGTAGTCCAAAAAGCCCGGATATTTTATTTTGGTCAAAGGTCATGTTGCGAAGCCAAGTGGTAACGATTGCTAAAGCAAAGAAGATAATGAAGCGGACACTGTTGCCTAATCGTGATGCTGGACTTTTCATTGTTTACCCATCCCCAACTTAATTGTTATCACCTAAAATCATACAATAGTCAGCGTCAGAATGCGACACTTACCACCATAATTAATGAAGAACAAAGATTTTGACCACGTTTATTGGGGCCGGTTGGCTGGTGGCACAATGGCAGCAGCATCAGGTTGTCGAACTGTCGAAATAGGCTAGGCGGGCTGCTTGTGGGGGGCGATGCGCTGAGCGGCGAGGTGTTCCTTAGGTAGTTTGAATATGGCGTAAATCATCGATCAGGAATTCATGGCCGTTGATCAGCACGCCAGCTTCTGTAAAGCCGGTCACGTTGCCGCTGATTTCTTCGACCTTGTCGTCGTTCAGCCGAATCGTATTAAGTTGCAGCGTCACAGTCAAATGTTGATTGAAGGCGGCCAAGAGCAACTCCGTTAATTCTTGGCGTGATTGCTGCGCTTGTTGGCTGACGATTTTCGTGGCTAAGTGCGCCTCTTTTTCCAGCTGTTGGGTATGGTCACTTAAATAAAAGCCGGCCCACTTTAGCATACCGCGGTCCTGATACTGCTTGAAGAAACTGGTCACCGTGCGGTCAAAATCCTCACTCATAACTGTTGCCGCCGTTATGACCGCCGACTAAGCCAGCGCGCTGGATCGCGGTGCCGCCTTGCATTAAACTACTGGCCTTGACGATTGTTTTAAAGCCATAACGTTGCCGTAATTGATCGACCACAAAATCCCGTCGGCGTCGTTGCACCTGTGTTTGCGTCGTTTCGAAGAAATTCAGTTGTTGACTGCGATCGGCACGCAACGCGCCATAACTGACGCTGAGATTGCGCAAAGGCGCCCCGTTCCAGTGAGCGCGAAATAGTCCCAGCACGACTTGAGTCAGTTCGGCGTTTAAATTAGTTGGGGTTATTTTCGCCTGATGGGAGGAGAAAGAACGCCCGGTTTTCGTCGACTTCTGCGCTTGACCCAGCGCGATCGTGACTAAGCCAGTTTGCAAGTGCCGCTTGCGGATACGCGCTCCAACTTGTTCAGCGATCTCCCGGAGGACGACCTCAATATCGGCGGCTTGATTGTAGTTGCGCGGTAGCACCTGCGAATTGCCATAACTTTTGCTGATGGGGTGGTACTTCTGAGCGATGATACTCCGATCGATCCCCCAAGCGGTGGCGAAAAGCTGCGCCCCAATGACCCCCATATTGGCTTGAAGGGCGTAGGGATCCGTGTGCGCTAGTTGATACATGTTGGTGATTCCCAGCTTGCCTAACCGAATTGCGGTCCGTTCACCGATTCCCCAAACATCAGTTAAGTTTTGAATCTGCCAGATCGTATCTGGCACCGTTTGATAGTGCCAAGTCGCCATTAGCGAGTGACTATGCTTGGCTTCAATGTCCATGGCCAATTTCGCCAAAAGCGGGTTGTCGCCAATTCCAACCGTGGTATAAACGCCGACTTTAGCGCGAATCTCTTGTTGGATCTTGCGGGCGGTTTCTTGCGGACTGCGCCCGTAAAGTCGCCAAGACTGGGTCAAATCCAGCATCGATTCGTCAATCGAGTAAACATGGATGTCTTCACGCGCCGCATATTTTTGAAAAATGGCGTTGATTTCCAAATTCTTCTTAATATAGAGATTCATTCGTGGCGGCACCTTTAATAACCGCGGATCATCGGGCAATTCGTAGTAGCGTGAAACATTGCTGATCCCATATAACTTCTTGGCCATTGGCGAAGCGGCCAGCACTAAGCCACCGCCGCCAGTATTGGGTGCTTGAGAAACAACAACTAGAATTGATTTAAGCGGATTGAGCCCGCGCTCCACACTCTCCACGCTGGCGTAAAATGACTTGCTATCGATCATCATGATCGTGCGGACAGGCTCCTGCTGATAATCGAACATGAGATGGCCTCCAAAATATACGAACATATGTTTGCTTTAATAACTCCAAATTACACCTTTTTGGCAGATTTTGCAAGTACCGATATTGTCAATGATGGATTCGATAGGATTAGAAGCAGTCGCTTGCTATTTTTGAATTGATGGGGAACGGATCGGTTGAGTCACTTGCGCCTGCAAAGCCAGCGCAAGTGACTCAAACAAACGCGGCAAAACCAAAAAATCACCACCAAAGAGTGATGATTTTTAGCGAGTTGCCAGGGACGATTATTTGTCGGCGGCGAGGTTTTCCGTGAAAAAGGCGGTGAATTTAGCGAAAGGAATCAAATCGCTTTGATCATATAGATCGGTATGTGTGGCGCCGGGGACAATGACTAATTCTTTAGGATCTGCTAGACGTTGATAAGATTCCTCAGCCATGTACCGGGAGTGGGCCTTCTCCCCAGTGACGATTAGCACTGGGCGCGGCGAGATTTGCTCGATGTGGGCCTGTAGCGGGAAATTATAGTAGCTGAGCGGGGTGGTAGCTGTCCAAGCGGCGGCGGAATTGATTGAGCGGGGATGGAAAGCGCGGCCGCGATAATAATTGAAGAACTCGGTTGTGACTGGGTCGGCATCAGCTGGTAGTTCTTCTGAGAACAGTTTATCCGCCTCAATGGGCTGATCATCAGCGGTGAAGGGTAACTCGTGGAGGCCTGGAGCCGGTTGCCCCTTTTCGGCGTCGCGCCAGCGTTGCTCAGCTAGCAATTGCTTTTCGATCGCGCGTTGTTTGGCTGTCTTGCTATGATTCAAACCAGCCCACATGGAATCGGCCATGTCGTACATAACAGAGGTGGCGACGGCTTTGATCCGCACGTCCACAGAGGCGGCGGTGAGGACATGGCTGCCCAGTCCGCAAATCCCTAAGGCGCCGATCCGTTCACGGTCAACGAAATGTTGAAGCCCGATGAAGTCGACGGCCGCTGAGAAATCCTCAACGAAAATATCTGGTGAAGCGACATTGCGGATCGAGCCAGAACTCTCGCCCGTCGTTGACTGATCAAAAGCCAGTGTAACGAAGCCGTTTTCGGCCAGCGTTTGAGCATACAAGCCACTTGATTGTTCTTTGACCGCGCCAAAGGGACCAGAAATCACGATGGCGGCGTAAGTTTGGCGCTCGTCAAAATGTAAGGGCAAATATAAATGCCCAGCTAAATTGAAGCCATAGCGATTATTGAAACGCACATTCTGGACGTCGATTTGGGGATTTATTTTGAAAACGCGGGTATCGTTCGCTAATTTACTCATGGGTGGGACTCCTTTATTTGTTTGGCAGGGAGGAAGCTTGACTAATTAGACGGTTTGTTCGATTGGACGAATGATCAACTCGTTCAAGTCAACGTTGGCTGGTTGGGTGAGGGCGAAGACCACGGCCTGGGCGATGGCGTTAGGATCGATGCCAATCTCATTTTCAGTTGAGATTTCTGCTTGCTGATATTCGGGATTACGGACGGATTTGTAAAGTTCAGTATTGACCGCCCCTGGGGAAATGAGCGTTGTCCGAATATGATTCTGATGTTGTTCTTGGCGGAGGCCTTCCATGATGGCGCGCACTGCGAATTTGGAGCCATTGTAAACGGCGTAGTTAGGGACGACCACGTGGCCGGCAACGGAATCAGTTGCTAAAATATGCCCAAACCCCTGTTTGACCATGATCGGTAAAACGGCGGCGATGCCATTCAAAACGCCCATCACGTTCACATCTAGAATCTGTTGCCATTCCGCACGGGCGCCGTTGATCAAAGGATTGACTGGCATGACCCCGGCGTTATTGTAGAGAGCGTCGACTTGGCCAAAGTTGCTGACAGCCAAGTCAACTAGGCTTTGGACTTCGGCAAAATTTGTCACATCTGTCTGTTGGATCAAAATCTGTTCGTGGGGAAATTCGGCCTTAAGTTGCTCCAGCCGATCGCGACGGCGAGCCCCGATCACGAGTTTGGCATGTTGCTGAGCTAATAGCCGCGTTGTGGCCGCGCCGATACCACTGGAGGCTCCGGTAATAATAACGACTTTATTTTCAAGTTTCATTCTTTTCGATCCTTTCTTGACTTGCTATGCCGCTGAGCTGATTGCAGCTAGTCAGCTGCTTGTTATCACTGAATTTGCAGGGATGTTGTGGCTAACGATCGCGCCAGCCATGATGATCGGCGCTGACCAACGTTGGGGCTGTCCCTGGGGATCCATCTGGTAGCCGGTGGTCAATAACATGGCGCCAGCGCCGATCTCGACATGGCTTTCAATAGTGATCAGATCCTGGTCGGCCAAGGTCACATTCTGCTCGATCAGTAGACAGCGTCCCAGTTTGAGATGACGCCCATATTCCGTATAAAATGGTAGCCGGATCTGACTAGTGGGATCTAACGGGTGACCAAGGATCTCACCTAGTAACTGCCGGATCTCGCCGGGACAAGCATAATCGTAATTTAAATGTTGCAATAAACGCTGATTTTGCGCGATCAGTCGGTCATCAAGATTGCTTTCTGATACTGCCAATATTTTCACCTGCCCTTGCTGGATCAACTGAACAAATTCAGTATAAGGGGACTTGATTTCAATGTAAAATACTTATAAAATATCGTTATAAATAACTTTTTGTTATATCTAGGAGGCGCTGTTAATGGAACTACGCGTTTTACGTTATTTCTTGGCCGTGGCGCAAACACGGAATATTACCCATGCCGCGCGGCAGCTCTTGATCTCGCAACCGGCCTTATCGAAGCAATTGGCCGATTTGGAAAAAGAATTGGGAACCACCTTATTCATTCGTGGACATCGCCAGATCACACTCACTTCGGCTGGAGAGTATCTCCAAGCGCGTGCGGTGGAGTTAGTCGGATTAGCGGATAAAACAATGGTCAATCTTCGCGCCGACCAAGTTATTAGCGGCGAATTAACCATTGGCGCCGGTGAAAGTCTAGGCATGCAGCGGATCATGCGGGTCCTCAGCCAGTTGACGCAAGATTATCCTGATGTGAAGATCCATTTGCGCAGTGGTAATGCCGCAGATACCGAAGCGCAATTATCCAAAGGGGTGCTTGACTTTGCCGTGATCATGGGCGAACGACCACTGGAACAATATCATTATCTACAGCTCCCGGAACGTGATCAGTGGGGCGTGGTCATGCGGCGAACAGATTCGTTGGCGCAACGAGCAGAAATTCGTCCGCAAGATTTGTGTCAGTATCCCTTAGTGCTCTCCGAACAAGCGGTAAACGCCCGTCGCTTTCAAAGTTGGTGGGGAAATCTAGGCCCACAAATGCAGATTCTGGGCACCTTCACCTTGGTCTTCAACGCGCAATTACTGGTGCGCAATAGCGGCGCTTATTTACTGACCTTCGATCACCTGATCGATACCTCTGCCCATAGCGAATTGGTCTTTCGTCCTTTAACACCACAGCTAACCGAACCAATTACTGTGATCTGGAAGAAAAACACCGTTCAGTCTAAAGTGGCGCAGTTGTTTGTGGAGCGGCTTCAAGCAACGTTGGCTTGAGTTGGTCGGGATTAGTGGTTCTTATTCTTGAACCTGCGCTTGATTGCGGGTAGGGTGGGTGTTGCGCGTGAGCGCAACCGGCTGGGACTGCTGATGCGGACTGGAACGTGGTGGGCGCTGTTTTGAGCCAATCCGCAAAGATCGCGGCTTGTCTCAAAATCAGGCCTTGTCCTAAGCGGCAAAGCCGCCAAGGACAATTTCACCACTGAGCCGCGCAGTCCCAGCCGGTTGCTGAACAGAATTGCGCCTATCTGCAATCGAAGTTGGGTATCTGACGAAGTGGTTTGGCAAGGTAGTGGTCAAACAACTGCTCCTTTTGAGTGGTATGGCAATGCCAACGGATTCCGGAAGTCTTGAAAGTGTGCTGGGAGTTGGTGGAGACGCAACCGCCTCAGGACGTTTGTCGTGGCTGGAACGCAGTGGGCGTCGTTTGAAGCCAATCCGCAAGCCCAGCGGCTTGTCTTCAAATCGAGCCTTATTCTAAGCGATAAATCGCTAAGAATAATCGGTTCTTTCTAAACTTTGGCGAAGACGTGATCAACACTGATATAGCAGCTTTCAAGACGACGAATAAATACTTCAACTAAATAAATTGGAGCGATAGGAAATAAATGGCCACATCAAGCCAACCTATTATTTAATGTTGAGTGTTGCAATTTCTCAAATTCTAGAAGCAAGGCTCTCGATTATCGAGAAAATTTAAGGCCATTCGCCAAACGTTAGAAAGAACCGAATAATCTCACCGCTGAGCCACACGTCCTGAGGCGGTTGCTAGGCAGAATTGAGCCTATCTGCAATCGAAGTTGGGTATCTGACGAAGTGGTTTTGCGAGCTAGAGGTCAAAACAATTGCCCATTTTTGGGGTGGTACGGAAACACCAACTGATTCGGATTAGGAGGTCGAGACACTTTGCGTAGGTTGAACATTTTTACTCGTTTCCCGAACGATTCATGGTTAGAAATCGGCTGATTCAGTTGATTCACTGAGAATCAGGCCTGTTCATCAAACAAACTGTACTGGTGTCACCAATTCAAGGATTGTAACCACTAACCACGGCCGTCAACTGCGTGGATCCCCATCAATTGGCGATAGCTTGCCAATTGGCGTGAGTGCTCAAACGACTGCTATAACGTTGAGCGGCTGGAGCGGAGAAATTCGGGGTGAGATCGCCGTGAAATTGTCCTTGGCGGCTTTGCCGCTTAGGACAAGGCTCAGCTTTGAGATTTTCGGCGCCCTTCCGAAAAGCTCAAAGTGACGCCCACAGCGATCTCACCCCGAATTTCGCAGCGCAAGCCGCGGCCAACATTGAAACGCGTCTAGCGTCTTCCGCTTAACTACTTCACCATCCCGCCGTAGGGCCCAATCCCCAGTTTTTCGCTTTTGCTCTTGACTTTTAACAAGTGGCTGGCTATGATAACCTTAATATCATGCCGATTCGGTCTAGAAAGTAGTAACTGACGTGGCGCGACAAACAGAGAGTGGTAGCATGCTGAGATTACCATAGTCGCGTATCAGTGAATGGATTCTAACGTAGTCAGCGGCGCAAGTCCTGACGGTGGTTGAAGCCTTAATTCAATCGAGTTGATCCTGAGTTAGCGGTTGCTGACGAGGATAATTTAGGTGGCACCGCGGAAGATCGTCCTATTGTAATTGGAATAGGACGGTCTTTTTCTATATCATCATGATAGGTTTTCCATGGCAACATCGAGGCAATAGGTCCAGCGCACATTAATAATTGGAGGTTTTCAAATGGCAAAGAAAGTTATTCTGACCGCAGATCGGCCGACGGGTAAATTACATATCGGACATTATCTTGGGTCACTCAAAAATCGGGTCGCCCTGCAAAATTCAGGTGAGTATCAAACCTATGTCATGATCGCGGATGTTCAGGCTTTAACGGACAACGCCCGTAATCCGGAGAAGATCCGGAATAGTTTGATCCAAGTGGCCTTGGATTATTTAGCGGTGGGGTTGGATCCGGCGAAGTCAACGATTTTGGTGCAGTCGCAGATTCCGGCTTTGAATGAATTGACGATGTATTATTTGGACTTGGTTAGTGTGGCGCGGCTTGAACGTAATCCGACGGTCAAGACCGAGATCAAGCAAAAGGCGTTCGGCCAATCGATCCCTGCTGGCTTCTTGGTTTATCCGGTTAGTCAAACCGCTGATATTACAGCGTTCAAGGCGGATACAGTGCCAGTTGGCGATGATCAAGAACCGATGATGGAACAGGCACGGGAACTTGTGCGGACATTCAATACCACGTATCAAACGGATGTATTAGTTGAGCCTCAAGGTTATTTCCCACCTAAAGGTCAGGGACGTTTGCCAGGGTTGGACGGCAACGCCAAAATGAGTAAATCGCTGGATAATGCGATTTATTTGGCTGATACCGCCGATGAATTGCGGCAGAAGGTGATGTCAATGTACACGGATCCTAACCATATTCATGTGAGTGATCCCGGTCAAATTGAAGGCAATATGGTCTTTACTTATTTGGATGTTTTCGATCCGGACAAGACGAAAGTGGCGGAGCTTAAGGCGGAGTATCAACATGGCGGGTTAGGCGATGTGAAGATCAAGCGTTACTTGAATGAGGTCTTGGAAACGGTCTTAGGGCCAATTCGGCAGCGCCGGGAGCAATATGCCCAAGATATTCCAGCGGTTTACGACATGCTCAAGCAAGGTAGCGCCCAGGCCAATGAAGTCGCCGAGCGTACTTTGCAAGAGGTTCGTGAAGCGATCGGGTTAAACTATTTTAAATAAAGCAACAGGTTCGGCAGGTTAACAGAGGTCCTTTCAGCATTAAGGCACATTCTGAAGTTTAAAGAGGTCAAGTTATGGCAAAAGAATTAGCGTCATTAATGAAAAACGAGTTGGCTGACGTGGAAGCGTCAGCGATTCTGCAATTTGATAAAGACATTTCCCAGATTCCTGGAATCGTGAAACTGACCCTGGGAGAACCGGATTTCAACACCCCCGACCATGTCAAAAAAGCTGGGGAGGCCAGTATTGCTGCCGATCATAGCCATTATACGCAGTCACCGGGGTTACCCGCCTTGCGTCAGGCCATCGCGGCTTTTCTGGCGAATAAATATCGGGCGCATTATGATCCGGAGACTCAGATCATTACCACGATTGGTGCATCCGGTGCTATTTATGCGTCGTTGACCGCGATTTTGAACCCTGGTGATGAAGTGATCGTCCCCATTCCGACATTTCCTCAATATTTACCGATCATTAAACTGAATGGCGCCACACCGGTGTATATCGATACGAGTGTGGATAATTTCGTGTTGACACCAGAGAAGTTGGCGGCGACCTTGGCGGCACATCGGGATAAGGTCAAGGCAATTGTTTTGAACTATCCGACGAATCCCACGGGCGTTACTTACCGGCGCGCCGAATTAGAGGCTTTCGTCGCAATTTTGCGGCAGTATGATATTTTCGTGATCAGTGATGAGATCTATAGTGAATTGACGTATGGCGCGCCCCATGTTTCACTGGGTGAACTCTTGCCAGATCAGACCTTGTTGATCAACGGCGTTTCTAAGTCGCATGCCATGACGGGCTGGCGCATCGGATATGTGGCCGGTCCAGCGGCGGTCATCGCCAAAGTTGGCTTGGTCCATCAATTGACGGCCACCGCGGCGGCGACAATGGCGCAAGAAGCGGCGCTGGAAGCCTTGCAAGCTGGCCCCGACGACGGGTTGAAAATGCAGGTCGAATATCAGTCACGGCGGGATTATTTGGTTCAGCAATTGAACGAATTGGGCTTTACGACGGCTAAACCGGCGGGAGCCTTTTATGTGTTCGCGCGGATACCAGAACGTTTCGGTCATGATAGCTTGGCCTTTGCTTATCGCTTGGCGAAAGAAGCGCAAGTGGCCGTCATTCCGGGTTCAGCCTTTCCGGCGGGAGAAGGATACTTGCGGATCAGCTATGCCGCCAGTATGACTAAGCTGGAAACGGCTTGCCAACGGTTAGCGGCCTTTGTCGCGGCTAATTGAGTGTTTGCTCTAAATCACAGACTCGAAATCAACTTACAAGGAGCGAGTAATCCTATGAAAATTCAAATGTATTCTGTTCGACCTGACGAACAAGCCGCCATTGAACAATGGGCCAATGCACACCATGCCGTGATTCGAACCACCACTGAACCTTTAAACGAAACCACGGTCAAATTAGCGGTCAAATGTGACGCGGTGGTGCCGGCGCAACATGGTGCGATCACTGCGCCTGTATACCGACAATTAGCGGCGCAAGGAATCAAAATCATCGCCCTGCGAATTACGGGCTACGATATTATTGATTTCGCCAGCGCTCAAGCCAACCAGATCCAAGTCACCAATGTCCCAGCTTATTCCCCTCGTAGCGTCGCGGAAGAGGCTTTGACGCACACCATGTTATTGTTGCGTCATTTGAAAGAAACTCAAATGCGCATGGTCCAAGGGGACTTCTCTTGGGGTGGCCTAGAAGCCTTTGAAATCCATAATTTGACGGTGGGCGTTTTAGGCGCTGGCAAAATTGGGGGCACGGTCGCGCGGATCTTTAAGGCGCTGGGTGCGCGAGTGATCGCCCATGATCTCGTCCAGCGGCCCGAACTAGCGGACACACTAGATTATGTCAGCTTCGATGAATTGCTAGCGCAAAGTGACGTGTTGACGATCCATACCAATTTGACCCCATTGACGACCAAAATGATTGACGCGGCCGCGTTGAAACAAATGAAGCCAACCGCGTTGTTGATCAATTGCGCCCGGGGACCGATCGTCGATCTAACGGCGTTACGCGCCGCCTTGGATGCCGGAACGATTGCGGGTGCTGGCTTAGACACGATCGAAGCAGAGACCGGGATTTTCGGCGTGGATCTGCGCGGGAAAAAGCACGACTTAGCCGCGGTCAACGATCTACTGGCACGACCTAATGTTTCCGTGTCACCACACATTGGCTTCTATACCGATCAGGCGGTGAAGAACATGGTAGAAACGGCCTTGAATGATGCGGAATTACTATTCCAAGGCCGGCCTTGCGCGCATTTGGTTAGCGGGGATTAACAACTTGGACCACTCTGAATAGAGCCACAGTCATGAGACGGTTGCTCGGCAGAATTGCGCCGATCTACAATCGAAGCGAAGAATTTGATGAAGCGATTTGGCAAGCTAGCGGTCAAAACAATCTCCTTTTTAGGGCTGGCACGGCAATACCAACGGGTTTGGATCAGGCGGCGGGACACTTTGCGTAGACTGAATATCTTTACTTGTTTCCTTAACAATTTCTGGATTGAAACCGACCGCTTCAGTTGATTCACTGAGAATTAGGCCTATTCATCAATAACTTGTCCCCGTTCATCAGACAAAATTGCACTGGTGTCACCAATTTAAAACTTGTAACCACTAACCATGGTCGTCAATGGCGTGGATCCCCATCAATTGACAATAGCCTGCCAGTCGGCGTGAGTGCTCAAGCGGCTGTTAAAACGTTGAGCGGCTGGAGCGGAGAAATTCGGGGTGAGATCGCCGTGAAATTGGTCTTAGTGGCTTTGCCACTTAGACCAAGGCTCAGCTTTGAGATTTTCGGTGCCCTTCCGAAAAGCTCAAAGTGACGCCCACAGCGAGCTCACCCCGAATTTCGCAGCGCAAGCTGCGGCCGACATTGAAACGTGTTCACCGACCCAGCTCCCTGCGCTTAGCTACGCCAGTGTTCCGGAAGCAAAGTACAGCTTCCAAAACACTGGCTAGGCTAATGCTCAGAAGCTGCCCAGGTCGACGAACGCTCTATTTTTTAAATGATCAGGCCAAGGTCGAGGACGCAATCGTTTTCGGCCTTTTCTGTTTCGTCAGGCGGTAACTTTTAGGCCTTTGGAAATTACCATAACGCCGTTACAAGCAAACGTAACGGTTAGGCTGAAAGGTAAGCTGGCGCTTTTTTATGGATTAAAGTATCCTTAATTATTCGGGCAAACCGCTTTCTTTTTTACAGTTACATGCTAAAATATGATACATGACATTAATACTGGATTTGCTCAATTACGGAGAGGAATTTATCTAATGAAGAAAAATAAAACAAAACAAGGGTGGCTAATTGGTCTAGTGATTGGACTAGTTGTGCTGATCGGCATTGTGGTCGGCATGTACAACAGTCTGGTTAAATCTGAACAGGCGGTCGAGTCTCAGTGGAGCCAAGTTGAAACGGTGCTACAACGGCGTTATGACTTGATCCCCAACTTGGTCAACGCGGTCAAAGGGAGCATGAAGCACGAAGATAAGGTCTTCAGTGAAATCGCCACAGCGCGGAAAGCTTATGGCAGCGCTAGCACCACTAGTGAGAAGATCAAGGCTAACGCCCAATTAGACCAATCTGTTGGCACCTTGGTCAGCGTGATTGGCGAGAATTATCCCAAGCTACAATCCAATGAAAATGTGCAAACTTTGATGACGCAGTTGGAAGGTTCAGAAAATCGAATTTCAGTAGAAAGACGGCGTTACAATCAAGCGATAGAAGCTTATAATAAGTCAGTTGCTACTTTTCCTAAGAATCTGATGGCGGGAATGATGGGCTTTGAAAAGAAGACTTACTTCAAAGCTGATACGAATGCCAGCAAAGCCCCGGTCGTTGATTTAGATGACTAGGGTGAGCGCGCGGAGCAAGATGGCGCGACAGTTTAAATTTTCAGGGTTATTCACGCTTGTTTTATTGGGCTTGTTCTACTGGTTATTACCGGCTAGCTCAGTTGCGGCGGCGCTACCGGCGAACCCTGATCAGAATTATTATGACCAGGTTGGTGTGCTGACAACGGCCACAAAATCATTAGTAACCCAGAAGAATGCGGTTTATGCGGCCTCAACGCAACGACCCCAGATCATGTTGGCCGTCATTAAAAGTACGGATGGCGATAGTATTGACAGCTACGCGCCGGACCTGTTCACCAAATGGGGTCTAGGTCAGAGGAGTCAAGATAACGGCGTTCTGATTCTGTATGCGGTCAATAATGGCCAGCGTAATGTGCGCATCGAAGTTGGTTATGGCCTCGAGGGTGAATTGACGGATGCGCTTTCCGGTCGGATCTTGCAGAAATCCAAAAGCAAGTTGAAGTCGAGCGACCCAGCGCAAATCAATCAAGGTTTGCAGCAAGTCTTCAATAGTGTTGCAACCGTGATCGACAAGAAGTACGATTTTAAAAAAGACAAGAATACTCTGACGAATCAAGAGTACCAACAACTGCGCCAGCAACAAAGCACTACCGGCGATTGGAGCGACCATCTGTGGACGATCATCGTGATCGTTGTCGCGGTGATTTTCCTCATGGGTGGCGGCGGCCGCGGTGGTCGTGGCGGTGGCGGTATGTGGTGGCTTTGGGCCTTACTCGGTTCGGGCAATCATAATAATCGTGGCGGCTTCGGTGGCGGCGGTGGTTTTGGCGGCGGTTCCGGTGGTGGGTTCTCCGGTGGCGGCGGCTCATCAGGCGGTGGCGGCGCATCGATTTAGCCAAGGGGTTCTAGGGGGATTTATTTTGCACGATTTAACAAAAGGCAAACCGATTAAACAGATTATCTACTTCACGATTCCGCTGCTGATCGGTAATATTTTCCAGCAGGTCTATACCTTATCTGATACGATCATTGTTGGGCGCACGATTGGGGTGAAGGCCTTAGCGGCGGTAGGGGCGACTGGGAGTTTGTCGTTTCTGATCATCGGGATCGCGCAAGGAGCGACCAATGGCTTTGCAATCATTGCCGCTCGCCGCTATGGTGCCGGCGATTTCAAGGGGATCAAGCGCAGTTTCGCGACAAGCATCGTGATCAGCGCGGGACTTTCTGCGATTTTGTCGGCGATCAGTATGACGTTTTGTGGACAGATCCTACGACTGATGCAAACGCCGGCGGATATCATCAATGATTCTTACACGTTTTTGGTGATCCAGTTTGCCGGGATCTTTATTATTGTCGCTTACAACCTGTTTGCCAATATGATCCGCGCCATGGGGGATAGCCGCACACCGTTAGTCTTTCTGGTGATCGCCTGCGTTATCAACATTGGCTTGGAATTATTGTTTATCGTGGTCTTTAAGTGGGGCATCGCGGGCGCGTCTTCCGCGACGCTGTTGGCCGAGCTTATTTCGGCCGTTTTGTGTTTGTTATACATTTATCGTCGTTTCCCGTTGCTCCAGATTCATCGGAGTGATTTCAAAATCTCCTTACAAGAGATCAAAGATCATTTACGCTTAGGCCTGCCAATGGGTTTTCAATCTTCAATCATTGCGCTGGGACAGGTGATCTTGCAATTGATGCTGAACACCTTAGGCTCAAACGCGGTCGCGGCATATACTGCGGCTGGGCGCATCGATGGGTTGGCGACCATGCCAGCCATGTCATTTGGGGTGACGATGGCCACCTTCGCCGCGCAAAACTTAGGCGCGCGTGAATTCGGTCGGATTCGGACAGGGGTACGGCAAACGTTGCTGGTTTCGGTGCTTTTCTCAGGCTTGACGGGCTTGCTGATTATTTACTTCGGCCGCCCCTTAGTTAATCTATTCATTGGCAACGGACAGCCCGTCGTGACCGCCACGGCGCAAACTTATTTCCACTTCAATAGCAGTCTCTACTGGCTGCTGGCGATCCTGTTCGTGGTTCGGTATACCTTGCAGGGCCTAGGTCAAAGTTTGGTGCCGACCTTAGCGGGGATCATGGAGTTACTGATGCGGGCCTTTGCCGGGTTAGTGCTAATTCGCCTATTTGGCTTTGCCGGCGCCAGTATGGCAAATCCACTGGCCTGGATCGGGTCGCTCCTGGTTCTAATCAGTTCGTACGTGCGAACGATGCGGCATTTGCGCAGTTTGGAACGCGAGCCCGAGCGGCAGAATGACTTGACCCGAACCTTACCTTGATTTTAAACTAAAAAGGACTGTTTCCCGATTTACCAGTGGGAAAAACAGTCCTTTTTTTACTTGCCGGTGGGCCAGCTTGCGTGGTTAGACGGCCGGGGTGGGCTATCCGTTTATCCGCCAATCCCAGTCCGGTCGCTTCTAGACCAGTCGATCTCAGTCCAGTCGATCCTAGTCCAGACTGGCTTAGTCCCGTTTAATCAGGCTGACCATTATCTTGGTCAAAGTAACTCAGGCTGAAGCGATCAGGAATGAAGCGACTTTGAGTATATTCAAACATTAAGCCATTGTCGCTGAAAACCAGGTCCTCCATTACACCAACGCAATTGTAGCTGCCTAGTTCAAGATAAGCGTAATCGTCTGGTGTCGCCGGCATGACCGTGAAACTCCGCTTAGCCGCGATGATCTTGAATTTTTCTTTGCGAAAGTAGTCGTAGATCGACCCAGCAACGATTTGCTTGGAAAGGGCCGGGACTTGATCGGCCCGGAAGAAACTGTGGTCCCAAATCATCGGATGCCCATCAAACACACGAATCCGATCAACCAGATAAAGAACCTCGTCGATCTCAAAAGGAAGTTCGGGGGCGTTCTCCGCGGTAACAATGATCTTCTTGAAATTCGCGATTTCGGTTGTCGCCATTAAGTGGTTGCTTTCTTTGATAGCCCGTAAACCGTTGAAACCGCGGGCGCCGAAAGACCAACGGGGACCGTTGAACGATTCCAGGATCACCACACCACTGCCTTTAACACTATAAACATAGCCACGGTCGCTGAGTAAGGCGATCGCGCGCCGAATCGTGTTTCGACTGGTTTGGAACTCTTGGGTCAAGACACTTTCTGTTGGTAGGGTATCTTGGTAGACTCCCGTGTTGATCCGCTGTTCCAGTTCTTGATAAATGTGATGAAATTTCCTTGCCGCCATCCTAAATCATCCTTTATGCGTTTATTTGAATTGAATCGCTTGATCGGACCAGCCAACGTCATTCGCCCCGTGCGCCAAGCCACTGGGCCGCCACGAAAACCATATTTAACAAAAAGTAAGTGGTTCCAATCAATAAGTCATGATAACATTGCTTGAATTTGGTGTCTAGTTGCGTTCAAGCGAAAAACCAGTTGTTTTATTAGAAACGCTGAAACCCAGCTCCCCGGAAAAATGGTTATTTTACCGGGAAAGCTGGGTTAACAACCCTAATCTTCTTGACAGCACTTGACCAATGTTGGCGCCAATTCTTGGGCTAATAACTGGCCGATTTTCGTGGCGCCGCTAGGTGAGAAGTGCAGGTGATCGCCACAATCATAGGCTGGCGCCAAGGTGGTCACATCTGAATTCAGGGCAACTTGACGCGCTAAGTCGAAAGCATTGGGCAAGGTGAGCAGGTAGCGATTGACGGTTTGCCGAATCGCTTCTTTCGCCGGCGTCCAGGAACTCACTTCGAAATTGCACGCGCCCTTGAATGGGGTGATCGTCAAAGGAATGAAACTGACTCCACGACGTTGACAAACCTGATAAAGCTGGCTGATCCCCCCGATCAGCGCAGCCGCAGTCGGCAGTTCACTTGGTGGCGCGCCGGCACCAGGATGGAACAAGTCATTGACTCCCTCGAGAAACACCACCACATCTGGACGGCTACAGAGCACATCACACATGAAGCGTTCTTTACCAGCTGGGCCGAAGCTGTCATTCCATGGCGATTGCGAGTCACCGGCGCGTAACAGGCGATTGCCGGAAATGCCCGCGTTGAACGTGGTGATTTGATTGGGATAATTCTGATAGAGTTGTTGCGTCAAGGCGCTGGTGAACAAGCCTTGATTGACCAGCGAATCACCGAAGAACGCGACGGTTCGCCGTGGTTGTGCCGTGGTCACTTGAATATTGTCCACACCATAGAAGTAGTTGCGCTCCAGCAAATTCGTGGCGCTGGTCACATTGACCAAGTAGTGGGCCAATGTACTGGCCAAGGAGTTGATGCGGTTGCGAGTATTAGTCGCCTGCAGTGCCAAGTAGAATGGTTGCCCCGCCCGGATGGGAAACTGTACAGGGTCACTCCACAAGGTTCGACCGGCCTCAACTAGCACTTGGCGTTGACCATTAAACGTGAGGTTGACGGCATCCTTGAGATCCGGGGTAGCCGCGATCTGCAAACCCTTGATTTGTAAGGGAACCTCATCGAAGCGATTATTGAGCTCAACACGCAATTCCTCCCCCGAGACATTGTGTTGATAGCACGTGATCTGTTGTGGCACTGGCCGATACGCTAAGTTGTGGAAATTTGAAAAGAGATGTTTCCAAACAATTGTTTGCGGCATCTACTCACCTCCTTGAAGGTCCAGGGTGGTTGACTTAAATCTGTTCCTCCGCCGGGATCGTGTCTTCCTCAGTCACAGTTCGCCGGGCTAAAACGCGTCCGTAAGCGTAGGTGGTTCCTAGGGAAATAACGAAGGCACCAGCCATGATCAAATAATGCCATGGCCAGAACTGCGCCGGAATGATTACGAAGGATAATGGGCCGCTTGGTCCTAAGGAGACTGCATACTCTTTGAAGACCATGATCATGGCGCCAGCTAATCCAGCGGTCGCGATCGAGCAAACGAAAGGATATCTGGCTGGAATCGTGACCCCAAACATGGATGGTTCTGTGACGCCGAGTAGCGCGGAAGTCCCCGCGGAAACGGCGATACTCTTTTGTTTCTTGTTCCGGGCCAGCATCGCCATGGCAAAGTCGGCGCCAGCTTCAGCGACACAGACGATGGTAATGATTGCCAGCATCGAGCTTTGTTGTGTGGAAGCAATCAGCTGGATATTGACGGCGATAAAGGCATAGTGCATCCCCGTGACCACCAGCGGCTCCCACAATAGACCGAACAATAACCCCGCCAAGATCGGGCTAGCGTTGAACAACGCCATGACGCCATCTGTGATCCAAGTGGCGATTTGGTTCATGACTGGTCCAATGACCAAGAAAGTCAAGAATGAGGTGATCAGGATCGCTACTGGCGCGACCACAATCAATTGGAGCACATCCGGAACGACCTTCTTCAACCACTTCTCTAGGAACACCAGCACCCAGGAAGCGACTAGCGGTGGCAGCACAGAGTTTTGGTAGCCTAATTTCATAATGTTAAGGCCAAAAATGTTCCAGTATTCTGGTTTGACCGCGCCTGAGATGACACTGGCCATTTGTGTGCCGGTCAGCAGCTCAGCGTTGATCAACACCAAACCTAGCAAGATCCCGAGCATCGGATTTCCGCCGAAACGCTTGGTTGCGGACCAGGCGACTAATACAGGAATATAGGTGAAGGCGGTATTGGCCACCATCAGGATCATATCGGCCAGACCTTTGATTTGCGGGTAGGTCACCACCAGCGCCTTTGGTCCAAAAATCCCAGAAGCGGTCAAAATATTGCCGACACCCAGCAAAATCCCGGCGCCAACGATTGCTGGCAGCAACGGAATGAAAACATCAGAGAAAATTTTGAGACCACGTTGGAGAAAGTTCTCTTTGGATTCTTCAACTTTCTTCAATTCTTCCTTGTCCGCTTGTTGCAGTCCTGTTTGTTGTTGAACAACATCGAACAGTTTATCAACTAGACCTGGGCCAATCACTACTTGGAATTGCCGCCCGGCTTTAAAGCAGCCCTTGACCAGGTCAACATTCTTGAGTGCCGTCTCATCGACCTTGCTCTCATCCTTTAATACAAAACGCAGACGGGTAACACAGTGAGTCAGTAGTTCAATATTGGCACGCCCGCCGATTGCCGCAACAATCGCTGTTGCCGCAGGTTGTAAATTTTGGGCCATTTTTCTCCCCCCTTGGGATAAACGCGACCAACTAGAAAAAATAAAGGCAATATTGAAAACAAATAAGAAAAATTGAATAAAGGGTTAAACAAGTAATATCACTTGTTTAAACAAATAATACAATCAATCGCTTTTCTTGTCAAAGAAAACGCTTTATTGTTTTCTAAAATCCAACCGACCGCGAGCTGGCAACGGTGCTGGCAAGTGCTTCCGTGCTGGTCGCAAACAGGTTGCCGCCCACAAAAAAACCGCCACCGCCAAAGAATTTGGTCGCGGTGGTTAGATTAACCAGGGGCCAGGCGTTAGCAGTAGTCGGTTTGTTTTGCGCATAAAAGAAAAAATATTTGGCAGAGATTAAAGGGGAAACTGCCGCGTTGGCGTATTTACCATTTAGGCGCTCAAAATCGCCTAAATGGATGGTTAAGGCAGATCGTTGCCAGCTGCTAAATAAAGATCATACCATTCTGTCCGCGTCAATTGAACTTGGTCCGCTTCACAGATCTCAGCCAGACGATGAGGATTGGTGGTGCCGGCGATGACTTGCATGCTGGTTGGCAGCCGCAAGATCCAGGCCGCCGCAACCGCATTGACATTACTGTCATATTTCGCGGCAAGTTTTTGGAGCATTTCATTCAGTTTCGGGAACTTAGGATTATTGATGAAGACACCTTCGAAGAAGCCATATTGGTAAGGGCTCCAAGCCTGGATGGTCATATTGTTCATGCGGGAATATTCATACAAGCCACCGTCATGATCAATACTGCGAGCGTCGGCCATGTTGGTATGGAAGCCAAAGTCGATCATTCCAGTGTGCATCAAACCAAATTGTAACTGGTTGATCACCAATGGTTGTGCCACGGCCTGTTGCAACAATTCAACTTGTAACGGGTTGAAGTTACTGACCCCGAATTCTCGGACCTTGCCTGCTTTTTGCATTTCGAAGAAGGCATCAGCGATTTCGTCTGGTTCCATTAAGGCATCAGGCCGGTGCAAAAGCAAGAAGTCAACGTGATCCAAGCCCATCCGTTCCAGACTTCCATCGAGGGCTTCGACTAAATGAGTCTTTGAGAAATCATATTGATTTTGACCAATGCCCGCCTTCGTTTGCACGAGAATATCATCACGGTTGATCGAGGAAGCGGCCAGCGCATCGCCAAAGCGACGTTCTGAATCACCACCACCATAAATATCCGCATTGTCGAAGAAGTTGACGCCATGGTCAACCGCCGTTTCCAAAAGGGTCACCACTTCGGCAGTTGTCTTCTCGGGGATCCGCATCAGACCTAGGGCGATTTCTGAAGCGTTGATGTTATCTAAACCAATACTAACTTGACGCATGATATAAGTTCCTCCTTATTAAGCGCGACTAGGAATGAGTAATTTAGCCGTGGTAATCACTTGTGTTTGAGCCAATTGCCTAAATTCGTTGTACCAATAACCCGCTTGCAGCGGCAATGTTTGCCGCAACGCATATAAAGTCAGTTCATATTGGTGATCTCGGTCAGGTGGCTGAGGTCCAGTATAACGCTGATTGGTGCGCGGGTCTAAATTATGCACGAGGCGCCCGGCGGTACTATTACGTCCCTGGACAAAGTCGCCGCCGATTTGGCTGGCATTCTCGGGGATCCGCGCCAAATCTGGCGCGAAATTGGCGGCCAGCCAGTGGATCCAAACAAATCCACCAACGGGCACCGCGTCAAAATCCAGCAAGGTCAAGGCCAAGCTGGCCGTACCCGCGGGAACATCACTGACGGTGATCTCCGGTGAGATTATCGGATAGCCAGCAATCATTTCGTTGGCGGCAGCGTATTTTCCATAGCGGTCAGGCAAATAACCCTGCGCTGTTAAAGATACTGATATTTTCATGAGGCGCTCCTTACTAACGCTGACAGATGCGTTATAATGAGAATAATGACATAAAACCCACAAAGGATGAGTGAATATGAAACCTGAAGAACAATTAAGTGCAACAGTCCAGACGTTATTGAATCAGTGCCGGGAGCAGATTGCGCCGCATACGTTGAATTTGTTAATTAGCGGACCGGACTCGTTAACGTTGAATCCAACTGCTTCGCAAATCGTTAAAGATCAAGAAGGCAATTATGTTTTGACGGTCCCCAATCCACGCTTTGCTAACTTCATTGTAGCGCATGAATTGTTACATTTACAACAGGAAACCAGTCAAAGTATTCAAGTTGGTCCAGTTGATGATACCGATAAGCAAATGGCGAACTTTTTGGCTGTGTTTGGTCAAATTATCTTGGAAACAATTCTGCACCAAGCCATGTTACCACGATTGAAAGCAATGGGTGTTTTGGATCAACCGGCCCAAAACGCCATTCGGGAATATGCCAGCGCTAATTTGATGCACGATGATGACTTGCCGGCTGGGAGTGAGGGCTCTACAGTGACTGGCAACGTGTTACAGATTGTGGGCGCGCGTGTCCTCTTAGACGCAGAAACTCTTGCGGACACTAGCTGGAGTGCTGATTTCCCTCGAGCTTGGTCGTTAGCGCAAACCTTGCAAGAAACTTGGCTGGAGAAACCCTTAACGACCAATCGCCAATTGCGGGCAGCGTTGATGCGGGTTTTGAATCTGTTCATGGATAAGAAATTAATTGACGAGCAAATCGATTTAGGCCGTCATTTAACCGTGACCGCGGTTCTTTCTCCCCGAGAATTAAATCTGAAGGTCAGCCAATTATTCCACTTCTATCATCAACCTGAACCTGAGTTGGCCGATTTATATTTGCTGCTGGGTGATAAAGATGAGCAGTGTGTTGGCACCTTCAAAATCCCAGTTGATCAGCAAGGCTCAGAGGCGATGCATGAGCGTTACGAACAGCGGGTCGAAGATTTCCTTAACGAGCATCAGATCGAATACGCCCAGCGCGACGGCCACTATTTACCGGAGCAATTTCCCGGTGAGCAGCATGAATGAGTTGATTGCGGCGATCAAACAGGCGCAACGGATTACTTTCTTGACTGGAGCGGGCGTCTCGACACATTCGGGCATTCCCGATTACCGCTCCAAAACCGGCCTGTATGCTGGCGCTGCCAATCCGGAATATTTGCTGAGTCATGAGAACTTGACCCAGCATCCCCAAGCCTTTTATGAATTTGTGACTAAACGGATGTATTTTCCCGCGGCGCGACCAAATTTGATTCACCAAGAAATCGCGGCGTTGTGTAATGAGAAAGGGACGCTGGTGACGCAAAATGTTGATGGTCTGGACAAACAGGCAGGTAATCAACATGTCATCGAGTTTCATGGGAATCTGTACGATTTGTATTGTCAAAAGTGTGGTCAAGCGGTTAGCTATGAGGACTTCGCCCAGGACTATCATCATCAAATCGATGGAGGGATCATTCGGCCGCACATCGTTTTATACGGGGAGTCGATTGCGTCGGAAATCTTGATGAAGTCGGCTCAGGCGATTGCTAACGCCGATTTGTTATTGATCGTGGGGACGAGTTTTCGGGTCTATCCCTTTGCCCAACTGATTCAGTATCGTCAAGCCGAGACGCCGATTTATGCGATCAATCGTGAGAGTATTGCCGCACCAGCGTCCGTTCGCCTGATCCAAGACGATGCGCTGACGGTTTTTGAAGAAATTCGGAAGGGGTTGGAAACATGTTAGAGCAAGAACGTGCCGAAATCGACCAAATCGATCAGCAATTGATGCCGTTGTTGGCCCAACGGTTACAGGTGGGCCAACGTATCGCCGCCGTTAAGCACCAGCATCAGCTGCCACTAGTTGATCGGCGGCGCGAGGCCCAAGTTTATGAGCAAATTGGACAACGCGTTCCCGCCGAACAGGCCGAATATGTTCGAACGCTGTACGCCGATATCTTATTAGTTTCCAAGCAGTATCAGGCTCGATTGATCAAGGCGTGGCAGGATGAGGCAGATGGTCAGTCGGCTCCTGACGCCGACCAATCCAAGCTCAAGTGAGTTGGTCCGATCAGCTCCTGACTAAGGCTTAATTGCGGTCGTGATGACACGAACGCCACCCCAATTTTTCGGGTCAAATTGCCCGCCGGCCATCAAAAAAACGCAACCCCAGCCAAAGGGAGTTGCGTTTTTGATTTGCCTGGCATCCAGAGCACGTTTCGAGCGTGGGCGCTTAGGCGTCATAAAAGCCTAAGATCGCAATGGCGACCATGATGCCGCCCACGACGATATATTGTTTGGTACTGAGTTTCTCCTTCAGGAATATGCGCGCCAGAATGATCGAAACGATACTGTACGAAGCAATCATTGGCGCGGCGATGATCGACTTAGAAGCCATCGCGCCAACGTAGAAGAATTGACCTAAAGTTTCGAAAATCGCAGCTAGACCACGATATTTTTCCTTGAAAACATTGACGGTTTCCTTCTTGACGAAGTGCAGGTAAAGCCAAACTAGGATCCCCACGAACAAGAAAGTCAGTTCGTAGCTCATGTTGGCCTGATCTTCAGGCAAGATCTTCTTGTAATCTAGGTAAACCCCATCGAGGTATGTGCCCATCGCATCTAGCAAGGCATAGATCACGGGGAAAATAATCGCAATGGCACTGATGCGGTACTTCTTATCGACTTTCTCACCGCTGGCTTTTAGCTCAGCATCTGCGGACTGTTTCTCAAAGATCCCTAGCAAAAGCATTCCCAAGATGATCATGAACACGGCGACCCATTCTAGAGGCGCCATATTGCCATGCATAAAGAAGAAGGAAAGTAAGACGACAAAGGCGCCAGAAGAATTGCTGATCGGGCTGGAAATCGACAATTCAATATAACGCAAGCCGAAATAGCCAACCGCCATTGATAAGATATACATGGAAGAAACAGGCAGATAAACAAGCAAGTTCCGCCATTGATAATCGATGCCCTGATAAACGCCGTAATAAAGGATCGCGTGAAGCCCCATGACTAAACCGACCATGATCACGGTTTTCAAGGCACTATTTTGCTCCTTTTCGTTGTTGCCGATTTTGTAGAACAGGTCGGCAGTTCCCCAAGCAAGCAAGGTAATCAGTGCTGGTAAAAACCACATAAATGAGTTGCCCCTTTTCATTTCATTAACTTTTTGTCAACGTCTAGAATAGAATAGCGAATCTGGTGGGAGGCGTCAATGGTCTATCGCCTTTTTTTGCTGAAAATATGGCAAGTTATTGATTGTTGTCAGGCGCGCCTAATTATTGGCCGACTGGAAGTAGCTTGCTCGTGGCCGGTGTCATAATTGCGACACTAGACGAAAAGTAGCTTGGCCGCAACTTGCGCTGCGCGTGGCGTTGGTGGAACGCTGCGGGCACGATTTTGAGCTTTTCGGAAACCCGCCGAAAATCTCAAAACTCGGCCTTATTGTAGGCGATAAATCGCCAACAATAATATCGCGGCTGACTCACCCCCAGCCCGACCTTCCGCCAACTAGTAAACGATCCACCAACGCCACGCTCCGCTCCAGCCGCTCAACGTTATAACAGCCGCTTGAGCATTCACGCCGACTGACAAGCTATGGCTAATTGATGAGGAGCCACGCAACTGACGACCCTAGTTAGTGGTTACAAGCTTTAAATTGGTGACACCAGTACAGCCCATCTGATGAACAGAACTAGTTCTCAGCGAATCAACAGAATCGGTCGATTTTCATCGGGGATTGTCTAGAGAGCAGGTAAAGATGTCTAACGAATGTAAAGTGTCCCGACATCCTAATCCGCATCCGTTGGTGTTGCCGTACCACCTCAAAACTAGTCGATTGTTTGACCTCTAGCTTGCAAAACTACTTCGTCAAATTCTTCGCCTTGATTGCAGATAGGCGCAATTCTGTTCAGCAACCGCCTCAGGACGTGTGGCTCAGCGGTGAGATTATTCTTAGCGATTCATCGCTTAGAATAAGGCTCGATTTGAAGACAAGCCGCCGGGCTTGCGGATTGGCTTCAAACGATGCCCACCGCGTTCGAAACAGAGTGCGCAGCGCAACGGGTTGACTTCGAGCATTAGCCTAGCGACGGCTTTGGAAGCGGGCTTCGCTTCCGAAACCGTTGCGTAGCTAAGCACAGAAGTCAGTTGCGCGGAGCACGTTTCCAGCCACGATAAACGTCCTGAGGCGGTTGCGTCCCCATCCAAACCCACTCAAATCTGCCATCAAACGAAAAATCATGAATAGGACCCGGTTGCGCTTACGCGCAACACCCGCGCGAACCTGCAATCATGCGAAAAAACAGCGGCCACTCCACTGAGTAGTCGCTGTTTCGTATATTGTGTGGTTAGCTCGAACTGGTGGGTAAGCTTGCGCTTAAGCCAGTTTCTTAAAGACGGGAATCTGGTTCAATGGGGCCGCCGCCATGATCGTTTGTTCACCGCTGTATTCATGTTGGTCGTTAACGTTCACCCAACGACCAGCCGGCAAGTAAACTTCGCGTTCGCTGATGCCGGCGCGAAGAACGGGCGCGACGAGGTAATCGGAGCCGAACATATATTGATCTTGTAATTCCCAAGCATGAGCATCATCAGGGAATTCATAAAACATTGTCCGCAATAGTGGCGCGCCTGTTGCGCTGGCTTCTTGGAACAATTGCTCGATATATGGCTTCAAACCGTCACGAATCTGCAACTGATCCTTCATGATTGCAAAAGCGTCCTCGCCATAGCTCCAAATTTCGTTGTCATGACCGGTGTAAAGACTGCCACCACCATGATCGGAATCAGATAACGCCGGAATATCATGGGGGCCGCGATCACCATGCATTCGTAGGAATGGAGTGTAGACCGCAAATTCGAACCAACGGATCAGCAATTCCTTAAAGGCGGGATCATTGACGTCATCGGTCATAAACCCACCAATGTCGGTGGTCCACCAAGGAATTCCGGCCAGTCCCATATTTAAGCCGGCGGATAATTGATCTTCTAGGGATTCAAAGGTACTAGGAACATCGCCTGACCAGATCAAAGTGCCATATTTTTGGCTGCCGGCCCAACCGGAGCGCACCAAGTGTAGTTGTTTCTTAGCGGGATCGTCGGCGGTGATGCCATCTTCAAAGGCTTGCACATATAATTGAGGGTAAATATTGGTAACTTCAAGCGCTGGTCCTAAGTAGTAGCGGTAATTATCGTAGTCATAGACCGCGTAGTCTGGCTCGGCGTTATCCAACCAGAACATATCGATGCCGTAATCATAGTAATTAGCCTTGCATTTCGCCCAAATAAAGTCACGTGCAGCTGGATTGGTTACATCGATCTCCAAGCAATCGCCTTGGAAATCATAGGTTTGGATTGAGCCGCGTTCGGTCCGAATCAGGTAGCCCTTTTCAAACATTTCTTCGAAGTTCTCGCTCTTGCGGTCAACTGATGGCCAAACGGAAACCACAACCTTGGTGCCCATGGCGTGGAGTTCGTCACACATGGCTTTAGGATCTGGCCAGTATTCAGTATCGAAATGCCAGTCGCCTTGGCGCGTCCAGTGGAAGAAGTCAATGACGATCACGTCCAGCGGTAGCCCCAATTCCTGATAATGACGGGCAACTTTGAGGACCTCAGCTTGGGTGCGATAACGTAATTTCGATTGCCACAAGCCTAACAGACCATCAGGTAAGGCAGGGGCGCGACCGGTCACCGCGGAGTAATTCTCCACGATTTTAGCTGGCGTATCAGCCACGGTGATCCAATAATCCATTTGTTTCGTGGCGTCCGCGTGCCATTCAGTCATGTTCTTACCGAAGTTGACTTGGCCGATACCTGGGTGGTTCCACAAGAAGCCATAGCCTAAGCTAGAAACGGCGAAGGGCACAGTGACTTGCGAATTACGTTGAGCCAGCTCTAAAGTACAACCTTTGAGATCCAAATATTTCTGTTGGTATTGACCCATTCCGAAGAGTTTCTCGCCATCATTGGGGTCGAAACGAACGGTCAAGCCATAATCGCCGCCGATAATTGGTTTCCAATCGCGACCGATGATCTTCAAACAACGGCTTTCATTGCTTTCAGTGCCAAAATAGGAGCGGAAGTATTCGCGAAGAATCAGTTGACCATCGCGGAAAAAGGACAAGACTCCCGCCGCATTGACTGTTGCCTGTAAACGGCCATTGACGATGTTCGCGGTGCCGTCGTTTTCATTGATTTCAATGTCAGCTTGTCGTTGCGCTGGCGCAACTGGTTGGCTTAAAGCCCAATCGTTCGCGGTGAATTCAGGGTATTCGGTTGCTCGGATCCGCAACGCATCCTGACCCCAAGCTTCTAAACGCAGTGTTTCATTTTGGTGACCAACGATCAGGGCACCATCTTTGATTTTGTATTGCATGATTAACCTCCCGTGAGTTAATGACGATTAACACAATGATGACGTAACTACTTGGCACACGTTTACGCCTCTAAGGTTAATATAGCTATCTTATCGCTAAAAGGCTATAATAAAATTGACTTAAAGTAACACAATATTGCGCAAAAAGGATAAATAAATGTACGGAGAAGAACTGAAAGAACTCGAACCACATGGCACCAAGTTGTTTCCGTTACGGGTCCATGATTTTTGCTCGGATCCCACGGTTATTGAGCGGGTCGCCACTCATTGGCATTCAGAATTTGAGATTCTCGTCGTAGTCAACGGACAAGGGGAACTGCATTTGAATGGCGCTTCTTATCCACTCCAAGTGGGGGATGTGGCGGTCATTCAACCAGATCAATTACACGCGATGAGCGCGCCCATGGCGGTCCCGTTTGATTTCTACGCGGTCGTTTTTGATCCGATTTTGTTACAATCGGCGGTGCCGGACAGTATTCAGCAGCAATATTTAAGTGCCCCGCTTCAAGTGCCACCGGTCTTGCCACCGACCGCACCGCTAGTGTCGCAACTAAAGGCGGAATTGGCAGTGATCCAGCACGACTTCGATCAAAGCGCGCCGGCTTATATGTTACGAATTAAGGGCCACCTCTATTTGGTTTGGGCAATTCTGGCACAGTTGGCGGAAACCGCCCACGTTAAAGTTAATTCTGGCGGGATCGCCGTGGAACTCACGAAAACAGTGATCGCCTTTATTCAAGCAAATTATGAGCAACCGCTGACGCTGAGTTCGTTGGCGACGCGCTTTAATTTGAGCAAAAGTTATCTCTGTCGTATCTTCAAACGGACAACCAAGATTGCGTTGACCGATTACATCAATATCTTGCGTATTACGCAAAGCACGATCCTGTTGAAGACCACCACCGATTCAATCAGCGCGATCGCCAGTCATGTCGGCTTCAACAATGTTTCTTATTTCAACAAGATTTTCCACCGCCGGTTGCAACTTACGCCAACCGAGTACCGCCGGGCCGCCATCGCGCCAACGTTAGGCGAATGACTCGAGTGATCAACAGTTGCAGCTGTCGTGGTTGGATCACAGGACAACAAAAAAACAGACGTGGTTAGCGTCTGTTTTTTTGCTTTTTTAGGGGAGGAAGCAAATTAAGCGTTTTGATCAACCCGTTGTTCGTCTTTAGCTTTTTGCACAATGGATAAAGTTGTATCTTTATCGAAGAAGTGCGCTTTGTTCAAGTCGAACCCGAGTTGCATTTCTTCGCCAGGTTTGTGGTAATCACGCGCGTCAACTTTCGCAACGTATTCAGTATCACCTGATGTGACGTAAAGCATTGATTCAGCACCAAGTAATTCAGAAACGACAACTTTACCTTTAACAGTTGCATCAGGGAATGTTTCTAGGAAGGCACCTTCAGTATGGATGTCTTCAGGACGAACACCTAAAGTCAAGTCCTTACCATTGTAACCATCTGCGTCCAAGATCTTAGCGCGACCTTCTGGAACGTTTAAGCGTAAGCCATCACTATTATCAGTCAAAACACCATTTTCATAATGGACTTCGAAGAAGTTCATAGCAGGTGAGCCGATGAAACCAGCGACGAATCTGTTCTTAGGCGTATCGTAAACTTCAGCAGGAGTCCCGATTTGTTGAACTTCACCCATTGACATAACAACGATCCGGTCAGCCATGGTCATCGCTTCTGTCTGGTCATGGGTTACGTAAATCGTAGTTGTGTTCAAGCGTTGGTGTAATTTAGCGATTTCAGCACGCATTGTGACACGTAACTTGGCATCCAAGTTTGATAAAGGTTCGTCCATCAAGAAGATAGGCGCATCACGGACGATCGCACGACCTAAAGCGACACGCTGACGTTGACCACCTGACAAAGCAGCTGGTTTACGTTCCAGATAATCAGTCAAGCCTAAGATTTGTGCAGCTTCGTCAACACGTTTCTTGATGTCAGCTTTTTCGTATTTACGTAATTTCAAGCCAAAAGCCATGTTATCGAAAACAGTCATATGTGGATACAAAGCGTAGTTCTGGAAGACCATGGCGATATCACGATCCTTAGGAGCAACGTCGTTCATGACTTTGCCACCGATCTTTAAGTCGCCTTTCGTAATATCTTCCAAGCCGGCAATCATCCGCAATGTTGTTGACTTACCACAGCCTGAAGGCCCAACGAATACGATAAACTCGTGATCATCAATGTGTAAATCAAAGTCGGATACGGCGAAATTATCTTCTTCAGCATTTGCATAACGTTTGTAAATGTGATCTAAGTCTACTTTAACCATTTAGAAAAACACCTTTCTTTTTCGAGTACGCTTATATCATAAAAGAAAACGATTTCCTAGACCACCCTATTTCGCACAAAAAAGCGTTTTTACCATTGTGCAACATGACCAAAGGCGCCGTGGCACTAGTTGAAATGGCTTAACCACGGCGCTTTGATGACATGTGGACCGTGTTCGTCATTGAAACACGCCTGCCAATCAGTTGCCGCGTTCTCTTTCATAAATAGTTCGCTTGAAATTAGCTCGGTTCCGCCAGATAATCATGTTAGAACAGCAAGGCTGTTGGCAAGGGCAGGAGCCCCATGAAAGTAGGTGGAAAGATTGGATTTGATCGGTTTAACAACCTGGACAGAACATCCCCGGCTGTTTCCCGGTGTCAAGAAACCAACTTTAACAGAATATAGTCGCGTTTTTCCCGTGGTTGAGTTGGATACGTTTTTCTATGGTTTGAAAGACGTCAAGATCGTCCTGAATTGGCAGACTCAAGTTGCGCCGCAGTTTCAGTTCATTGTCAAGCCACCGCGCGAACTAACGCTCCATGAAGCGCCGGCCTCCGGTGTCAGTCTGGCCCAAATCTATCAGCAGTTCTTGGCGACGATTGGGCCATTACAGGAGCGTGGGCAATTGGCGGGTGTTTTGATGCAATTCTCGCCGAACTTTGGGTTGTCAGGTTCAGCACTGGATTATTTAGCGTTTGCGCGCAAACACTTGCCTAGATTGCCGATCATGATTGAGTTCCGTCATCGTAGTTGGTATGATCCCCGTTACTTCGATCAAGTGGTGGAACGGTTCCGCGCCTTACAATTGACTTTAGCGATGATCGATCAGCCTGATATTGGCGCTGACAGTGTGCCGTTGCGGCCAGTGGTGACCACCCCACAACTGGGCTTTTGGCGGTTTCACGGTCGTAATGGTGTGAACTGGGCCAAGAAAGGGTTTGGCGGTAAGACGGGACGAACGTTATATCATTATTCTGAAACCGAGTTACAAGAATTGGCCACATTGGTGAAAGAGTTTTCGTCCCAAGTCGCGCGTAATTACATCATTTTCAATAATAACTCTGGCGGTGATGCCGCAGAAAACGCCTTACAATTTAGTCAAGCATTGGGGCTGAACTATCAACGTCCAGGGGGGCAACAGTTGGATCTGTTTGAGTGAAAGTAGCGGTCACCTTTCTGAAAAATCAAGATCGGCTAGGTCATTATTTCCAACGCGTTATATGCTATAATAAACTCTGAATATGCTTCGGCATGTTAAATTCGAACTTAGAGCAGTTGGAGGTTTTTTTCGTGGCAAAACCAACCTATTATATTACAACACCGATTTATTATCCTTCAGGAAAACTAACGATCGGTAATTCCTACACCACCATCGCGGCTGATTCTTTAGCACGCTACAAGCGCTTAAAGGGTTACGATGTGTTCTTCCTGACCGGAACAGACGAGCACGGGTTGAAGATCGAACAAAAGGCGGAGGCTCAGGGGATTTCACCTCAAGCTTACGTTGACAAGATGGCGGCGGACATCAAGCAGCTTTGGCAAAAACTGGAAATCACCAATGATAAATTTATTCGGACCACGGATGATTATCACGTCAAAGCCGTCCAAAAAATCGTGGAGCGCTTGATTGCGCAAGGCGATGTTTATTTGGGTAAATACACCGGTTGGTATTCTGTTTCTGATGAGGAATATTTCACGGAATCTCAATTGGCTGAAGTTTATCGCGACGATCAAGGCCGGGTTATCGGCGGCAAGGCGCCGTCCGGTCACGAGGTCCAACTGGTCAGCGAGGAATCGTACTTCTTCAAGATGAGTAAATACGCGGATCGTTTGTTGAAATATTATGATGAGAATCCCCAATTTATTCAACCGGAGTCGCGGAAGAATGAAATGATCAATAACTTCATTAAACCGGGCTTGGAAGATTTGGCGATGTCACGGACAACGTTTAATTGGGGTGTGCCGATTCCTAGCAATCCGAAGCACGTGGTTTATGTTTGGGTCGATGCGTTACTCAACTATATTACCGCGCTTGGTTATGGTTCAGATGATCAGACCTTGTTTGACAAATACTGGCCAGCGGATGTCCATTTCGTCGGCAAAGAAATCGTGCGGTTCCACACGATTTATTGGCCGATCATTTTGATGGCGCTGGATCTACCTTTGCCTAAACAGGTCTATGGTCATGGCTGGCTGTTGATGAAAGATGGCAAAATGTCCAAGTCCAAGGGGAATGTGGTTTATCCGGAAATGTTGGTGGAACGTTACGGTTTGGACGCGTTGCGCTATTATTTGATGCGGGCTTTTCCTTTTGGTCATGATGGGATTTTCACCCCGGAGGATTATGTCGATCGGATCAACTTCGATTTGGCGAATGATTTGGGGAATCTCCTGAACCGGACCGTGGCGATGATCAACAAGTACGAGGCTGGGCATGTCCCAACGGAATTAAGTGATACCACCGGCTTTGACCAGAGTTTGCGGGAGACGGCCAATGCCACGATCACCGCTTATGACGAGGCGATGACCCATTATCAATTCCCAACGGCGCTAGAGAAGGTTTGGCAACTGATCAGTCGGGCCAATAAGTACATTGACGAGACTGAGCCTTGGGTTTTGGCGAAAGATCCAGCTAAAGCTGCCGAATTGGCTAACGTGATGGGCCATTTGGCGGAAAGCTTGCGGATCATTGCGCTTCTGATTCAGCCGATCATGACCCATGCTCCGAAGAAGATTTTCGCCCAATTAGGGTTGCAGGATGCTGAGTTGGCGGAAACCAGTCCAATCTTCGGTCAATTCCCAGCAGGGCGTGTCGTGGTTGAAAAGGGGACACCGATTTTCCCACGGCTTGACCGTGACGAAGAAATCGCCTATATCAAAGCCCAGATGAGCAAGGAACAAAAACAACCGGCCGCGGCTAAACCGGCCGCGCCAGTTGCTGAACCAGCGGCGAAACCAGAAATCAAGTTTGACCAATTCGATCAAGTTGAGATCAAGGTTGCGCAGATCTTGGCCGTTGAGAAAGTCAAAAAGGCTGATAAATTGTTGAAGTTCCAATTAGATCTAGGAAACGGAGAGCAGCGGCAGATTCTATCCGGCATCGCGGAATTCTATCCCGAATTCGATCAATTGGTTGGGCAGAAAGTCTTAGCGGTAACTAATTTGGCGCCCCGGAAGATTCGCGGTGAAGTCTCCAACGGGATGTTACTTTCGTCAGAAGACAGCCAAGGACAGGTGCAACTGGCTTTGGTTGGCGCGGAGCATGCCAACGGCGCGTTGATTGGTTGATCAACCAGCGAGCCATCAGTTGATAAAAGGTAGCGGATCGCTGAAATCAAGGGGTTACAATGGTTAAAATTTTTGATACACATACACATTTAAACGATACGCCTTTTGCTGGTCAAGAGGCGTCTTTTGTGCGCCACGCCGCGGCATTGGGTGTGGTCAAACTGGCCAATGTTGGTTCTAACCAAACATTAAATGAAGGGGCCTTACGGTTAGCGGCGGAATTTCCCAATGCTTACGCGATCATTGGCTGGCATCCGGATGACGCGAAGGATTATGATACCGCGGCGGCGGCTTGGTTACGCGCGAATTGCCAGCGATCAAAAGTAGTGGCGATTGGCGAAATCGGGTTGGATTATCACTGGGATGCGTCACCGCGACCCGTTCAGCGGCAGGTTTTCGCCGCGCAACTGGCTTTAGCTAAAGCGCTTGATCTGCCAGTATCGATCCATTCTCGTGATGCTTTGGCGGACACCTACGCCATCTTAGCGGCGGCGCAACTGCCGCCCCAGCGAATCATTATGCACAGCTTCAATGCGCCACCAGAATGGGTGCCGAAGTTTCTAGATTTAGGGGCCTATCTTTCCTTTAGTGGGGTGATCACGTTCAAAAACGCCGCCTACTTGCGGGAAAGTCTGGCGCAAGTTCCCTTGAATCGTTTATTAATTGAAACAGATGCGCCATACTTGACGCCAATGCCCCATCGCGGACAGCAAAACGAACCTGGTTATACGCGTTATGTGGCAGCAGGAATCGCGCAAAGTTTGAGCTTACCGCTGGCAACGATTGCCCAGCAAACATACCGGAACGCGTTGCAAGTTTTTGGTTTGGAGGATAGCGAATGATTCAAGAAGTGATCATCGTGGAAGGACGCGACGATACGCGGCGACTGCGGGAGGTTTTTGGCGCGGTGGACACCATTGAGACACGGGGATCAGCGGTTCCGCCTGCGATCTTGCAAGAAATCAAAGCTGTCGCGGAGAAACGGCCACTAATCGTGCTGACCGATCCCGATTTCAATGGTGAACAGATCCGTAAGAAGGTGCTGGCCGTGGCGCCGAACGCCAAGCAAGCGTTCTTGCCACGCAGTCAGGCTCGGCCACAAGGAAAAGGAAGCTTGGGCGTGGAACATGCCAGTGCGGCGGATCTACGGGCTTGCCTGGCCCACGTTCTGACCACGGATCAGACATTTGTGAGTCAGCTTAGTCGCCGTGATCTGGTGGCGGCGGGGTTGATTGCCGGACCGGCGGCGAAACAGCGGCGCGAGCGGCTCGGTGATCTGTTGCACATCGGTTATGCCAATGGCAAACAACTTTTGCCGCGGCTTCAGATGTTACAAGTTTCCGCCGCGGATTTCCAACAGGCCTTGCGACGATTGGAGGACAATGATGACTAATCAACCACAGCGACTTGATATCGCCGATCCAATCCGGACCAACGCGATTTTGCATCAGTACCATTTTGAATTCAAGAAGAGTTTGGGCCAGAATTTCCTGACCAATCGGCCCGTGATCGCGGGGATCTTGGCGGCGGCGCAGCTTCAGCCAGATGACTTGGTAATCGAGATCGGTCCCGGGATCGGTTCGTTGACCGAACAGTTGGCACGTGAGGTTCAACAAGTGATTGCCGTGGAGATCGATCAACGCTTGATCCCGATTCTTGAAGCAACCTTGGCGCCTTATGACAATGTGACAGTGGTCCACCAAGACATTCTGCAGACGGATCTGGCGAGTCTAGTGGCCGCCCACACTCAACCTGGCTATGGCCAAATCAAGGTTGTGGCCAATCTGCCCTATTATATTACGACCCCGATCATGTTTAGCCTGATCAATGGCGTGACCCAACCAGATGTGTTGGTGCTGATGATGCAAAAAGAAGTGGCGCAACGCATTATTGCCCACCCTGGTCACAAGGATTATGGTCCCTTGAGTATCAGCACCCAACTGCAAATGCAGGCGGAAATCGACCAAATCGTTCCGAAAACGGCCTTCGTGCCCCAGCCTAATGTGGACTCGGCCGTCTTGCGGCTACATCGTTACGCGCAGCCACCTTATCAAATCGTGGATCGTCAACGTTTTGACCAAGTGGTTCAGGCCAGTTTCCAACAACGGCGCAAGAATTTGCAGAATAATTTATTACGGCTGGTCGGGAAAGACCAGAAAAGTGAGTTATCTGCTGTTTTTAGTCAACTGGGGTTAGTGGGCACATTACGGGCCGAGCAGTTGGCGATTCCGGATTTCATTGAATTGACCGCGGCGCTGGCTGATTTTCGCTGGAGCAAATAAGGGTGATGCGCTTTCCGTTCTGGCGAGGCTGAGAATTTAATTTTAATCTCATTTTTTAATAAACTTGAAAAAATTCACAATTTGTGCTATACTTAAGCCCAAGGAGTGAGGCCAATGCCAATGTCATTATCAAGCATCAAGCATCAACTTGACGATCATATCGGTCAACGGTTGACGGTAGTTGCCCAGGCAGGACGGAAAAAGATTACCAGACGTCATGGCACTTTGAAGGAAACTTATCCGGCAGTCTTTATCGTTGACTTGAATCAGGATGAGAATTCTTTTGAACGGGTTTCTTACAGTTACACCGATTTACTAACCAGATCGATTGAGATCGAGTTCGACAATAGTTCTCTTACAGCTGAATAGTTACTGGTCGTCGTATTTTCATTTGGATTTACAAGCAGTCAAGTCGGGCACGCAGGTGTTCGGCTTTTTTTCTAACCTTTTTTTAAATGATTGCGGTGGCGGGGACATTCGTGGGTCGCGACTAGGTGGGTGCTGGTCGTTGGCGGACGGTCAGTGACAGTGGATCCGGCGCGCTCGTGGTACAATGACGACAATAGAGAAATGTGGTGAAAACATGGAAATCAGTGAACAGGCGCCAGCTAAAATCAATCTGGGGCTGGATCTGCTCTACCGCCATCACAACGGCGCCGAAGAATGGCGGATGGTTTTGTTGGCAGTGGGTCTGGTGGACACAGTACGAATTCAACCGGATCCAACTGGTCGCATTCAAGTGACGACCAATCGAGATTTCTTGCCGGTGGATCAGCGCAATTTAGCTTATCGCGCGGCCCAGTTACTGCAGCGGCGCTTTGATTGTCGCCAGGGCGCGAAAATCGAAATCATCAAACGGATTCCGGTTTCGGCTGGTCTGGGGGGCGGGTCAGCGGATGCGGCCGCGGTGCTTCGGGGTTTGAATCGGTTATGGCACCTACAACTATCTTTAGCGGAATTGGCCCAGTTGGGGGTGGAATTAGATGCCGATGTCCCTTTCTGTGTGTACGCGACGCCTGCTGTGGTCAGCGGTCAAGGTGAACGGGTCGAACCTTTGGGACTGGTGCCGAATTTTTGGTTGGTCTTGGTCAAGCCCCAGGTCAGCGTCTCAACGACTAAGCTATTAGCCCAAGTGTCATTGACCCAATTGACTCATCACCCAGACATTGCTGGGATTTGCGCGGGATTGCGTCAGGGGGATTGGCCGATGGTGGCGCGGGGGATGGCCAATAGTTTAGAAGAAGTCACCAGCACTCAACATCCGCAGTTATTGGTGATCAAGGAGCGTATGCTGCGAGCGGGCGCACTGGCTGCGCAGATGAGTGGCACTGGTCCAACGATGTTCGCGTTGACCGCCAAGCAGTCCCAGGCTAGGCGGATTTATAACGCGATGCGGGGATTTTGCGAGGAGGTTTACTTGGTTCAACCGCTGAGTTTATTACCCTTCCCAATAAAAAGCGAACGATTTAGCAAAAAATAAGTAAATTGTCTAGAAATTTCAACTTATTATCGGTATAATTGAGCTAATAATTCGAGGAGAAGATAATAATGAAAGTAAGGCGTAGTGATCGGTTGATCGACATGACCAGTTATCTGTTGGACCACCCCCGGGAATTGATCTCCCTGCCGTTTTTCGTGCGGCGCTATGATTCGGCTAAATCGTCGATCAGCGAGGATCTGGCCATTATTAAACGAACTTTTAACGCGCGCGGTTTGGGGCGTGTACAAACACTTCCTGGCGCGGCTGGTGGGGTGCAGTATCTGCCTGGTGTTAGTCAGAGCGGCGCAACGGATTTCCTGGGAATGATGGCCCTGAAATTAGCCGAAAAAGAGCGACTATTGCCCGGCGGCTATCTCTATTTGTCCGATTTACTTGGTAATCCAACTTATTTGCGCATGATCGGGCGGTTGATCGCGGCGCTTTATGTTGATCAACAGGTCGACGCGGTGATGACGGTGGCCACTAAGGGCATCCCCATCGCGCAAAGTGTGGCCACTTGCTTAGGTGTTCCTTTTGTGATCGTGCGGCGCGACGCGAAAATTACCGAAGGCGCCACCGTCAGCGTGAATTACGTCTCTGCATCCTCCTCACGAATCGAGAAAATGGAGCTCTCCAAGCGTAGTCTGCCCGAGGGCGCGAATGTGGTGATCGTCGATGATTTCATGAAAGGCGGCGGGACGATTCACGGAATGCATGATTTGCTCAAGGAGTTTGAGGCCGAGTTAGTCGGTATTACCGTTTTTGCTGAAGCGACTTTTGCGGGGCAACGGGTGGAAACAGAGTACACCTCACTGTTGAATGTGGTGGCCGTGGACACGCACGCCAGCGAGATCAAAGTGGAGTTAGGTAATTATCTGGACAAATTGGCCGCGGTCACTTCGGATCAGGCCTGAATTCAGCCCTGGGTTGAAGGCTAGGGTGGTTAGTAAGTTTTGGCTGTTAAAGTTGTTTCTGGGAGTTTGGAAATCGTGGCAGATTTCCAAACTTTTTTTACAGTTATTTTGATCGAGCGTTAGGAGAGCATCCTTTTGCCATTGTCAGTTTTTGGGATAGCGGTCATCAAACTGATTTGGAGCAGGCGGTCGGTAAAATTCAGGTAGCGTCAAAAACCATGCCTTAAAACTTAAACGAAGGTTGACTTGAAATCGGCCAATCTGTTTGCGCCATCAAAAACCTACGCCAGTTCATCAAACAGACTGCGCTGGTGTCACCAATGTAAAGGTGATGACCACTAACCACGGTCTTCAGTTCCGTGGCTCCGCATCAATTGACCATAGCCTGCCAGTCGGCGTGAGTGCTCAAACGACTATGATAACGTTGAGCGGCTGGAGCGGAGCGTGGCGTTGGAACGTGTTCGCCGACCTAGCTTTTTCCGCCTAGCTAGGTTAATGCTCAAAGTCAACCCGTTGTGTTCCGCACTCTGGCGTTGGTGGCTGTTTATCCGTTTGGCGGAAGGTCGGGCTGGGGGTGAGTCAGCCGCGATATTATTCTTGGCGGCTTTGCCGCCTAGAATAAGGCCGAGTTTTGAGATTTTCGGTGGGCTTCCGAAAAGCTCAAAATCGTGCCCGCCGCGTTCCACCACCCCCAGCCCGACCTGGAGCCCACCACATCTGCAATCCACCAACACCCTGCCTTTTTCCATTGAGTTTATTTTGCGATTAAGTTATGATTAACATGATTCAAGAGTCAAAAATCTCTAAATTGGTTTACTGAAGGGAAGCTTATTATGTCAGGGCGTTATACCGTTATTTTAGCAGCTGGTCAAGGAACACGAATGAAGTCGAAGTTGTACAAAGTATTGCACCGTGTTTGCGGCCGGGCCATGGTCGATCATGTATTGACGCAGGTCGAACAAACAAATCCAGAGAAAATCGTGACGGTCGTGGGTCATGGGGCTGAAGCGGTCGAAGAATTATTAGGTGCGCGCAGTGATTATGCCTTTCAAGAAGCACAGTTGGGGACTGGACACGCGGTTTTGCAAGCGGAGGCGAAACTAGGTGCTTTGGCCGGGATGACGTTGGTGGTCAATGGCGACACCCCGTTATTGACGGCGCAAACCTTTGAGAAATTATATGCTTATCATCAAGCGAAGGGCGCCAAGGCGACGATTTTGACCGCCCATGCCAGTGATCCCACTGGTTACGGTCGCATCATTCGCAATGAATTAGGCATTGTCGAAAAAATCGTCGAACAAAAAGATGCTACTAAAGAAGAGGCGGCAGTGACTGAAATCAACACCGGCGTTTATTGTTTTGATAATCAAACCATGTTCAAGGCCCTGCACCAAGTGACCAATCATAATGCCCAAGGTGAGTATTATTTGACCGATGTGATTCAAATTTTGAAGGATCAAGGCGAGATCGTCGCCGCTTACCAAACGCCTGATTTCAACGAATCGCTGGGCGTGAACGATCGCGTGGCGTTGGCGCAGGCCACAAAATTGATGCAACGGCGGATCAATGAAGCTCATATGCGCGCGGGTGTGACGCTGATCGATCCTGAAACTGCCCACATTGACGCGGATGTGCGGATCGGTAACGATACGATCATTGAAGGCCAAGTCAATTTGAAGGGCAAAACAGTGATTGGGTCCGATTGTTATATTGGCGCGAATTCTGAGCTGACCGATAGTATTTTGGCTGATCATGTTCACGTGACCAGCTCAACGCTGGAGCAGGCGCAAATGGCTGCTGGTTCTGATATTGGCCCGAACAGCCATTTACGGCCCCAGGCAATCATTGGCGCGGATGTGCACATCGGTAATTTCTGCGAAGTCAAAAACGCGACGATTGGCGCCCGTACTAAGGTCGGCCACTTGAGTTATGTTGGCGACGCGACCCTGGGCAGTGATATCAATGTTGGCTGTGGTGTGGTTTTTGTTAACTACGATGGTGTCCACAAATTTCATAGTGAAGTTGGCAGTCACAGTTTTATCGGCAGTAATTCCAACATTGTCGCGCCAGTTAAATTAGCGGATCATAGTTTTGTGGCGGCGGGTTCAACCATCACCGATGACGTGCCAACACGGGCTTTGGCCATCGCGCGGGCGCGCCAAACGAATAAAAATGACTATTGGCAGAAATTACCCCTTGCTCAGGACCCCGAATGGCATTAGAATTTAGGTAGTGTGTAAAAATAGGAGGAAACAATGACAAGTAGTTGTGCTGATTCAAAACTGAGGATTTTTTCGTTAAATTCCAATAAGCCTTTAGCGGAAAAAATCGCGGCTGCAGTTGGTGTACCCCTGGGTAAGTCATCCGTAACACGTTTCTCTGATGGTGAGATCCAAATCAACATCGATGAGAGTATTCGTGGTGCCGATGTTTTCCTGATTCAATCGACCTCAGCGCCGGTCAATGATAATTTGATGGAATTGTTGATCATGATCGATGCGTTGCGCCGGGCTTCAGCCAGAAATATCAATGTGGTGATGCCTTATTACGGCTATGCGCGTCAAGATCGTAAGACGCGGGCACGGGAACCGATCACGGCGAAATTAGTCGCTAATATGTTACAACGCGCTGGCGCTGATCGGATTTTGGCATTGGATCTCCACGCTCCCCAAATTCAAGGCTTCTTTGACATTCCGGTTGATCACTTGGTTGGCTCGCCGTTATTGGCGGATTATTTCCTGGCGAATCACTTGGATGAGAATGCCGTTGTTGTTTCGCCAGACCATGGTGGTGTTGGCCGAGCACGGAAATTAGCGCAGTTCTTAAAGGCGCCGATCGCGATCATTGATAAGCGTCGGCCACGGGCGAACGTGGCGGAAGTCATGAACATCATTGGGAAGGTTTCCGGTAAGCGGGCCATCATTATTGATGATATGATCGACACTGCCGGGACAATCACTTTGGCGGCGCAGGCCCTCATTGACGCTGGCGCTAGTGAAGTTTATGCGTCTTGTACCCACCCAGTTCTATCTGGACCAGCAATTGAGCGGATCACCAAGTCACCAATCAAGAAATTGATTGTGACTGATTCGATCAATTTACCGCAAGAGAAGGTCATCGATAAAATGGTTCAAGTTTCAGTTGGGCCATTAATGGGCGATGCGATTCGCCGGATTTATCATGATGAACCGGTGAGTCCATTGTTCATCAATCGTTATCAGGGCCACAACCAAAATCAATAAGTTTTCGACCACAAAAGGACCACAGCCAAGAAAAGGCTGTGGTCCTTTTGACTCGAGATTTTGGGTCTAAAATCCTAGCGCAAGTTTTATCGGCTTCTTGGTAAAATCAATCTAGTTGGACCCTTGTATATTTACTAGAAATCCATTGCTGGCCACCAAGATTATACCAGATTTCTGCGCCGTTGCTGGCCTGGGCGAAAACGCGCCAGCGCGATTGATGGGGGAGTTTGTTCCAGGTGGCCAGCTGCCGGTGGGCGCCATAATGATTCCAAAGCGCGATACCGTAACCTGGCAGATAGTTGATAGTGGCGACGCCTTTTAACTGCGTGATGTGATAATTATCGCGGGGTGGCTCTGCTAATTTGAGATACTTAGCTTGAACCCATTGCTGACCGCCAAGATTGTACCAAGTTTCGTCTGCGCGGCTGGCCTTTTCAAATATCTGCCAACGGGATCGATGAGGGAGCCGTTTGACTTGTCTTCGACCGTAAACCAACTGACGGGTGTCTCGAAAATCGTCCCAGACAGCAATCCCATAGTTGGGATGATATGCGACGGTGCCAATGGCATTCATGGGATCAACTTGCCAAGTCGTCGTTTCGCGGATACGCTGATACCGATAAATGATCACCACTGTACCTGAACGGAATGTCCCGGTCGCGTTGCTGGGATTCGCTGTCAAGGTATAACCGGCAAATGATGTCGCCTTGGTTTGATAAGCGGTGCCCACGATACCTCGAAGATGGGCTGGGGCTTGAAGATCTTGACCGTCTGGATCTAGGTACTGAACTTGGACATCACCCATGTTGCTTGGATGTGGCGGTGTTCTTTTCTGGTAGTGATAAGTAACGGTCGAACCCACTTGATCACTAAAAGTGCCGCTAGCATTGGTTGGGCGAGCCACTAAAGAGTAGCCGGGAAATTGTTTGCCTATTGTTGTATACGGATCGCCATAGAACTTGCCTGCGGGTGAAATTGTTTCTGTGTCCAGTAGCGTGTGCGCTTGATCATCGACTTGATAATTAACGGTAATAGCAGCTGCAGGATTGGCGTCGTAGTAGTAATAAATGTCACCCCGATCCTGGTTGGAACCCGTCAATGGCTCGGTATCGGTGACAGTCTTGCCAGCGCCGTCGATCTTCGTGGCGTCAACATGATGCGCTTTAGAAACGGTGTAACCGGGGATCTCCCGATCGACTAGGCTGGAAAGATCATAGGTGCTAGGAGTGGTTGTATTTTGCTTGAAATCAATGTATTGATTGAGAAAAGGAATCTGAGCCAGTTCTTTTCTGGTGGTCGTATTGTGTGGATTGGCGATGAAGTGAATCGTTGTAGCTGGAATTGCCTGCTTTAAATCGACCTCTGTACCTGCAAACATGACCTTTTTAATGGCATCAATGGGCGCTTCCGAACCAAGCATATCATTGTGAACAACACCACCTAGTTGCAAACTGATCCCATAAGAAATAGATATTCCAGATCGATAGGAAGAGCCGAGTTCCAATGACATCTTGCCGTTGATGGTATCGTTATAAGGAAAGTTACTGGGATTTTCGCTATACTTACCAATGGTCCCCTGATTACCGTGCCAAAAGAATTGGTCGACAAAATATCGTTGTGGATAGTGACTAACGTGATCATAGTGTGGAGAAAAAACTGAGGCGAAAATATATTTCTTAAAGATTTCAGCCATTTTCGGATAGGGCTGACCATTGGCGTCAAGAATCTCATTGATTCCGTAAGTCGTTGTTTCTATATTGGGATCAGTATTGTCCTCGCTGAAATAGATGCTTAGTCGCGTGTTAATTTGTCTGCCTTGAACTTGAATATTTGGCGCTGCTACCAATGCGCCTAGTAAAAGCGCAATCCCTAAACTTAAACAGCGCCAGTGACGTTTACCTAACTTCAATCGTCCCACCCCTAAGTTTTTTTGCAACGTGGTCTCCACCCCAGCGGTTTCCACTTAACTACGTCAAGCTTCTGAAAGCGAAACCCGCTTCCAAAATCCTGGCTAGGTTAATGCTCAGAAGCTACCCGGGGTGGCTCACACTCTGCTTTGAATACGCGCTAATAATAGCATGGTCTCGTGATGAGACAAATACTTATTCCCGCTGATTTATCAACTTATCTGACGACTTTTTGTCAGATAAAAACGTAACAAAAAACTGATGATCATCAAGCTGCTTGGCTTGATGATCATCAGTTCTTTGCGAGACATTTCTCAATTATAGTTGACGGTGTTCCGATGCTTGCTCATCTTTGGTGGCTTGTTGCGCCGCCAATAAATCGCGGATTTCTTTCAAGTATTGTTCATCAGCAGGAATGGCTTCTGGCTCTGGCTCGGCTTGTTTGGTGGTCAGATCTCGTAATTTGTTAAATGATTTGACGATCAGGAAAATCACGAACATCATGATCAGAAATTGAATCACATCATTGAGGAAACTGCCAATGGTAAATTTGGCGGCGCCAACTTGAAAGGAAATTGAGGACAAATCAACGGATCGAGTAAAGATCCCAATCAAGGGACTGAGAACGTTTTTGGTTAGGGAAGCGACTAGACCGTTAAAGGCGCCCCCGATCAAAACACCAATGGCCATGTCGATCACACTGCCACGAGAGATAAATTCACGAAATTCTTTGATCATTGTTATTTGCTCCTTTGAAAGTTAAATTTACGCGTGTGGGTCAACTAGGCAGTCGTTGCGTAAGAAGGTTTGAAATTCCTGATATAGTGGTTCGAACAGTTGCAGCTCTTCAGGATGGATCATTTCTCGAGGGAAGAAGAAGCGCTCGTCACCGGTACTTTTTCCCGTGATTGCCGCGACGATCGGACTGACCGTGGAAAGTTCTTCCAAGGTGCCGTCCGGTTCCATCAGCTCGATTTGCGTTTTCGGCTCCTTGGAAGAAGGATCATAGGCGTCATAGGGCAAGTCGTAGCTGTCATTGACGGCTGTGTAATATTGGGGATTGAATCCAGCCGCCTCGATCAATTCTTGCAGATGAGGCAGCAAGTCACGGGTCTCTGGGGTGAAGCGGACCGACTTCAATGGCCGCCGATCGAGAAAACGAGAGGTCAAGTCGCGTAGGATATCATCAGGATGGTCTCGCCACAAGGTGAAGTAGGTGGTTAAGACACCGTCATCTAACCGCAAATAGTCTTGCAAAGTGAAGTCATCTTCGAGGAACGGAACTAATAGGGTAGGGGTCTGCTCGTGGTTTAGCTGACCGTGTTCGTAAAGATATTTGGCTCGATGGAGTAAGTGGTCGAGAATTACTTCCATTGAGCGACTGACCGGATGGAAATAGACCTGCTGGTACATTTGAAACCGACAAACAATGTAGTCTTCCACCGCGTGCATCCCACTGGCCTCGAAGGCGATGCCATTCCGATACGGACGCATCACCCGTAAAATTCGGGTCAAATCGAACATGCCGTATTTCGTGCCGGTATTATAGGCGTCGCGCAACAAGTAATCCATCCGGTCGGCGTCGATCTGACTGCTGATCATTTGGACGACTTGGGGATTGGCGTATGTCTTGCCGATCACGCTGGCGACCTTTTCTGGGAAATCTGGGCCGATGCCGCGCAAAACCTGGTTGACTTCTGTTTCAGGAGAGGTCAAGATTTGGCGAGTGATCGCCTCGTGATCCGTCCCGAAAATGTGCTCAAAAGTATGGGAATATGGACCGTGACCGATGTCGTGGAGCAGGGCCGCGCATAAGGCGACCAGACGTTCCTCATCGTCATGCCACAAATGATCTTCAGGAGTCTTCGAAGGATAATTACGCTGGAAATTGTTACAAATCTGCCGCGTGATTTCATAAACGCCGACACAGTGAGTAAAGCGAGAATGCTCCGCCCCATGAAAAGTATACGAGGACGCGCCTAATTGCTTGATGCGCCGTAACCGTTGAAACTCCGAGGTATTGATCAAATCAAGAATGACTTGATGGGTCACATGAATGTAATTGTGAACGGGATCGCGGAGAACCTTTTCCCGTGGTAACATGATTGGTTTTTCCATTGCTGACAACTCCTTCATTTAATCGTGTTCGCCGCCCCAGCGCTTTCCGCTTAGGTACGCCCGGCTTCCAGAGGCAAGGCCCTGCCTCCAAAATCCTGGCTAGGTTAATGCTCAGAAGCTCCCGGGGTGGCTCACACTCTGATTTGAAACGTGTTCGCCGCCCCAGCGCTTTCCGCTTAGCTACGCCATTGTTCCGGAAGCAAGGTGCGCTTCCAAAACAATGGCTAGGCTAATGCTCAAGCGCAACCCGGGGTGGCTCACACTCTGGTTCATGCGGATTGTTTTTCACTGGATCGGCTGATTGAGTTCGACCAGCGCTTGTTGTGCTTGGTTAAAGTAAGTTTGATATTCTGGTTCCGCAAGTAGGTCCATGAAACGCAGTGGGTCCAATTCGGTGTCTTGAGTCTGCAGACCCTTTTGGATCATTTGCAGGGTTTCGTGAACTTTCAATCCCGGAAGGAACGCCGCTAACGTGGTCATGACTTGCGGGTCGACCGCTGGGAAAAGTGGCGGTTGCCCACCACTAGCCTGATAGAAAGTACGCATCAATTCACCGCGTTGAGGTTGATCGCCGTTGACTCCTAAATAGGCCATGATCGCGGTCGCTCCGCGGCTGCGTCGTTGGGCGATGCCGGCGACTTTTTGCGTGCCCAGACTGAGATCGAACGTTCCTGGGCAATATGACGTGGCCACTTCGCCAGGAACCAGCGCCAACTTCTCGGCGGTGAAGCCGGCTTGTAAGAGCGCGGTCATCATTTGATAGCCTTGGTTGATCGTCACTTGGTAATTGGGTGGTAGAATCAGCGAGATGTTTAGGATACCTTGATCACTGGGGATCCCCAGGCCACCTGCGTTCCGGAAGAAGTAGCGCCAGCCCGCCTGATCAAGACCTTGCAAACCTGCGGATAATTGGGGCAGTTGCCGATCACGTAGCCCTAAGATCACGGTCTGTTCAAGGGTCCAGTAATGAAGTAACGGGCGGCGCGTCCGTTGTACCAAGCGCATAAACGCTTGCGTATCCGCAAAAGCGTCTAAACTTCTGTCAGGTGGATAATGGGACTGCAGGACATCGACGACCGGTGTCGGATTTTCAAAAATGATGATGGTCACCTCACAAACTAAGCTAGCCTTAGTATAGCGTAAACCCGGTCTTCAGGGCAAAAAACATGCTATTTTTTTGGGTAATTGTGGTCTAGGCAATTGCTCGGTGGTTAAGCACAGCAGACAGTTGCGCGCAGCACGTTTAGGTAGAGTGCGGAGCGCAACGGGTTGACTGCGAGCATTAACCTAGCTAGGATTTTGGAGGCTGGTCTTCGCCTCCGGAAGCCTAGCGTAGTTAAGCACAGCAGACAGTTGCGCGCAGCACGTTTCAATAAAGTGCGCACGACCGGTTGATTTGCTATATAATTAAAGCGATGGAGAAAAGAGGCGGTAGTATGCTTGATTTAACAGCACCAATGCCTGTGCACTTACAAATGTCGACCCGGATCGAACAGGCAGGTGAGATCACGGCCCATCATTTCGATGAACCAGGTCAATTGGTCCAAATGGGGTCGACCTTGTATTTGCGTTATCAGGAACGCGATCCGGAAACTGGCGCCCAAACGCCGGTCACGATGAAGATCCAGGGAGATGGGTTGGTGATTTTGACCCGGGGGCAAGCGGATCTGCGGTTACAATTACATTTTCACCCGACGGAGCGAATGACCACGGCTTACAAAACGCCTTATGGCGAGATTCCAGTCACGACAGCCACCACGCTGATGGAAAGTCGCATCAAAAGTGAGCCATTACATGGCGAAGTCGCGATTGATTATCAACTTTTTTCTGAAAAAGAACTGTTGGGAAAATATCAATTACGATTGATTTTCAAGGCTTAGTCGAGTATTATTAAGGATAGACTGCTGAAAGGATGTGTCCCCCCAAATGGAATTAGATGTTTTTGCGGGCCAAAAAAAATCCGAATTGTCACTGATCGAAGTTGCGCATGCCATGCTGGAAGTGCAAGGTGAAGCGATGCCTTTTGCGGATATTGTCAACCAAGTCCAACAGTACTTGGGTAAGAGCGATGAAGAAATTCGTGATCGGTTAGGACAATTTTATACTGACTTGAATATGGATGGCAGCTTTATTTCTTTAGGCGAGAACGTTTGGGGGCTACGGGAGTGGTATCCATACGAATCCGTAGACGAAGAAGTCAACCATCCTGAAGATGACGAGGAGCGCCCACGTAAGAAGCGTCGCCGCAAGGTCAATGCCTTCTTGGCCGATGTTTCTGACGATGATGACGTGATCGATTACAACGATGATGACCCAGAAGATGAAGATGATTCTGACGACGACGATGACGACGCCATCGAGGTTACTGACGAAGATGACGATGACGACAGCGAAGAAAGTCATCCCGCTGACTTCAAGCCAAGCCTGACCGATCTTGACGACCCTGACGATAATGATGACAGTGATGAGTTGGATGATGGGATCGAAGGACAATTATCTGAATTCAACGATGATGAATTGGTTGACGACGGTGATGCTGACTTCAGTTCTGACGATGACAGCGCCGATGACGATGATCATCACGACGATGCCGATGATGATGACACCGACAAATAATTGAACTTGAGTAATTTTTAAATCGACCCGTGCCAGTAAGCTAGTTCTTGCTGACACGGGTTTTTTGTGCCACCAAAAGCGGGTGACGTCAAGGTTCATCCTGACCAGCTCTACTTAGTAATAAATAGTAGTTGACAGAATTGATCGCGCGCACTATACTGGTTCAGTACTTAGTAATACTAGGTAAGGGTGGCAAGCCTTTTTAAGAAAGGAAGACGAGGTTGACAGGAATGACCGAATTACTAAAAGGGGTCCTTGAGGGCGTTGTCCTGCAAGTGATCCAGAATAGTCAGGAAACCTATGGCTATCAAATTACCAGCACCTTGATCGAGTTGGGCTTTCAGGATATTGTCGAGGGGACAGTATATACCGTTTTACTCCGGCTAGAAAAGAAAAATCTCGTGACCGTTGAGAAAAGAAAATCAACTGTGGGACCCGCGCGCAAATTTTATCGGTTGAATGACGCCGGGGTCGCTTACTTGGCTGACTTCTGGCGGAAGTGGGCCTTCCTGGTAGCTCAACTGGTCAAAATCAAACATTAGCCCAGTGCTCGCTGGTGAAAATAGAAGCCTGATTGAAACATGATGATGGAGGCAGTGAAGAATGAATTTTTATGATAAAGTCACAGGTCATGATATGACGAAGTTACAGCTGGCGTATGATCAACGGATCGCCCAATTACCTCAGGATTACCAAAGTGTTTGGCGCGAGCTGAATCAGGAGATTTGGCAGTTCACCGATTTCTCCGGTCGTAATCTCTATCCAATCTTGGCCGATGTGGTCGGATTGTTCGAAGAAAGCGCGGCGGAGGGGCTGGCGGTCAGCGCGGTTATCGGGTCCAGTCTCAACAACTTCATGACGGAGTTGGCCCACGTTGAAGGCGCTAAAGATTATCGCGATAAACTGCGCGCTCAGCTCAACCAGACAATCGCCAAGAAATTAGCCAAGGAGGAAACACGATGAGTTTGAAGCAAGTTTGGGCGGAAAAGAAAGAATGGCGCGATCTCCAAAAGCGCGCCGCGGCGTTACCCACCCGTTACGCCATCGTCTACCAAGAAATCCAGAAATATCTCATGAAAGTCGATCCAATCAATCTGGCGAATGATTTTCAACCCTTGAATGAGCTGTTGGATTTGTTTGAGGATGGCGCCCGCCGGCAAAAAGATGTCCTGGCGGTGACTGGTCAGGATGTGGCGGCCTTCGCTGACGGTTTGATTCTGACGGATCATCCGTTCTTGGACGAGTGGCGGCAACAAGTGAATGATCGCCTTTGAAAGAACCCAATTTCGGTTTGCGAATTTCAGCTTTATTGCAAGTGTTGCAGTTGTGAGCGTGATATTCCCAAGGAATAGGGCAGCTTTCCCGACGAACCGACACTGGTGATTCCTCCAGGAAAATAGGAAGTTGTCAGTTTTCCTTGACGAACGGGGAAAATGTTTGTAGAATATCTTTTGGGCGCCTTACATTTCGTAATGCCAATTGACCAAGCTCCCTATTCAATGAATAGGGGGCTTGTTTTATATTATTTCCCCGATCAGGATGAAAAGGAGCGTCAGTATGACCAAATATATTTTTGTTACCGGTGGAGTTGTTTCATCGCTTGGAAAAGGGATCGTTGCCGCCTCACTAGGCCGTTTACTGAAGAATCGTGGCTTGAAGGTGACCATGCAGAAGTTTGATCCCTATATCAACATCGACCCTGGCACCATGAACCCCTATCAACATGGGGAAGTTTTCGTTACTGATGACGGGGCGGAGACCGATCTTGATCTCGGCCATTATGAACGTTTTATTGATAATGATTTGAATAAATACTCTAATGTCACAACTGGTAAAATTTATTCCGAAGTTTTGCAAAAGGAGCGCCGTGGTGATTACAATGGCGCGACTGTTCAGGTCATTCCGCACATTACCAATATGATCAAGGAGAAGATCATGCGGGCAGCAACCACGACCGACTCCGACGTGATCATCACGGAGGTTGGCGGGACCGTTGGTGACATTGAGTCCTTGCCATACTTAGAAGCGTTGCGGCAAATGAAATCTGAGGTTGGCGCGGAGAATGTTGTTTATATCCACACGACTTTAGTGCCATACTTGCGCGCAGCTGGTGAAATGAAGACCAAGCCAACCCAACATAGTGTGAAGGAATTACGGGGCTTGGGGATCCAACCCAACATTCTTGTGGTCCGCACGGAGGAACCAATTTCCCAAGATATGCGGAATAAGATCGCGCTTTTCTGTGATGTGGACCCAGAAGCTGTAATCGAATCGTTGGATGTGGAGACGCTCTATTCGATCCCGTTGAATCTGGAGAAGCAGAAGATGGATCAGATCGTGTGTGACTATCTCCATTTGACCACACCGGCGGCCGATCTCAGCGAGTGGCGCGAGTTGGAACACCGGGTGCAAAATTTACATCATCACACCAAGATCACCTTGGTCGGGAAGTATGTTGAGTTGCAGGATGCTTATATTTCCGTTTCCGAGGCCTTGAAACACGCAGGCTACTTGTATGACTCAGAAATTGAGATCGAGAAGATCCAGGCCGATGACGTGACCGCTGAGAATGTAGCGGAACTCTTGGGCGACACTCAAGGAGTCATCGTGCCCGGTGGTTTCGGTAATCGTGGGTTGGAAGGCAAGATTCAAGCAATCAAATACGCGCGCGAAAACAATGTTCCCTTCCTGGGCATTTGTTTGGGGATGCAACTGGCCTGCGTAGAATTCGCCCGCGATGTCTTGGGTTACGCTGACGCTGATTCGACCGAGGTTGACACCAACACCAAACATAAGATCATTGATTTGATGCCTGATCAAAACGATGTGGAGAATATCGGCGGCACCTTGCGCTTGGGTCTCTATCCATGCAAACTGAAGCCAGGGTCCGTGGCCGCGGCGGCTTATGATCACCAAAGTGTGATTCAAGAACGCCACCGGCACCGTTATGAATTCAACAATCAATATCGCGAAGAAATGGCGGCTAAGGGCTTTGTTTTCTCCGGCGTTTCGCCAGATAATCGGTTGGTTGAGGTAGTGGAACTTCCTGAAAAGAAATTCTTCGTGGCGGCTCAATACCACCCAGAATTCCTTTCCCGACCAATGCGACCAGAAGGACTCTTCAAAGCCTTCATCAAGGCTGCCTCTGACTTACCAGAACAGCCTTGGTAGGCTGAAAATCAGCTAAACGCAAGCCTGATTAACGGGTTGTCTTGACCGCTAGGTGGCTGATTGTCGAATTTCTGTTGGGATATCGCGACCACGCGCTTGCGTAAGAGTGGCGATGATGATATTTTTATAGGCTATTTTGACCCTGATGCTAAGGTCAAAATAGCCTATTTGTTTTCAGAAAATAAAAAACGCCGGCTCACTCAGGCTGGGCAAATTGCACAGTTATTTCCGAACCCCTTCAGGCAAACTGACAAATAATAAGGGCGTTGTTTTCACCGTTACAGCGTTATATTAATTTAATAACGGAAGTGGTGACCCCTTGTAATTTCAACGATAATTCTTTATGATAGGTATTGATGACTTGACTAGTAAAAAAGTCATTGAACCATTTCTTTGTGAACGCAATCAATTGAAAAAGTACTGAAAAAAACTTAAAAAAACATACTCAAGACGATAAGGAATCAGCTATAATGAAAAAAATGATTATCCACGGTGGAAAGCGTCTAACCGGTGAAGTCGTTATCGGTGGTGCTAAGAATAGTACAGTCGCGATTATTCCTGCTTCGATTCTTTCAGAATCAAAAGTCACACTTGATGGCGTACCCGGCATTCAAGATGTTGATAACTTACGTGATATTTTAACTGACATGAACGTCACTTCAGAAGTAACCGAGCAAGGCCTGGAGATCGATCCGACCCAGATCATCTCCAAACCGTTGCCCAACGGTAAAATCAAGAGTTTACGCGCTTCTTACTATTTCATGGGGGCATTATTAGGTCGTTTTGGGCGGGCGATCGTCGGGTTGCCCGGTGGCGATGACATTGGACCACGACCGATCGATCAGCATATCAAGGGCTTTGAGGCATTAGGGGCCACCGTTAGTAATGAACACGGGGCCATGTTTATCCAAGCGCCAGATGATGGGCTTCACGGCGCTAAAATTTATTTCGACATGGTATCCGTTGGCGCCACCGTCAATGTTATTTTGGCTGCAGTTCGCGCGACGGGCACGACGATTATTGAGAACGTGGCTAAGGAGCCGGAAATCATTGATCTAGCGACGTTCTTGAACAATATGGGTGCCAAAATCCGGGGCGCGGGCACCGATACGATCAGAATTGAAGGCGTGCCCCATTTATATGCGCGTAATGCGCACACGATCATTCCCGATCGAATCGAGGCGGGAACTTATTTAGCGATGGCTGCGGCTTGTGGCAACGGCGTGACCGTCCGAAATATTATTAGCGAACATTTAGATTCATTTCTGGCCAAGATGGAAGAAATTGGGGTTCGATTTGACATCGTGGAAGATAGCATCTATGTCTATCCCACTGGCGACCTGCAAATGGTGACGATTAAAACCATGCCCTATCCTGGGTTCGCCACTGATCTGCAACAACCGATCACCCCACTATTGCTGAAGGCTCAGGGTGAAGGGATGATTGTTGACACACTTTATCCGCGGCGGGTTCGCCATGTCCCTGAATTAGTGCGCATGGGCGCCAACATTTCCGTGGAAAATGACGTGATTTTGTTACACCATACTGATCAGCTTCAGGGGACCGATGTAACAGCTGATGAGATTCGGGCCGGGGCGTCGTTGATGATCGCTGGCTTGATGGCAGAAGGAACGACGACGATCCATAAGGTGGAAAACATTTTGCGGGGCTATGACCGGGTGATCACCAAACTTCGCGGTCTTGGGGCTGATGTGGAAATGGTTGACGAAGATGAGCCCAATAGCACGTTGACCAGCGCCGAAGTTTTTCAGAAAAAAGCATTGTAATGAATCCCTTTCCGTGCTAATATCTTATATTGTCAGACTACTTACGAATATGGACTCTAGGTTAGCAAATAACTTAGGGAAAAGGAGCTAATTATAATGAAAAAAGGAATTCATCCAGATTTCCACGAAGTTGTTTTCATGGACTCAGCAACAGGTTTCAAGTTTCTTTCAGGTTCAACTAAATCCTCAAAAGAAACTGTCGAATTTGAAGGTCAAGAATACCCATTGATCCGGGTTGAAATCTCATCAGATTCACATCCATTCTATACTGGCAAGCAGAAGTTTACTCAAGCCGATGGTCGTGTAGACCGCTTCAACAAGAAGTATGGCTTCAAGGATACTGGCGCTGGCGCTAAGTAATCAAGAATCGGTTTTAATGTGGAACCACACCGCGTTTAGCGGTGTGGTTTTTTGTGTTTTTCGGCACCTAGTCGACTTATGGTGGAAAGAATAAAAAAATAAACCGCGGCTGCGGTTTATTTAGAAGGAGTGTGGGCCAAAACGGGTTAGCTCCTGAGCATTAGTCTAGCAAAAGTAGGTTGCGCTACGCGTGGCATTGGTAGATGGCAGATGTGGTCGGGCTCCAGGTCGGGCTGGGGGTGGTGGAACGCTGCGGGCACGACTTGAAGCTTTTCGGAAAACCACCGAAAAGCTTCAAGCTCGGCCTTATTGTAGGCGATAAATCGCCAACAATAATATCGCGGCTGACTCACCCCCAGCCCGACCTTCCGCCAACGAACGAACGGACCACCAACGCCATGCTCCGCTCCAGCCGCTCAACGTTTTAGCAGTCGTTTGAGCACTCACGCCGACTGGCAAACTATGGCCAAAACCACGCAATTGACGACCGTGGTTAGTGGTATAATCTTTAAATTGGTGACGCCAGCACAGTCTAACTGATGAACAAACCTAGTTCTCGGTGAATCGACAGAATTGAACGGTCTTTACCCATGATTGTCTAGGGAGCAGCAAAGATGTCCAACCCACTTGATGATCACAGCGTTGCAGATGCCCATACCAACAGATTACTTTTCTCGTTGAGAAATAGCATGAATGATTCAAGCTAATGCTATTTCAGCAGCAATCACTGGTTCTGATGTTGAAAATAGGCATCGACGATTTCCTTGATCTTACCAACCTGACCAGTAACGAACAACGTCGCCGGTACTTTGATTTCAGGAAGCTGCTTCTTGTTGTCGAAGTTGGCGATTTGGTCAGGGACGACTAAGGCATCTAACGATTCCGCTGTATCGGGATCGAAACCGATCTCATACTCATCATCGAATACTTGATGGAGCTCTTGGCTCAGTTTCTTATCGAATGGACTGGCGAGATTGGCATAACCCAATGATTGGTAACTCGCGTATAAGACAAAAACAATTTTTTTCATTTCTTTCTGCTCCTTACTTGATTTTTGACCCCAACAGCTACGCGAAGCGGGCAGAGATAACAATGGTAGCGCTTGAATGACTACTTAGCTTCTCGTATACTGATCATATAACCATCACAAATTATAGCATGCGGATTTGCGAAGCTTTGAATTTGTTAAGTCTTTTGACATGGAATGACGTTTCAGGTAGCTAGAGGGGAAGGCAACGATCATGACTCATGGTGAATTGATCAAAAAACTTCGGGTTGAACGGGGGCTCACCCAAGCAGAACTGGCTGAAGGAATTTGCAGTCGGACGACATTATCTGTTTTCGAAAATAATGGGACGTACCTTAGCGCCGAGATCCTATTCAAATATTTAGACCGTTTAAATGTCCTGCCCAATGAATATATGGCAATGATCGCGGCCAATGATCAAGTTGGCCTGCCTGAGCTTCCCGCTAATAAAGACTATCTGCTCCGGAAAATCGAGAGTTTGATCTATCAAGGGAAAAGCTTATCCCTGCATGAATCTATTAGGGGATTTTACGCGGCGTACGCCTCTGATCATGATGTCTTTTACCTATACTTATTGATTCAAATCGAAAGCGCACGTTCGTTGCAGGTAACTGGCCGGGTACAGCTCAATCCAGAGCTGATCGCTGATGCGAAATCATATTTAACTCGGAGCGAGAGTTTTCACAGCTTTGACTTGTTGCTCTTTACCAGCGTCTTGCACACTTACACGGCCGAACAACAAGCGGAGTATTATTCTCAGATCATCACGAAACGACTGCTCAGTGCCTACGATCGACCTGAATACAGCGCCCTAACCAAATTTATCATTCGAGCAATCACGTTGCGCCTGGGCAATCAGGATTATGAACGGGCTAGACAATATTTAGGTGACTTACGGGAAATCACCAGACGATTCCCCGACATGGACTGTCACTTGCTTTTTATGATTCTCGATGAAAAGTTAAATCAAGGCAATCAGCAGTTGGCCCAACAGCTTTTTGAGACACTAAGAATGATCGCAGTTAATGATCAACTTGATCCTGATATAGAGATTATTGGCTACTTACTTAACAATGATGGGTCCGGTGATGGAGCAAACAGGCGCTGTTCCGTCTTCAACTAGAGCGCCTTTTGTTTTAAGCCGCCAACTCAAGCCAGCTTAGCTTCAAAGGATCCCTGCTATCTTTTTTGGAAAAATTTTCTAGATTTTATTTTGTGCAACGATTTCATCGGGATTCGTGGGAAAAGGTCTTTTTGCAGATTCGGATTGGGTTAGGTGCTAACTAGAAAGCTGCAGTGGGTATCCAATCAAATGGTGCCCTGAACCGAATAAAATCGCATCTCACGGGTAAGGCTCCCGTTCAAATTGATTATTGATAAATGAAACAATAGAAAATTTTGTCCGCTTCTCAACGACCTTGCCCCGGTATATTCATCCGGGGAAGGTCGTTTCTTGGGTCTGAACGATCATGATGATTGAAGTGTGCGATTTCCATGTCAAAAAACAGTCATAGCAGGGATTTTCAAATCAATTCGGCTAAAGCTGGCTTTTTCTGTTTATTCATCTAAAATTTGCCCAATTTTTTTGATGTTGGGGACTAGGTCAGCCCATAATAAGTAGGTATGGCCACAAACTTTGGTCGTCATACCCATTGGACATAGCTCGTCAGTCAGCGGGAGTGCTTTAACGATTACGATAACGTTGAGCGGCTGAATGGAGCTCTCTGCGAAGCGCGTAGTGCAAGTCGCGGACATCATCAAAACATGTAGAGTACAACTGCTTTCTGCGCTGATACGCAATTTGTCACAGATTGTCTAGCGCCAATCTGCAACAAATCGCTAGTCGTGCTCAAAAGCAACCCGTTGAGCACAGCACTCTGATTTGAAACGTGCTGCGAGGTGCAGACCGCTGCGCCTTAAAGTATCTGCTTGCCCAATCCGCTGCGCGGCTTAGTCAATCAGATAAATTAATGCTCACGGTCTAATCGCACCTCTCCGCACTCTGATCTGAAACGTGCTCGCTGGCCCAGCTCCCTGTGCTTAGCTACGCAATTGTTTCGGAGGCAAAGTGCAGCTTCCAAACCAATTGCTAGGCTAATGCTCGGGAGCTACCCCGTTGTGCGCTGTATTTTAATTTGAAACGTGCTGTGCGCAACTGACTTCTGTGCTTAGCTACGCAATTGTTTCGGAAGCAAAGACCGGCTTCCAAACCAATTGCTAGGCTAATGCTCGGGAGCTACCCGGGCCAGCTCGCACTCTTTATATTTTTTGCTTTCTTTTCTGGTACTTTTCTTTTATACTTAAGGCTTGAGAATCAGATTAGCTGTATTCTGGCGGAAGCTTCTGCTGGGGGCAAGCTTGAATTTGGGTGGAACCAAAAGGAGGACAATAAGATATGAAACTTTACCTCATGTATGGTGGTCGGACCGTTGAGCACGATGTGACTGTCATGAGTACTCGATCTGCGTTGAGCGCGGTCGATTACCAAAAGTACGAGGTTATTCCGATTTATATCACGCGTCAAGGTTTGTTTTTGAAGGGGTTGACCCTCACCGCACCGGTCGCGGCTGAGACTGCATTGAAACTTGATGCGGCTGAGCAAGCGGCATGGCGCCCTGAGCCGGATCACTCTTTAGGCACTAAGTTTGATTTCGCTGAGTTGGCTGGACAAAAAGATTGTGTTGTTTTTCCAATGATCCACGGAACTTGGGGTGAAGACGGCACGATCCAAGGTTTGCTAGAAGTTTTGGATGTCCCTTATGTTGGCTCGGGTATTTGCGCGTCAGCAGTGGGCATGGACAAGATCATGGCTAAAATCGTCTTTGATGAATATCAGATCCCACAAGTGCCATATCTTTCGGTCTTGGCGGTTCATTATCGTGACGTGGACAAAGCGGCGCAGATCCGGGAACAGATCGCAACAGAAATGGGTTTCCCAGTTTATGTCAAAGCGGCTAACGCTGGCTCTAGTATTGGGGTCAGCAAAGCTGAAAACAGTGAAGAATTAGTCGGCTGCTTAGCTGATGCTTTTACCTATGATGATCGGGTCGTGGTCGAAAAGGCGGTGCCAAAAGCGCGGGAATTAGCGGTCAGCTTGTTAGGAAATGATGATCCTAAGGCATCGATCGCTGGTGAGATCGGGAAGAAGCAAGACTTCTATGATTATGAGTCGAAGTTTATCGATGGCTCGACAAAGTTGATCATTCCGGCGCCGATCACGGCGGACCAATTGGCTGAAGTTCAGAAGTACGCGGTGATGGCTTTTAACGCGGTCGGCGCGGCGGGCTTGACGCGGGCTGATTTCTTCCTTGATCAAGCAGGTCAAGTTTGGTTGAATGAGATCCAAACGATGCCTGGCTTTACGCAATTTTCGATGTACCCATTCTTGTGGCAAGCGAGCGGTGTCCCTTACCCAGAATTAATCGATCAATTGATCCAGCTTGGTCTGGAACGCTACGCTAGCAAGAAGCAAACAGTGGCGAACAAATAGTTTCAACGATTGAAACAGGCGATTGAAGCGTGCGCATTTTAATTGGGTTGTTCTAAAATATGAGGTTTGAATTGAGAGGTTCCAAGCATAAATGAAAATGACATTATCTGAGATCGTTCAGGCAATTGGGCTGGATGTTTCAGAAACTCAGCAGCGTCAATATCAAAACACGGTTGTAACGAGTATTTGCATTGATAGTCGCCAAGCGCGGCCCGGCAGTCTGTTCGTGCCGTTGGTTGATCAGCGTGATGGCCACGATTTCGTGGGGCAAGCGCAGACAGCGGGCGCCGTCGCGACTTTCTGGCAAGCGGGTCATCCAGGTCGACCAACCAATCTCCAAGTGATCGAGGTTGCCGAAGTTTTACCTGCTTTGCAGAAATTGGCCCATTATTATTTATTGAAGGTCAATCCAAAGGTGGTCGCGATTACCGGAAGCAACGGCAAAACGACCACCAAGGATATGATCGCGGCGATTCTGGCCAAGCAACATAACACGGCCAAAACCCAGGCCAACTTCAATAACGAAATCGGCGTGCCCTTAACGATTTTGGGGATGGAAACCAATACCGAAGTGTTGGTCGTGGAAATGGGGATGGATCGTCCTGGACAATTGCAATTTCTCAGTGACTTGGTCGAGCCGGATGTGGCTGTGATCACCATGATCGGGGAAGCGCATATCGAATTCTTCGGCACTCGTGATAAAATCGCCGATGCGAAAATGGAGATTACCCATGGTCTGAAAGAGGACGGGTTGTTGATTATCAATGGTGATGAGCCATTGTTGACGACGCGCGCGGCGACGTTTGCGCCGCGGACTTTCGGATTCAAGGAAGAAAACTATCTTTATCCGACTGCCATGACCTTGACCAAGAATCATAGCGAATTCTCAGTCAATCGCTGGCCAGAAGTTAGTTTCACCGTGCCGATGATTGGCGAATTCAATGTTTTGAACGCATTAGCGGCGCTGCTAGTTGGTCGTCATTATCACGTTTCACCGGACGAAATGGCTCAGGCCTTAGCGCACTTCCAGCCTACTGAGAACCGGACTCAATGGTTGACAGGCGATGCTGGCGAGGAGATCTTGAGCGATGTTTATAATTCAAATCCAACGGCTGTTCGGGAAGTCGTTGAAAGTTTCATCAAGGTTGCTGCCAAGGGTCGTCATGTTGCGGTTCTAGGGGATATGCTGGAATTGGGCGAGCAAGCCGAGAAACTCCACGCCAATCTGGCCAGTGAATTAGATCCGCGTCATATTGAAGAAGTTTATCTCTATGGTGATCTGATCAAGTCTCTGGATCAGCGGTTACGTGGCGTTTACCCGCCAGAAGCCCTGCACTATTATCCTTTGGGTCAACAAGAAGCCTTGATTGCCGATTTGAAAAATGATTTACACTATGGCGACATGGTTTTGCTTAAGGGCAGTAACGGGATGAAATTGAAAAAAGTTGTGCAGGCTTTGTTGTAAGCGCAACTTCATTGCAGAAAAAGACAAGAAAGCGTTGTTCGCTTTCTTGTCTTTTTCACTATGCTGGCTTTTTGAAACGTGTTCGCCAACCCAGTGCTTTCCGCTTAGCTACGCCATTGTTCCGGAAGCAGGGCGCGCTTCCAAAACAATGGCTAGGCTAATGCTCAAGCACTACCTGGGTTGGTTCACACTCTTTTTTCTGAAAACAAGCGGTTTACTTCCTTGTGGTTTCCAAATGAAAATGGTAAGATATGTAGAACACTGATTAGAACAGTGTGATTGAAAAAAGTGATTACAAACAGTTATGAAAGTTGAACGGATGTCTCCTGCTGTGATGTGATTGTTTTTTTCGAATCCAGAGGAGGACATTTTTTGAAATTTTCAGAACTTAATTTAGAACCAGATTTACTCGAGGCTGTTGAACGCGCTGGCTTTACCGAAGCGACACCGATCCAAGCTGAAACCATTCCCTTGGTCTTAGCTGGTGATGATGTTTTGGGTCAGGCCCAAACTGGTACCGGTAAAACAGCGGCGTTCGGCTTGCCATCTTTGCAACACGTTGACATGGACGATCCGCAGATCCAAACGCTGGTCATTTCCCCAACCCGGGAATTGGCGATCCAAACTCAAGAAGAAATGCAACGTTTAGGCGCGGCTAAACATGTTAAGGTGCAAGTCGTTTATGGTGGTTCCGATATCAGCCGGCAAATTCGTAATTTGAAGAAGAAGCCGCAGATTTTAGTGGGAACACCTGGTCGTTTGCTTGATCACATCAATCGTCACACCGTTAAACTTGATGGCATCAAGACCATCATTTTGGACGAGGCTGACGAAATGTTGGATATGGGCTTCGTGGAAGACATTGAAAGCATTTTGAGCCATGTGCCTAATCAACATCAGACGTTACTTTTCTCAGCGACCATGCCGAAACAGATCATGGGCATCGCTGAACGCTTTATGCACGATCCGAAAATCATTAAGATCAAGTCAAAGGAATTGACTGCTGATTTGATCGATCAATATTACATCCGTTCAAAAGAATTCGAGCGTTTCGATATGATGACGCGCCTCTTCGATGTTCAAAATCCAAAGCTGGCCTTGATCTTCGGCCGGACCAAACGCCGGGTCGACGAATTGACCAAGGGCTTACAGGCTCGTGGTTATAAAGCCGAAGGGATTCATGGCGATTTGACCCAACAGAAGCGGATGAGTGTGTTACGTCAGTTCAAGAGTGGCGAATTACAATTCTTAGTTGCAACCGACGTGGCTGCCCGGGGCTTGGATATTTCCGGGGTGACTCATGTTTACAACTACGATATTCCCCAAGATCCTGATGGCTACGTCCATCGGATCGGACGGACAGGTCGTGCCGGTGCGGCTGGCGTTTCCGTTACTTTCGTCGCTGGCAGCGAAATGGGTTATCTGCACGCGATCGAAGATTTGACTCGGGTTCGGATGACGCCATTGAAGCCAGCGACGGCTAAAGAGGCATTCCGGGGCCAACTGCATGCGGCCTATGCGGAAGTTGATCAGTTGATCGACACTGCTGACCTGGAACGTTTCGCTGGCCCAGCGCAAGAATTACTCGAAAAATATACTCCAGAACAATTGGCGGCGGCTCTATTGCGGTCCCAAGTTAAGGATCCAAGCCAAGTTCCTGTGCACATCGCACCAGAGCGGCCATTGCCATCACGGAAAGTCTCCAAGCCGCATTATGGCAACAAGCGGGGCGGCGGTTCCCGCTCCAGCTACAATCGTCGTGGCGATCGCAGTCATGGTGATCGTGACCGTTCTCGCGGTGATCGCGGCGGTGACTCTCGTGGTCGTCGCTCCGGTTCCGGTAACGGTGGCAGCCGTCATCAAGGCAGCAACAATGGTGGCAAACGTAATTTCACCATTCGTAAGAATCCAACTGCATAAATCAAGCCATGTAAGCCCGTTACCTGACGCTAGCGGGTCAACTGGGAAAGTCTGACAAGGTCAGGCTTTTTTTGTTGGAGGGAAATGCAACTTGTCATGAACAATTCTCACCTTTCATTTAACTAAAGTGAATCAAATTAATGCGGATCAATGGTATAATAAAAAAAGCATCCGTTGATTGCTGGCACCTGATCAGTTGGACTGGGCAAAGGGCTTTAACGCGGATGCGATAATTAGGCGAATAAAAAAGTCCCCACCTTCGCGGTATGAGACAGCGGCGGTGAGGCTGGGGAACAGGGTCAAATCATTCGCTTTTTGGCGTGTGGATGGTTAGACTAACAGTGAAGGTGGCGATCGAGATGATTGCAGGTTTAGGTGTTGATATTACAGAAATCGCGCGAATCGCGGCGGCAGTCGAGCATAATCCTAAGTTTGTGGACAAGGTTTTGACGGCGGCGGAAATTGCCCAATTTGACGAATTACGCGGTCAACGGCAGCGAGAATACTTGGCGGGGCGCTTCTCAGCCAAAGAGGCCTTCGCAAAGGCAATGGGCACTGGGCTGGGGCAAGTCAAATTGCATGATGTCACCATTATCAACGATAATTTAGGCAAACCTGTGATCAGCGAACATCCCTTTGCTGGACGGGCCTTGGTTTCGATTTCCCATACCGCAACTTTAGTAATGACAGAAGTAATTTTGGAAGAAGAATAGAGAGGATTTCCCGTGCAAACATCATATTTACGACCAACTTATTTAGAAATTGACCAACAAGCAATCTATGACAATGTGCATCATGAGCGGGAACGATTACCGCAATCAAGCGAGCTCTTCGCCGTGGTCAAGGCAGATGCCTACGGTCACGGCCTGGTTCCCGTGGCTCGTGTTTGCCGCGCGGCTGGGGCTAGTGGTTTTTGTGTAGCAACCTTGGATGAAGCCTTGGTCTTGCGCGAAGCCCAGATCGTGGAACCAATTTTGGTGTTAGGGGTGACAAGTGTCACAACCGCGGCGATTGCTGCCAGCCAACATATTTCGTTGACTGTCGCCGACCGCGACTGGCTGGCCGCTGCCGCACAGACACTGGCGGACAAAAATAATTTACCACCATTGGCGCTGCATTTAGCGACAGATACGGGCATGGGCCGGATTGGCTTCACGGAACCAGCCGAGCTCCAAAAGGCGGCGGCGTTTGTCTTGGACCACCCAGAGACGTTCGTTTTCGAAGGAGTCTTTACCCATTTCGCCACGGCGGATCAAACGGATTTGACGCACTTCCAGCAACAACAAGCGAAGTTCAAGCAAATGCTGGCAGTCTTACCAGCAAAACCACGCTACATTCATTGCGCTAATTCGGCGACCAGTCTTTGGCACGAAGAGTTGGCGATGAACATGATCCGTTTCGGTATCGCTTTGTATGGCCTAAATCCGTCAGGAACGGTGATTCCAGCGCCGTATCCACTAAAACCAGCTTTGGCGCTCTATAGCGAACTGGTTTTCGTCAAGGAGATCCACGCTGGCGATACGGTGGGCTATGGCGCCGCCTACACAGCACCGGCAACGGAATGGTTGGGCACCATCCCGATTGGTTATGCGGACGGCTGGTTACGCCGCATGTCGGGAATGGCCGTGTTGATCGAAGGCCAACGTTGCCCGATTGTTGGCCGGGTCTGCATGGATCAAATCATGGTCAAAATGCCTGAGAAGTTTCCGGTTGGTAGTAAAGTGACCTTGATTGGCCGTGATGGCGCTGATGAAATCACGATCCAGGAAGTCGCCACCTATGCGCAAACCATCCATTACGAAATTGCCTGTGGTCTGGATAATCGCTTACCCCGGCATTATTTACCCTTTGATCCCGATTAGCGGTGATTTGATTCGTTACTGATTCGCGGTTTGATCTTGCTGATTAGAGCACCATTACCCCAGTCGAACTTTTCCCAGTTCAATGCCGCCAACAAGATACCTGGCTTGGCGGCGTGACAGCACCATGGTCACTGTGAAATCAATTGAGTCGGTTCGTCGACCTGATTTGAAGCTGGGGCGGTGACTGCAGTCAGCGCGAACAATAATAAACACGCGGCAATCAAGCTGTGTTACAATAGTAACAACATGAAGACCTGATCCTGTCTGAACCAGCGCGTGTTTGCGTGTTGGCGCTAGGCGGGATCGTTTTTAGAAAAGTTGAGTGAGCGTATGGAACAAGAAATTAAACGCGGAGACATTTTCTTCGCCGATTTGTCGCCGGTCGTCGGTTCGGAACAAGGCGGTTTGCGACCGGTTTTGATTATTCAAAATGATACCGGCAACCATTTCAGCCCCACGGTGATCATCGCCGCGATCACCGCCAAAATCAGTAAACCTCGATTACCAACTCATGTGGGGCTAACGCCTGATCCTGATGGCGTCGAGCGGGATTCGGTCGTGCTACTCGAGCAAGTGCGCACGATCGATAAACAACGCCTGCGGGCTCAAGTTTCCCACCTAGAACCAGCGCGAATGGCGTTAGTTGATCAAGCGCTGTTGATCAGTCTAGGGTTGACACCAATGGCATAACTACATAGTATCGGAATAGTGTTGTGATCGATTTACGGTTTGATCAGTCTAGGGAAATTGACCTAGGCTTTTTTGTTGGTGGCAGGTTATTTGGTCCTGATTGGGAAAACTCATGAACTTGAGCGGGGGCCTGTTGCGTGCCGCACTCTGAAACGTGCTGCGCGGTGCAGACCGCTGCGCCTTAAAGTATCTGCTTGCCCAATCCGCTGCGCGGCTTAGTCAAGTAGATAAATTAATGCTCACGGTCTAATCGCACCTCTCCGCACTCTGATTTGAAACGTGCTGCGAGGTGCAGACCGCTGCGCCTTAAAGTATCCACTTGCCCAATCCGCTGCGCAGCTTAGACAAGTAGAGAAATTAATGCTCACGGTCTAATCGCACCTCTCCGCACTCTGATTTGAAACGTGCTGCGCGACCTAGCTTCTTCCGCTTAGCTACACAACTATTCCGGAGGCATAGGCCGGCCTCCAAAATAGTTGCTAGGCTAATGTTCAGAAGCTGACCAGGTCGGTTCACACCCTGGTGTCAAAACGTGTTCGCAACAATTTATCCCACTCCCTGATCAATTTCTGGGTGGCAATCGGTCGATTTAGCCAATTCATCAAGATGCTGTCTCAGTTCATCAAGCAGGTTGTACTGGTGTCACCAATTTAAAGCTGGTGACCACTAACCACGGCCGTCAATTGCGTGGCTTTCCATCAATTAGCAATAGCTTGCCAGTCGGCGTGAGTGCTCAAACGGCTGTTAAAACGTTGAGCGGCTGGAGCGGAGAAATTCGGGGTGAGATCGCCGTGAAATTAAATGAGAGCGTGGAACACAACGGGTTGCTTTTGAGCACGACTAGCAATTTCACTGGATTGATGCAGTCAATCCAGTGAAATTGCGTATCGGCGCAGAAAGCAGTTGTGTGAAACGCGTTTTTGGCGGCTTTACCGCTTAGGTCAAGGCCTGATTTTGAGACAAGCCGCGCACTTTGCGGATTGGCTCAAAACAGCGCCCACAGCGAGCTCACCCCGAATTTCGCAGCGCAAGCCGCGGACATTATCATTCACCATAAGCTCCAGCAAAAGTCCCCCAAGGCAGAAAAGGGGGGCTGACGCTGGGCAAGGCAAATGCTACAATGGTAATGGTCCCAGAAGAGAAATAAATATTTTTGGTAGAGATAAGGAGCAGATAAAATGGTAGAACGCTTGATCAGTGCGCAATCATCAGAGGTATTAGCAATGTCCGCGGCAGAATTAAAAACAGCCATCCAGGCCAGTGAAGGTCGGGTCATGTTATCCGAGGATGTGGTCACGGCACAACCGCTAGCGGAGACAATTACCAATGCGGAGGTTGCCAGCGCGTTTGGTGCGGATTTGATTCTATTGAATCTGTTTGACGTGGAACGGCCATTTATTTTAGGCTTGAATGAAGGCGAGGACTCCTTAGCCAATGTTCAGCCTGATCCTGAATCAGTTCATAAATTGAAACATTTGATCGGTCGGCCGGTGGGCTTGAACTTGGAACCGGTCAATCCGCACGCGGCCATGTTGTCGGATCAGTTCGAAGTCAGCCAGGGTCGGCAAGCAACGGCGGCTTCCTTCCAGAAAGCGGCGGCGTTAGGGTTCGACTTTGTTTGTTTGACGGGCAATCCTGGTAGTGGGGTCGATAATGATGCCATTATTAAGGCGCTCAAGGTCGCCAAGGCCAACTTCCCCGGGCTGATTATCGCCGGCAAAATGCATGGTGGCGGCGTTAACGAGCCAATTATTGATGAGGCTGTTCTCAGTGCCTTGATTGAAAATGGCGCGGATATTATTTTGGTTCCAGCGGTGGGGACGGTCCCCGGGTTCACTGACGCGGAATTGTTGCAAGTGGTTCGTCAAGCTCACGCTGCTGGCGCCTTGGTAATGTCGACGATCGGAACCAGCCAAGAGAGTGCCTCAACCAGTGTGATCGAACAATTGGCGATCCGCAATAAGATTTGTGGCGTGGACATCCAACATTTAGGTGACGCGGGTTACTCTGGCGTGGCACCGGTGGAGAACTTTATCGCGATGAGTAAAGCGATTCGTGGGCAACGCCATACCCTGAACCGGATGGCACGTTCGGTTAACCGTTGATTTCAAAATGATGACGGGGCAATGATTGTCTGATTTCCGAATAAAAATAGGAGCCGCATCGGTCAAAATCGACCGTGGGGCTCCTATTTTTTGAAAACATTGCTGCAATTGATTGCGGGACTTATTTGTTGGCTTGGCGTTTGTTCTTCACAAAGAAGAACAGGCCCAGACTGATTCCCAACAGGACGATTCCTGAGAGAACAATTGTTTTCACCATTGACTGATTTTCATGTTCATCAGCTTGTGGGAGGTTATCTGTATTTTTTTTGGATGTTTGCGACTTGCCCGTTGCTGAGGAAGCTTTCTTGCTGGAAGTTTCCTTGCCGGTCGACTGATTGCCAGCACTGCCTAAACGTTGATAGATCAAAATCGTGGTCTTATCTTTGGCGGAACCGCTACCTGCTGGTTCCGGGCCGGTGAAACGCAGGTATTCATAGCCAGGAATGTTGAATAAATTACCGGTATAAGGCTGTCCGTAGGCTGGTCGAGTTGTGTAATCAGCGTGGATCGTTTTGCCTTTGGTGTCTTGATATTTCAAGGTGATCAAGCCACATTGGCGGTTCATCAAGGTCCAGACTGATTCACGTGCGGCGTCGACTTCGTTAGGTTTAGCTTGGTTTTGGGCCAACAGGTTTTGCAGCTTCTGTGTCGCTGTTTTAACTTCAGCCTTGGCCTGAGCAGACATTGTAGGGTCAACGGCGAATTTATCGGCGTAATCAAGCGCGCCTAAAGCCTCTTCAACGGCCATCGCTAATTTCGGTTCAGCCGTCATTATGGCTAGGGGATCATAGTCGGGCAGGCTGGCGGTGCTGGCAACACCAGCGGCGCCCAGGAGAACTTGGTTGACGGCTAAAGGAGACGTGGCTTGATCGATTGCTTTCCGTTTGGTAGCTAACCAGCTGCTCCCTAGTTGTTGAGAATGTTGATAATAATAGCGAGTGGCTGCGGTCGTTGCCCAACCCTGAGCAGTATCTAACATGCTGTCACCAAGTCCGGTTTGGAGGCAATAGGCGGTGAACAGATCGGTTTTAGTGATCAGGAAATCACTGGCAGTAGCCTGAGTCAGTTCTTTAGTGGTATCAGCATTGGCAGCAGGACCCACAAACAAAGTCTTGCCTGCCTTGGTGAAAGCTGCTTGCAACAGTTTGACCGTTTGAGCTTGCGTGCTGGTCAATTTGGTGCCAGCTGGTAAAGCTAAGCCGGCCAGCGTCGTTGGTTGTACTTCAGTCTTGATCAGTTCCTGCGCTAAAGCCGTCACGACAGTTGCCGTTGGAATTTCAGTAGCGGTGGCCCAATCGCCTAATAATTGCTTTAGCGTCACGGCCTGATAAACTTGCGTCCCTTGTGCCGCCCATTTGGTGATTTGACCAGATGTTTGCAACTGTTGCTTGAAACTGGTTTGTTGCGCAGCAGTTAGCGTATCCAGCGGGTTCAAGACAATTTGTTGATTGCCCACTGGTAATTGGTCCAAAGTAAGCCAACTACCCGAAACCGCCTTATCTTGTGCCACTGGATAATAAAGTGTTGTCCCAGTGACTGTTGCTGCCGATCTTGCTTGTAAGACATGGGTTGGTTGAGCCCGCAACCCTAATGTCATGATGACCGCTAACCCAATGGCTAGCAGTGCCCGTGTTTTCTTCATTATGCCCTCCCGTAATGCTTCTGAAATATTTGTAACATAATTGTAACTAAAGTATAGCATACCGGTTATCTGAATGAAAGGGCTTATTCAGATAGTAACAAATAATGTTACCAGAAAACCCTGGTGTCAGCTTGCGGGGCGCTTCTTCTAGTGACGATATCAAAAAAACGAGCCTCGCGGTTTTACGCGAGACTCGTTTGTCTGGGTCTGAGTGTGGCTATTGTTCGCCAGCGGCAGGGTACTAAAGCGCGTTCTTCTCGTTGCGGATCGTTTCCCCAGTTTGCAGGTCATCGATTTCGACGACGCGATATTGCTTGCGCTCCAAACGGTCAACGATTTCGGCCAAGGTTTTTGGCTTGAGGCCTGCCGGTAGTGTGATCAATGTTCGCCGAACAAAGGTGCCTTTTTTCGCATCTAAAGTTAGGATACCGGCGATCGAAGTATACTTGGAAATGATCTTGGACATTTCAAAGAGGTCGCCTTGTTGTCCCGTCGACATAATTGTCAAAACATAACTGCCGATATTCAAATTCCATGCTTCTGATAACATCCCTAGTAATTTCGCGTGGGTTAGGATACCATAGAAATTATGGTTTTCGTCTAAGACCGCGATGTACGGCAAATCCTTGATATTGAAAAAGACCTTAAAGAAAGGTGAATCGATATCAATGGTTTTCGTGGCATTCTTGAGTAAGTAAGTCACAGGTAGTTGCATATTGCCGCCTTGAGATTTATGGCGGTAGATATGCATTTTATAAATATTCCCGCGGAAAATACGGCCGCTTTCATCGAGAATCGGCACGCACCGGAAACCAGAATCTTCGAGGATCTGTAGCGCTTCCTCTAAGGTGGCATTCTCCTTAACAGTGGTGAGTTGATCTTTCTTCAAAACTAAGGTCTTGATTAACATGGGACTCCTCCTCAAACAAACGTCTTATCGCTGTAATCATAACATAAAAACGGAAATTTTAAAATATATGAGAAGTTTATTATACCACTAATCGGCAGTTTAATGTGAGGTAAATGAGAATATGCGCAATGAAATGATGGATCAACCAGTAATCGCGTCTGACGTACTGAAATTTATGCGGATGCAGCCTTTGCCACTGAGCCCACAACTAGAACGAATCGAGCAGGATGCAACCACTAGTCGGATCCCGATCGTGCCGCGAGAAACAGCGGTTTATTTATATCAAGTTGTTCAACAACATCAGCCACAACGAATTCTGGAAGTGGGCACGGCCATCGGTTTTTCCGCCGCGTTATTTGTTGAGGCCAGCCAACGGCGCGCTCAGGTGACCACAATCGACCGCTTCCCAAATTTTTATGAGCAGGCGCAAGCCAATTGGGCAGCATTGGGTTATCAGGAGGATATTGATTTACTGATTGGCGATGCCGCCGATATCTTGCCAACCCTGACTGGGCCTTATCAACTGATTTTTCTTGATGCGGCCAAGGCGCAGTATATCAAATTCCTACCAGAAGCCCTGCGTCTCCTGGCACCAACGGGCATGCTTTTGATCGATGACGTGCTCCAAGGTGGCAGTGTTTTTGCCGCCGATAGTACGATTCGTCACCGAAATAAGGGGATCCATCGGAATCTGAATCGCCTTTTTGACAGCGTCTATCAAGATCCGCGACTGTTGGTCAGCATGTTGCCATTAGGTGATGGGGTCTTACAAATTACCTGGCGTGACTCGACCGACGTGGCGGCATCACGTCACGCTTAACATAAGTTACAGACCGACAACAACGAATAGTATGCAGAAAGATAAGGTGCTTTCATGGTTAAATATTTGGCGCTGTTCCTTTTGATTGCACTTATGCTGATACCTATTGGCGTTAAGAAACACAATAAAAAAGTGTTTATCACTGTCCTCACAGTTGATAAGCACTTTTTTAGTCATGAAATTGATTTAGAAAACGATGACGGCTGTTCCTTTAGGCACTAGTTCGAAGACTTGCGCCATGACCTTGGGTGGCGTGTTGATACAGCCATGGGAGCCATGAGTCTTGTACCAGTCGCCACCATACTTCGGTTGCCAAGAAGAATCGTGGATGCCAACGCCGGTGGTATCGATTGGCATCCAATAGCTAACGGGTGAGGCGTAACTACTGCCATCATTATTCTTCCCTTTGAGGGTCGAATTCCGTTCCTTAGCCCAAACGGACCAGACGCCGACCGGAGTATCCTGCCCGGGCTGGCCAGTGACGATATCTGTGCTAACCTTCAATGCGCCATTGATATAGACATACATGTGTTGGTTGACTTTATCAACTTCGACATACGTATTGCCAATATCTGTGCCATCTTTAGAGTAGCCACTACCTTGAATCGTTGGTGTCCGCGTAAAGTCTTTTCCAGCTAAAACCACGCTGGTCAAATTAGCGGTCTCGGCGCTGACGTTGATACTCCAGCCGTAGATTCCTGCAGGAACTGAAACGATCCCCCGTTTAGTTGACTGGAAACGTCGGGTCTTATTATAGGTGGCATACTTGCTATTTAATTCCCGAAGATAATTACCGACGGAGGTCTGATCTAAGGTTGGTTGCCCATTCTGATAAGTCAACCAAGTACGGATCATGCTCGAGGTGATTTTTTCGGTCTGCCCAGCAATCGTATAGGTCCCGGAGACCTTTTCGATCTTAGCGACTTGCTTGAGTGCTGTTTGCATCTCGCTGGAGCTCTTGGTAATGGCTGGTTTGATGTAAACACTAGTTGCCTGAATCTGACGTTGCCCTTTGCTGATGGCGGTTTTCATCGAGCTCATCAGTTTCTCCGCGTCGATTTGATTACCTTGAACTTCCGCCTTGATCTTGAACCCGTTATCGGTTTTGATCAGCGTCGCATTCTTGGTCACCGAACGATTCTGGTTCAGGGATTGCGTGGTCTTATTGACGAACGCCTGAAGATTTGCCGTACTGTATGTGACGTTATTCTTCGTTTGGTCTGTCCCGGCTTGGACTTTCGAACTCAAGGCCCATGAATTCTGTTGGGCCATGATCTTCTTCAAGGTGGTGCCAGTTTGCTGGGTCAACCCCAATTCCTTGCCACTGATCGTCGCCAATTCTTTCTTGTCATCGAGCAGTTGATATTGAGAATTTTGCAATTCGTCGGTCAACTTTTGCTTGGCCTCAGCGTAAGTCAATTTACTGATATTGACATTTTCCACTTCTGTTTTGGGCAGAAAATGATCCTGATAGTAAACCCCATGATGGATGTAAAGCCCACCAAAAAGTAAAACAAGACCGAAACTCGCAGCCGCTAGAATGATTTTGTTTTTCTTTCGCATCAAGAAACACCTGCTTTTTCATTTACTTGTGATAAGTCTATTGTAACAGCTTTTTCGGCGACACCCTAATATTCCTGCTTCCCGACGACATTATGTCTACTGTCGAAAGCGGTGCGAAAGGGCGCCACATCAGAGTTACAATGGTCTATAACGAGATTGTAACACATGTAATATATTTGTAAAGGTTCGATTTGAACCATTGCTTTCTTCGTTTCAGTAAAAACGATGTTCAGACGAATAAAGGCTGAACCAAAACATTAAAGTTTTGATTCAGCCCGATATTGCAATATAAGCGCAAGTTTCTAACGCGAAGAGATTATTGACGAGTTTCGATTTCGCCCTTAGCGAAAGCGTCATCCAAAATCTTCTTCAATTGTTTAGCAGATGCTTGCATTGATTCTTGTTCGTGGTCAGTTAATGGAATTTCCAAGATGTTTTGGATCCCATCACGGTTGATCACGGCAGGACTACCGATATAAATATCGCTTAAGCCATATTGACCATCCATATAAACAGACAATGGCAAAACAGCGTTCTCGTCATCGAGGATCGCCCGAGTGATCCGAGCTAAAGCCGTAGCGATACCATAGAAAGTAGCGCCCTTCAAGTTAATGATCGTGTATGCCGCGTCACGAACTGATTCAAACATATCAACCAATTTAGTTTCATCGATCTCAGGATGTTGCTTGACCCATTCAGCAATCTTGATCCCAGCGATGTTAGCGTGTGACCAAACTGCGAATTCAGTGTCGCCATGTTCGCCCATGATGTAGGCATGGACGGAACGCGCGTCAACGTTGACCAATTCAGCGATTGATTGACGTAAACGAGCAGTATCCAAAGAAGTACCAGAACCAACGACACGTTCTTTAGGGAAGCCTGATAATTTCCAAGTCGCGTAAGTTAAAATATCAACTGGGTTAGCAGCAACTAAGAAGATGCCTTTGAAGCCAGACTCAACGATTGGATCAACGATCGACTTCAAGATCTTCAAGTTCTTGTTGACCAAGTCCAAACGAGTTTCGCCTGGTTTTTGAGGAGCGCCGGCAGTGATGACAACAACGTCAGCGTCTTTAGCGTCTGAGTATTCAGCAGAATAGATTTGTTTAGGTTGGGTAAATGGTAATGCATTAGAAAGGTCAATCGCATCACCCTTGGTCTTGTCCTTAGCGATATCGACAATTCCGATTTCTTGGGCGATTCCTTGTAATACTAACGCGTAAGCATAACTAGAGCCGACAGCACCGTCGCCGACCAGCAATACTTTTTGGCGTTCTTTGATCTTTGCGTTTGACATGTATAATTCATCCTTTCGTGTGTGAACGTATTTACTTTGTAAGTATAACACATTTACGACTGTTTGGTAGAGAAAATTACCCACAATCATGAAAAAGATTAAATGGCGGTTTCCGTTATTGCTATCACAATGTTTCAGCTCTGGTGAAAAATATAAAAGATAATCAGAAAACGTTTTCAGTAAAATTTCACAGTTTGGTTAGTACACTTTATTGTCGCTGTATCAACAAACTGACCCGCCACCTCCTTACCTGTATAGCTATTTCTGTTGGCCCAAACCGCACATTCACCCACATTATACCGATTCTCGCGCGATAAGTGGAATAGAACGACTTATTCAAATTACCAAGAAACAGTCATCGACCTGCTCCTATCATTCGGGCCTGCAGTTATTTGAAATCAACTTTGATGGCGCATTGATATTTGAGCCTGATTGCTGTGGGGGTGTGTTGGTTGGGTTCAGGTGTGACAGATTCAACAGATTCAGTGGATTCACAATTTTGTCTTATTTCTTCAGGTAAGCTGTGCTGGTGTCACCAATTTGAAGATTGTAACCACTAACCACGATCGTCAATTGCGTGGCTCCTCAGCAATTGACCATAACTTTGCCAGTTGGCGCGAACGCTCAAACGACTGTCAAAAACTTGAGCGGCTGGAGCGGATCGTGGTGCTGAAACTTGTTAACCTGCCTATCTGGTTGCTAGGCAGAATTGAGCCTTTCTGCAATCAAGGCGAAGGGTTTGGCGAAGTAGTTTTGCAAGCTAGAGGTCAAAACGATGGCCCACTTTAAGGTGGTACGGCAATGCCAACTGATTAGGATCAGCTGGTTGGTACAGGTTGCGTTGGTTGAACATCTTTACCTGCTTCATAGACAATCATTGGTGAAATCGACCGATTCGGTTGCTTCATCAAGAACCTGCCCCAGTTCATCAGACAGACTGCCCTGGTGTCGCCAATTTAAAGCTGGTGACCACTAACCACGGTCGTCAATTGCGTGGCTCCTCATCAATTGGCCATAGCCTGCCGGATGGCGTGAGTGCTCAAACGGCTGTTATAACGTTGAGCGGCTGGAGCGGAGAAATTCGGGGTGAGATCGCCGTGTCGTTATTCTTAGCGGCTTTGCCGCTTAGAATAAGGCTCAGCTTTGAGATTCGCGGGCTTTGCGAAGCTCAAAGTGACGCCCACAGCGAGCTCACCCCGAATTTCGCAGCGCAAGCTGCGGACAAGCTACATTAATCAAGTTCCGCCTCCAAAATCTTTGCTAGGCTAATGCTCAGAAGCTACCCGGGGTGGCTCGCACTCTGTTATTGAAACGTGATGCACGCAACTGACTTTTCCGCTTAACTACGCCAGACTTCCGGAGGCAAAGACCAGCCTCCAAAACTCTGGCTAGGTTAATGCTCAAAGTCAACCCGTTGCGTTCCGCACTCTGTTTTTGTGGGCGAGTTGTGCTATAATTTTGTTACGGAACTGGGGTTTGCCTAAAAAACGCCAGCTTTTTGTGATGTGGCCACTGGATCATTGCAGTGGTTATTTGTGGTTAGTGATCACAGCGGCCGTCATCAACATGAAAGACGAGGTAGAGAAATATGAAAATGATCGTTGGGTTAGGCAACCCAGGTAGTAAGTACGCCCACACCAAGCACAATGTTGGTTTCGATACGCTGGATCAGTTGGCGCAAGCGTTGCAGGTATCAGTTAGCAAGAATGAATTCTCGGCGTTAACGGGCACCTTGAAGGTTGGTTCGGAAAAGATCATGCTGGTCAAACCGCTAACTTATATGAATGATTCAGGTCGGGCGGTTGGTCAATTGGCCCAATATTATCAGTTTTATCCCGAGGAAATTGCGGTGATCCAGGATGATCTTGATTTGGCCTTGGCCAAGCTACGTTTACGGACCCATGGTGCTTCCGGTGGGCACAACGGGATCAAGAGTATTATCAGCGCTTTGGGAACTGATCATTTCAACCGGGTCAAGATCGGGATCCAACATCCCCAGCGGCAGAAAGTGGTTGATTGGGTTTTGTCGCCTTTCACCGGGGATGAACGGATCGCGATTGAACAAACGATGGATCGCGCCACCACCGCGCTTAGCAAATGGAGTGTGGATGATGTTGACTTTGCGGCGTTGATGAACGAATTTAATTAGGCGGCCGGAAATTAGCCTGGCCGCTGATGGATTTCTACTGGTAAACCACAAAGGAGGCAGTCATTTGTGGATCTGATCGATTATTTCCAAACTCAAACGAAAATGGCGACGCATTTCACCGATTGGGCCGCGCCAAAACGTCGCTTGGTGACCGGTCTTAATGGCTCGGCGGAAGCTGTTTATTTGGCGGCAATGGTTCGTAGCCAGCAAGCGCCGGTTTTGTTTGTGACCGATAATGGGTTTCACGCCAATCAATTTGTCGATGATCTGACCGCCTTATTGGGGGACGATCAGGTCTATTATTTTCCTGTTGAGGAAGTTATCGCTGCGCAGGGGGCGACAAGTTCGCCGGAGTTTCAAAGCTTGCGGATCGAGGCCTTGGCTTTTTTGTTGAGCCAGCGGCCGGGAATCGTGGTGACGTCGGTGGCGGGGGCTCGCTATCAGTTGCCTGTGCCAGCAACTTTTGCGGCGGCGAAATTGGTCTTGCGCCAAGATGAGGATTTAGATCTGACCCAACTACCGGAGCAATTGGTACTGATGGGTTATCGGCGGGAGAAGTTGGTCGCCAATCCTGGGGAGTTCGCGATCCGCGGGGACATTATCGATATTTACCCGTTGATGGCCGCGGATCCGGTCCGGCTGGAGTTGTTTGGCGACACAATTGATGGCATTCGTTATTTCGACAGTGCCAGTCAGCGCAGTATCGAGAATCTAAGCGAGCTGACGGTTTTGCCAGCGACAGATCTGCTGGCCGATCAAGCGACCCGCCAAGCTACCGGGCGCGCCTTGGCCCAGGCGGTCACTCAGGCCACTGCGGCATTACCGAAGAATAAAAAGAAGGAACGAGCCGCCTTAACGGAGCATTTCGCGCCGACAATCGCGCAGTTCAATGAAGGCATTTTGCCGGAGAATGCGGGCCTGTTCGTCGACTTCCTATATAAAGAGACCACGACCATCAGCGCTTACTTGGCGACAACCGGCTTTGTGGTCTTTGACGACTATGCCCGGTTACTGGAGAAAACCGATGCGATGGACGCGGAATTAGCCAGTTGGCAAACGGATCAGCTGGCCTTGCAGCATTTATTGCCCGACCAGCAGTTTCGCCCAGATTTCCGTGAGGTCAACCGGCAGCTCCAACAACGCCAGCTCCACTTGGCCCTGTTTCAAAAAGGGCTAGGCAGTCTGCGCTTTGAACGGATCGAGCAGGTCCAGATCCGCACGGTCCAGCAGTTCTTCAGTCAAATGCCCCTGATCAAAACCGAAATGGATCGGTGGCATAAGCAACTGCGGACTGTGCTGGTCTTGATTCCCGAGGCTGGCCGCCGCATTCGCTTGCAACAAACCTTCGCTGATTTTGAAGTTCAGATCGCTTTGACCGAGCAGGACCAGATCCAGCCCCAGGCACTGCAATTGATCGCCGGCAGTTTGCGAAATGGATTTGAGGTGCCAGACGCAAATCTCGTGGTGCTCACGGAGCGGGAGCTGTTCAATCGCATCAAGAAGAAGACCCCACCGCGTCGTCAGACAATGGCCAACGCCGAGCGACTTCGGAGTTACAACGAGCTGAAGCCTGGCGATTACGTGGTTCACGTCAATCACGGGATCGGTCGGTTTGAGGGCATGCAAACCATGACCGTGGATGGGGTTCATCGTGATTATTTATCGATTGCTTACCAAGATAACGCGAAGCTCTTCATTCCCGTCGATCAGCTGAATTTAGTTAGCAAATATGTGTCGGCTGAAGGTAAGGAACCGCGGATCAACCGGCTTGGTGGTAGCGAGTGGCAGAAAACTAAGCAGAAGGTGGCCAGTCGGATCGAGGATATCGCGGATGACTTGATCCAGTTGTATGCGCAGCGCCAAGCGGAAAAGGGGTTTGCTTTTGCTGCGGATGATGATTTGCAGCAGCAGTTTGAATCGGAGTTTCCTTATGTGGAAACGGCCGATCAATTACGGAGTACGGCGGAGGTCAAGGCCGACATGGAGCGGGCGCAACCAATGGATCGGCTTCTAGTCGGCGATGTGGGTTTTGGTAAAACAGAGGTCGCGTTGCGCGCGGCCTTTAAGGCGGTCATGAGTAACAAACAAGTGGCCTTTCTAGTGCCGACAACGATTTTGGCGCAGCAACATTTCGACACGATGAAGGATCGGTTTACCGATTTCCCAATCAGAGTGGCGATGATGTCCCGCTTCCAAACCGCGGCGGAAAATCGCGAAACGATCAAGCGGTTGAAGAATGGTCAGGTCGATATTGTTGTGGGCACCCATCGAATCTTGTCCCAAGATGTCCGCTTCGCTGATTTGGGACTTTTGATCATTGACGAAGAACAACGCTTTGGCGTCAAACACAAGGAGAAGCTGAAGCAGTTGAAGGCGTCGGTGGATGTTTTAACGCTGACGGCCACGCCAATACCGCGGACGTTGCATATGTCGATGTTGGGCGTGCGTGATCTATCGGTGATCGAAACGCCGCCAACCAATCGCTATCCGATTCAGACCTATGTGATGGAACAAAACGCCGGGGCGATTCGTGAGGCGATCCAGCGGGAAATCGAACGCAACGGGCAGGTTTTCTATTTGCACAATCGGGTGGATGACATTGAGCGGACGGTTGATCAACTGCAAGCCTTAGTCCCGGAAGCGACGATCGCCTTCGCTCATGGGCAAATGACTGAAAATCAATTGGAAAACGTCATTTATAACTTTATCAACGGTGATTATGATATTCTAGTAACAACCACGATTATTGAAACTGGCGTCGATATGCCCAATGCCAATACTTTGATTGTGGAGAACGCGGATCGTTATGGCTTATCACAGCTATATCAATTGCGCGGGCGAGTAGGCCGTTCCAGCCGGATTGCCTACGCGTATTTTATGTATCAACAGAACAAGGTTTTGACCGAGATTGGGGAGAAACGCTTGCAGGCAATCAAGGACTTTACTGAATTGGGCTCCGGCTTCAAAATCGCGATGCGCGACTTGTCAATTCGTGGCGCCGGTAATTTGTTAGGCAAGCAGCAACATGGGTTCATCAATTCGGTCGGCTTCGATCTTTATTCGCAAATGTTGAACGCGGCGGTGCGGCAACGCCAACATCAACCGACTGCGCCGCAGACAGATGCGGAACTGGTTTTGGATGTGGAAGCCTATCTGCCTGAGGATTATGTTGAAGATAGCCGGCAGAAGATCGAGCTGTATAAGCGGATCCGTCAGGTGGAGTCAACCGACGAATTAGCGGAGATCCAAGCTGACTTGATTGACCGGTTCGGTGATTATCCGGAGCCAGTGGCCAACTTATTGCTGATCGGTCATTTGAAAATGCTGTCCGATCGGTTGTTGCTGCAAACGATCAAACAAGATGGTCGCAAAGTCATCGTGACCTTTAGTCCAGCGGGGACCAAGCGGTTAAATGGTGAGGAACTATTCGCCACGTTCGCGGTCTTGAATTACCATGTGGATGTTAAAATCACGGAGACCAAGTGCTATCAAATCACGATTCAACTAGACCGACCGTTACCACCAGCGGCTAAGTGGGTGGCGGATCTCATCAAATTTCTCGAAGCAGTGCAAAAAACAGTTTTACTGAAAAATAAAGGAGTCGATCAACATGCGTCTTGATAAATATTTAAAGGTTTCTCGTCTGATCAAACGACGGACAGTTGCTAAGGAGATTGCCGATAAAGGGCGAATCACGATCAATGGTAAAGTGGCTAAATCATCCAGCGACGTGGGAATTGGCGATGAACTTAGCTTGTTGTTTGGCAACAAGACCCTGGTCGTCCAAGTGACCCGCATCGTCGAGACCACTAAAAAGGCTGATGCGGAAGAAATGTATACGGTCATCAGCGACACACCGCGGGTCTAGATTTCAATCTGAGCAGGTTTAAGGTTGATGCTGTGGTTTTTCAGTTTTTTGGCGGATCGGGCGCAACTTTTCGTCCGGCGTATGCTATACTCAAAGGTAGATGTCGTCGCACTGTGGTCTGAGGGAGTGAGCACATGGAAGCACCAAAACGTCGCTTTGATTCGAAAATCACCAATCTCAATAATCAGTATATTCAGGAACAACAGGAACAAGAAGCGTTGGCCAAACATCAACGTTTCGTTCGCCGGGTCCATCGCCGGCGCCTGCTGTTTTTAGGCGTGCTGGTGCTGATATTCGCAGCTTTGCTGGGTAATCAGTGGTTGCGTTCGCAGCGGACCCAGCGGACTTTACAGGCGAATATTGCAGTGCAACAGCAGAAGCTGAAGAAGGCACAGCAGCAGCAGGAGGATTTGCAGATCCAGGTCGATCAGTTACACGATGCTGACTATTTGGATAAGCTGATCCGCTATAAATATGATTATTCGAAAAAAGGCGAGGTTATTTTCACATTGCCTGATAACGAAGGACAGACCACGTCGTCAAATCCCAAAAATTAGTTTTAAATGGATTTGTTCGGTGGTATACTAAGATAACAATAAGTGGTATCCAAGGAGGATTTTGGGGTATATGGCAGTTGAAATTGGGTCGAAAGTTACTGGTAAGGTAACTGGGATCACCAACTTCGGAGCATTCGTCGATCTAGGTTCTGGTAAAAGCGGGCTGGTTCATATCAGTGAGATCTCTAATCAATATGTTAAAGATATTCATGACGTGTTGAGCGTTGGCGATGTTGTGACAGTAAAGGTTGTTTCAGAACAGAACGGAAAGATTGGTCTATCGATCAAGCAGGCTAGTGAGGAACAACCTGCCGCCGCCACCCACGCGAAGCCGGTCCATCATGATCGGCCGCGCCGTGAGCGACATGAATCAGAAGGTAGCAACAATAATTGGCGTCGGAACAACAATAATAACAATGGTGGTCATCCAGGCCATCAGGATTTCGATAGTATGTTGTCTGGTTTCTTGAAAGACAGCGAAGATCGCCTGACTGCGATCAAACGTAATACTGAGGGCAAACGTGGTGGCCGTGGCGGTCGCCGGAGCTAATCAGGATGTAATGGGTAAAGATAAGACGTGCCCCGCTATTTTGGCGGATCAAGGTCGACTTGTTTTTACCTTTTTTGATTACAGTGAAAACGAAGAGAAGGGGAGCGGTTCATTGCAAGCATCATTGTCAACTCGGTTTGCGCGCCATTGGGCAACGATGACGGCGAAGTTATCGCCGCTACCATCGGTTGTGGTGGCCTTTTCCGGTGGGGTTGATTCGGTGGTATTGGTTGAATTGTTGCGCTCCTTGCCCGCGGCTCAACGGCCCCACCTGAAATTGGCGTACTTCAATCATCAGTTGCGCGCCGACAGCGAGCATGAAGCGGCTTTTGTGCAACAGTTTGCCCAACAGCGCCACTTGCCGTTGGTCACAGGTCGCTGGCAGCGTGAAAAATCAACGCCAGTGACCGAGGCCAATGCCCGGGCGGCCCGTTACCAATTCTTGACTGCAACTTTAGCGGCAGAGGATCATCCGGTATTACTGACGGCTCATCATCAGGACGATTTGTTCGAGTCGATCTTGCTGCAATTGATTCGCAGCGGTGGTGTGGCCGAAATGCCCGGGCTGCAACCGCAGATGCCCTTTGCCGGTGGGCTCTTATTACGGCCCATGTTGCCCTTTAGCAAGGCGGAAATTCGGGCATACGCGCAGGCCGGCAAGTTGACGCATATTGAAGATGGCACCAATCAAACCATGTTTACGCAACGGAACCGGTTGCGGCTTACGGTAGTTCCAGAGTTGAAGCGAGAAAACAACCAATTATTGGCTCATGGCAGCCGCTTTGCGACGGAATTAGTCGCGCTGCGGGAACTGGCTGCCCAGACCACAGCCAGCGTGATTGATGCCATGGCGGTCATGCTGACGGAAACTGGCTTACGCGGTCAATTGCCGCCAGCGTTGACTGGCTTGTCTCCAACGGCGGCGCAGATGGTTTGGCAAGCTTTCTGGCAACGGTATTTTCCACAGCGACCGCGGCTCAAGCAAGGGGTGCTGCAAGCATTAACGCGGCTGACCCAGGCGGCTCAAGGTCATCATCAGGTGGATCTGGGACAAGGGTGGCAGTTGCAGCAGTCTTACCAGAAGTTCAGGATTTTAACGCCAACGGACCCAGTGGCGCCTGGCACGACCGCGGCCGCCGCAAGTCAGGCGGCGCCAACTGGGCAAGCACTACCACTAGATCAGTGGATCCAGGTTGCCGGTGGGGCGTTGGGCGCTTTTACTTCCAGACCCGACGTCGATATTGATCTAGCCGGCTCACATCAGGCGATTATCCAAGTGCCCCCAGCGACCACAACCTTGTGGTGGCGGTATTCCCAGCCCGGCGATTGCTTAGAGTTGGCTCAAGGTCAGCATCAGAAATTACGGCGGCGTTTGATCGACGCGAAGGTTCCTTTGGACCGCCGTGCGCAGCTTTGGCTGTTGACAGCGGCCAATAAAATCGTCTGGGTTGAGAATATCTTCAATTATAAATTGTCGAAAGCCCCAGAAACTGCTAAAATCATTTATGTATTGTGGCGACACGATCAGTAGCCAAAACAAATACCCATTTTAAGGAGAACGAGATGCGCGAAGATATTGAAAAGGTCATTGTTTCCCAGGGGGAGATCCAGGAAGCAGTTGCTCGACTTGGTAAAGAGATCCAAACTGATTATGTTGGAAAGGTGCCGATTTTCATTTGCATCTTGAAAGGCGCGGTGGTCTTTATGACGGATCTGATTCGCGCTTATGATGCGCCAGCGGAAATCGAATTTATGGATGTATCCAGCTATGGTGATGCTTTCGAGTCCAGTGGCGAAGTCCGGATCTTGAAAGACTTAGATATTCCTGTCAACGGTCGTGATTTGATCATTGTGGAAGATATCATTGATACTGGTCGGACCTTGGAAGCGCTGATCAAGTTGTTGAAGACGCGCGGCGCTAGCTCGATCAAGATCTGCTCATTTCTTGATAAGCCAGCGCGCCGTTTGATCAATGTTCATGTCGATTATACCGGCGTGCTCGTTCCCGATGAGTTTCTGGTCGGCTATGGTCTTGACTACAAGAATCAGTATCGTAATCTGCCTTATGTGGGCGTTCTGAAGCCAATCATCTATTCTTGATTTTTTGGACAAATCAAGGTCTTAGTTATTGGTCAAAAATGGTCAAATATGGTATGATTACAGCATTCGATTATGCTCAATCAATCGATTTATTCAGGAGGTCATAAATGAAAAATAACCGTAATCGCCTATTAAATAGCGGTTTGTTTTACATTTTGATGTTTGTTGCCATCGTTGCGGGGATCAGTTTCTTCTTTAATCGCGGGAACAGTGGCAATACCCAAAATGTCAGCACGACCAAGTTCGTGACAGAATTGAAGTCAAATAAAGTCAAAGAGTTCACAGTTCAACCTGCCAATGGGGTCTACTCGATCCGTGGCGAGTATAGCAAGCCGATTACCAAGAAAGCATCAAGTGGTGCGCTTTTTGGTGGCACAACCTCGACTGTGGTTACTGGCTTTACGACATCTTTACTGCCTAATGATGGGTCGTTGAAGCAAATCACTGAATTGGCGCAAAGTGAGGGTGTGACGATGCACGCCCAAGAAGAGTCACAATCCAGTGTTTGGATCAGTTCGCTCTTCATGCTGCTCCCAACGATTTTGCTCTTCGTTTTCTTCTATTTCATGATGAATCAAGCTGGCCAAGGTGGCGGCGGTGGCGGCAATGGCCGTGGCGTCATGAGTTTTGGCAAGTCTAAGGCTAAACCAGAAGACCCCCAGAAAAACAAAGTTCGTTTCTCTGATGTCGCTGGCGCTGAAGAAGAGAAACAAGAGTTGGTCGAAGTTGTTGAATTTCTGAAGAACCCGAAGAAGTTCAGCGCCTTAGGAGCACGAATTCCCAAGGGTGTTCTGCTTGAGGGGCCTCCGGGTACTGGTAAAACATTACTTGCCCGCGCGGTTGCTGGCGAAGCAGGCGTGCCGTTCTTCTCGATCTCTGGTTCTGATTTCGTCGAAATGTTCGTCGGTGTTGGGGCTTCACGAGTGCGGGATCTGTTTGATAACGCCAAAAAGAATGCGCCAGCAATCATCTTTATTGATGAAATCGATGCTGTCGGTCGTCAACGTGGCGCCGGCATGGGTGGCGGTCATGATGAGCGGGAACAAACCTTGAACCAATTACTGGTTGAAATGGACGGGTTTACCGGCAATGAAGGCGTCATCGTCATCGCGGCCACGAACCGTTCTGATGTTTTGGATCCGGCCTTACTACGTCCTGGTCGTTTTGACCGGAAGATTTTGGTCGGGCGTCCTGACGTAAAGGGTCGCGAAGCCATCTTGAAAGTTCATGCCAAGAATAAACCATTGGCCGATGATGTTGACTTGAAAGTGATTGCCCAACAAACACCAGGTTTTGTCGGGGCCGATTTGGAAAACGTTCTGAACGAAGCTGCCTTAGTTGCTGCGCGGCGGAATAAGACCAAGATCGATGCTGCCGATGTTGATGAAGCCGAAGATCGGGTGATCGCGGGACCGGCGAAACGGGACCGGGTCATCAGTACGAAAGAACGCACGATGGTGGCTTACCACGAAGCCGGCCATGCTTTGGTTGGGTTAGTGTTGAGCGATTCCAGGGTCGTTCGTAAGGTGACGATCGTGCCGCGTGGCCGCGCTGGTGGTTATGCGATCATGTTGCCGCGTGATGATCAGTTCCTTTTGACGAAGAAGGAATTGAACGAGCAAATCGTTGGTTTAATGGGTGGCCGGACGGCGGAAGAGTTGATTTTCAACTCGCTATCGACCGGTGCGTCGAATGACTTCGAGCAGGCAACCCAAATCGCCCGCGGGATGGTCACTCAATATGGGATGACTGACCGTTTAGGGACGGTTGCCTTGGAAAGCGAAGGTCAGCCATTCGTTGGTGCCGAATACGGCCAACGACCACCATACTCGGAAACAACAGCGGCGGCGATTGACGATGAAGTGCGCGAGATCATTAACGCGGCTCATGATGAGGCGCGCGAGATCATCAGCAGCCATCATGAACAACATAAGCTGATTGCTGAAGCGTTGCTTAAGTATGAAACCTTGGATGAAAAGGAAATTCTTAGTTTGTTCAACGATGGCAAGATGCCGGAACGGGATAGCAATTTGTATCCTAGCGAGCACGCGCAGACGTTTGAAGAAGCCAAGCGTGCCTTGGAGCAAAAGGACGCGCAATCTGATCAGTCAGAGAGCGCGGATCAGCCGAAGGACGGCGACGCGAAAGCGGCCGACCAAGCGGACCAATCAGCGAAGAGTGAAACCGATCAGCCTAAGCAGGACACACCGGCTGCAGAGCAGGAGCCGACCGAGCCTCATACCGAGGCGGCCGCTCAGTCTGAACCGGCGAAACCCGCTGACTCAGCTACGGCAACTACAAGCTCTGATCCAAGCAGTGAAAGTGATCAGACAGCAGATAAGAATGCTGACTCAAAGCAAGATGAGCCTAAATAGTTTTCGTTTGAAGCCTGAATGGCAACATTCAGGCTTTTTTGATCGGCCGGTTCTGGGCGATCCATTTGCAGTTGCTAGCATTCTGTGAAAAATGAATGAATCGAGTTGACTGGTATTTTTTGTGAAAATACGCTAATATACTAAGTTAGAGTTTTCAGAAATGAGGGATTGAATTGGCAGATCATCTTATCAAAGCAATTACCACTGACGGCGCCTTTCGAATGTTGGCGGTTGATGCCAGCGCCTTAGTCGGTTCGGCTCAGCGGCGTCACGATACTTGGCCCGCTGCGACCGCTGCCTTGGGGCGGACCTTGACGGGCACGTTGTTGCTGAGTAGCGCCTTGCTCAAAGAACCTGAGACAATGACGGTTCGGATCCAAGGCGACGGTCCCGTGGGCATGATCGTGGCGGATGGCAACGCCAAGGGGCAAGTGAAGGGGTACCTTAGCCATCCCCAGGTCAATTTGCCCGCGACGCCATTAGGCAAAATCGATGTGCGTCGGGCGGTCGGTACCCAGGGATCATTAAGCGTGACCAAAGATCTTGGGTTGAAGGAACCTTTCACCGGGCAAGTACCCTTGGTTTCGGGCGAAATTGCCGAAGATTTTACGTATTATCTGGCCAAGTCAGAACAAATCCCGTCGGCCATGGGGTTATCGGTCTTTGTTGATCCCGACGGCAGTGTGGCAGTGGCTGGTGGCTTTCTGATCCAGACTTTGCCCGCGGCGACGGCGGAACAATTGGCGGCGTTGGAAAGCAGGTTGCAACAATTGCCGCTAGTTTCCGATCTTCTACGCCAGGGACAAACACCAACGCAATTGTTACAGCAGATTTTTGGCGTGACGCCGATCAAGGTGTTGGCTGAGATGCCGGTTAGTTTCCACTGTGATTGTAGCAAGGACCGTTTCAGTCGAGCCTTGGCGACGCTATCATCTAGCGAATTACAAGCGATGATCACCGAAGATCATGGCGCTGAAGCGGTTTGTAAGTTTTGCGGGGCCCACTATCAGTTTAGCGAAACCGAACTACGACAAATCATTGCAGCAAAGACGTCATCAAAGTAATTGTCAATTAACCGGACTGCTTTGCGTTGGTAAATGAGTCTTTCTCGAAAGTAAATTGGCGATCAGTTGGTTCTGGCGAAGTTAATGCTTGGATTTTAGCCTTTTTTCGAGGGTGAGGTTGCGTTCACCCTGGTTTTTTTGCTAAGATTAAGCGAATCTAGATTAGGAGCGTTAAAAGTAATGGAATGGCAGATCGGAAATGTGACGATTCCTAACCAAGTTGTTGTCGCCCCAATGGCGGGGATCACCAACTCGGCGTTTCGAATGGTTGCCAAAGAGTTCGGCGCGGGCTTGGTTGTTTGCGAAATGATCAGCGACCGCGGCATCATGTATCACAATCAGAAAACATTGGATATGTTGTTCGTGGATCCGCAAGAACATCCCATCAGTATTCAGATTTTTGGTGGCACGAAGGAAACCTTGGTCAATGCGGCGAAGTTTATTGATCAGAATACCAAGGCGGATATCATTGATATCAACTTGGGCTGCCCGGTTCCCAAAGTCACGAAAACAGACGCCGGGGCCAAGTGGTTATTGGACCCGGACAAAGTTTATGAGATGGTGGCAGCTGTCGTGGCCGCCGTTGACAAACCGGTCACGGTCAAGATGCGAACAGGTTGGGATGATGATCACATTTATGCGGTCAAAAACGCCCAGGCGGTTGAGCGGGCTGGGGCAGCGGCCTTGGCGATGCACGGGCGAACCCGGAAGCAGCTTTACATGGGGCACGCCGATTGGCATATTTTGGCGGAAGTGCGGCAGCATTTGACGATCCCGTTCATGGGCAACGGCGATGTCCGTACCCCCGAAGATGCCAAAAGAATGTTAGATGAAGTTGGCTGTGACGCGGTCATGGTCGGGCGTGCGGCGCTAGGAAATCCTTGGGTGCTGCGGGCGATCGAGCATTATTTGGCTAGTGGTGAATTATTACCGGAACCGACACCCCGGGAAAAGATTGCGACGGCTAAGGAACAGTTGGCCCGGTTGGTCGCGCTTAAAGGTGAGCAGATCGCGGTTCCCGAATTCCGCCAACAGGCTGCCTATTATTTGAAGGGGATCCCCCGGGCCGCCAAAACCAAGGCGGCCGTAAATGAAGTTTTGACCCAGGCGGAAGTCGATCGGATTTTTGATGATTTCGTTGTTAGTTATGAAGCAAGAGAAGCCGAAAAAGCGGCGCAATAAGGATAGAGAGAGGTAGTATCAGTGGCAAATCAGGGAAATAAGCTTAGCAAAGCCGATAAGGAAATGAATGATCAATTGGTCGTACGGCGGGAGAAAATGGAGGCCTTAAGGGAACAGGGAATCGATCCTTTTGGCACGGCCTTCAAACGGAGTCACTTGGCTGAACAACTGCACACCGAGTTTGGCGACACCGCCAAAGAAACGTTGGAGGCAGAAGTTCCGGTAGTGACGATCGCTGGGCGCATGGTCTCTAAACGTGGTAAAGGTAAGGTTGGCTTCGCGGATCTGCGCGATCGGAGTGGCCGGATCCAAATCTATGTCCGCAAAGATGTTGTGGGTGAAGAGAACTACCAAATTTTCAAGAAGGCGGATTTAGGCGACTTTCTTGGCGTGACCGGTGAAGTCATGAAAACCGATACCGGCGAATTGACGATCAAGGCAAGTCACGTGACCTTTTTGACCAAGGCCCTCCGTCCGTTACCCGATAAGTATCATGGACTCAGCAATGTTGAGCAGATCTATCGGCAACGTTATTTGGACCTGATCGCCAACGAGGATAGTTTCGACCGGTTCATCAAGCGGAGTAAAATCATTAAAGCTGTGCGGGAATATTTGGATAATCATCAGTTTACCGAAGTTGAAACCTCATCTTTGCACGTGCAGGTTGGTGGCGCCAATGCCCGGCCATTCATTACCCATCACAACGCGCTAGATATTGACCTTTATTTGCGGATCGCCCTTGAATTACAGCTGAAGCGGCTGATTGTTGGGGGCATGGAACGCGTTTATGAAATCGGTCGGGTCTATCGTAATGAAGGAATCGATACCCGCCACAACCCTGAGTTCACGATGTTGGAGACTTACGCGGCTTATTTCGATTTCCGTGATGTCATGGACGAAACTGAAGGAATTTTCCGTTACGCGGCGCAAAAAGTTTTGGGTAGTGGCAAGTTTACGTATCAGGGCCAGGCAGTTAATTTGGATCAACCTTTTGACCGTATTCATATGGTTGATGCGATCAAGAATCAAACCGGGGTCGATTTCTGGCAACCGATGACTCTAGCGCAGGCTCGCCAAGTGGCTGACGAGCATCATGTCCACTATGAGGCTTATTGGGAAGTTGGTCATATTATCAATGAATTCTTCGAACAGTTCGTGGAAGAGACCTTGCAGACCCCGACTTTCGTTTATGGTCACCCAATCGAAGTCTCACCATTAGCGAAGAAGAACGTTGACGATCCCCGCTTTACGGATCGGTTTGAGCTCTTTATTTTAGGCACGGAATATGCCAACGCCTTCTCCGAATTGAACGATCCAATCGATCAACGGGCCCGCTTTGAAGCCCAGGAAGCAGAACACGAGGCCGGTAATGACGAGGCGCATGGCGTCGACTACGACTTCATTGAGGCGTTGGAATACGGCATGCCACCAACAGGCGGATTAGGAATTGGTATTGATCGTTTAGTGATGCTCTTGACTGACGCGCCATCGATCCGTGACGTGTTACTCTTCCCAACGATGCGGCCTACCGCAGAGTAAAGCATGATTTAAGGGCGGTTTTGCGCCTGAATGCTCTATTTTCAGAAAAAACAAAAAAGATTTATCACCGATTTTGGTGGTAAATCTTTTTTATTGTTCAGGAATCAAGCAATCTTTTAGTGGGTAACGTGAGGCAAATAATCCGGCGCCGGCTATTGACGAACTTAATTTCAAAAGGAGCCATTTAAGTTCGTATTTGCGGCTAAAAAATAAGTGTTGACGAATCAGCTGGAAATTGATAAGATAGTTTTTGTTGCGAAATAGCGATTATCGAAGCGCTTCATTCATTGTTCTAACAACCTTTTCTGAAAAAGTTGTTGACAAGGAATTGACCGCGTGCTAAGATATAAAAGTTGCTTTTGCGACAAGGTAGACCTTTGAAAACTGAACAAAGTTTCGATAAATGTGCAGGGTCGATAACGATTTCGGTCGTTATCTACAAAGAACATTTGCGAAGTCAATTCGCTAGTTAATGGATTTAAAATTGAGTCTAACTCAAACTTTTATATGAGAGTTTGATCCTGGCTCAGGATGAACGCTGGCGGCGTGCCTAATACATGCAAGTCGAACGAGTTTCGACATTTACGGAAGATGCTTGCATCGGAAGAAAATG